>JAYUMV010000326.1:0-15428 GCA_043762265.1 Chthonomonadaceae bacterium | reverse complement strand
AGACCTGCTCGAATTTGTAGTAGGGCTTGATGGTCTGGAGTTGCGAGTAGACTTTGCCGAGGTACTCGTAGTCCCAAAGCCGCACATTGTCGAGGGTATCGCGGTTCGCTTGAAGCCCTGAGGCAGTCAGACTGTTGTCGGCGGGGAAGTTATCGACCCGGCGCACGTTCTCCAGCCCGAACCCCTGCCGAGAGAAGGCGATATTACGCTTCAAGTACTCCTGCTCCTGCGTAAACTGGTTGGGCTCGACAACGGTCTTCTGAACGACGGCCGGAAGCGCGTTGCCCACCAGCAGCATCGTGCCAAGCCAGGCCGCGCCGCCGATCAGCGGCCAGCGAAAGCCCGGCCCCTTTTTGAGTGTCAGCAGGCAGGCTCCCGCCGTCAGCACCAGCAAGACGATCTGGAGGTTCAGCGCGAACAGGCGATAGTGCAGATCGGTGTAACCGGCTCCGGTAAAGATGCCGTTGTCCTTAAAGAGCAGATCATAAGCGTCCAGGCGTGTGACAACAGCCTGCACAAGCGCGAGGCCCGCAACCAGCGACAGCAGTTGCGTGCGAACGCCGCCCTTGACATCCGGCAGACCGGCAAACGAGTCGATCGCGGTATCGGCCACATGGATCACGATGACGGCGACCAGCGTGATCGCCAGCGCTCCGAGCGCGAAGGTGGTCAGTGTGTTGAGAAACGGCAGTCGAAACGCGTAGAAACTGATGTCGTTGCCGAAGACAGGATCGATGCGATGGAACGGCACGGCGTTCTGAAATTCGAGCCACTGGGTCCAGCTTTCCGCAGCGAGCCGACCCGCCCACAGGCTGAGAAACACCGAGCCTCCTAAGAGGATCCAGTTGAGCCCACGCTGCAGCGACTGGCCCCACTCCGGGCCGAACCGCTCCATCAAAAACCGATCCGCCTGTTCTGGAGCCAGCCGACGGGCGAGCCGCGCATTGCCGTAGAACAGCGCAAAAAACAGCAGCCCGACCACGACGAAGAGCACGGTCTTCGCGAGGATGATCGTCGTAAAGACGCCGGAGTAGCCGACCTCCTGAAACCAGAGCCAGTCGGTATAGAGCGGAACCGCGTCGTGATAGAGCACAAAGAGGATCAGAAACAGCCCCAGCAAGAGGAAGACCTTGCGCAGATTCGGTCGGGGTATCGATCCATTATCGTCATCGTCCGGCAGAATGATCACCGGTCGGTCGCGTTTTGCCATAGTGAACCTATCTCCTTTGAGGGCGCGACGGTCGCCCTCGGCCGTCTCCTACCCTCTTAGTATATCATAACCCCCATAGCGGGTCAAACTCGCTCGTCTCCTCGCAAGAATACAACAAAGCGCAAATGTCAAAATTCCGCCGAATGCTCGGATCACCCGCAATACGAGCGCTCAATGACATAAACAAATGCCACTACACGCATAAAAACAAATCCATTGTCTCTTCCAGTGAATCCCTTCAGAGCATCTACTGAAATAAAATTTCTGTTGCATTGGCCTATTTACTGAAATTTACATTGACAGCAATGCATGTTTGTGTTATAATCTCAGCATGGCAACTATTCACGATGTCGCACAAAAAGCAGGTGTCTCTGTCGCATCCGTGTCACGTACTTTCAGTTCCCCAGAACTAATGAACGACCTTACGCTGCAGCGCGTACTGGAGGCTGCCCGCCTCCTCGACTACCGCCCGCGTCAGCGCCGCACCCCCCTCAATGTAACTCATGTAACTTCTGCAAATTTGTGTGTCGGTTTTCAGTTCTTTGCGGCGGATGCAAACGATAACTTACAGTCGAACGACTTTTATGCGCCGATGTTGGCAGGAGCACAGTCCGAAGCCGCCACACTGGGCCTCCATCTGATGCTGCATACCACAGATAGACATGCGATGTCTCTGGAACTGCCCCGTATGGTACTGAAAAAGGCGGTCGGGGGGATACTGGTCGTAGGCACCGCCGAGCCTTCCATCCTGGCTGCCTTTGCAAAACATGTGCCGCAGATCATTCTGCTCGACAATCGTGATGAGACCGGCCAGTTCGAGAGCGTGATATCGGACGGTTTCGCTGGAACGTATGCTGCTGTCCAGCACCTGCTGCAACTCGGTCATCGGCGTATCGGATTCTATGTCATGAAACCGGAAGTAACGACGTTTCGTGACCGCCTGCGCGGATATCGGGTAGCCATGAGCGAGGCAAGAGCCAGCGTCGAACCGATGCAGATCGTGTCCGGTCAGAACCAGGCCGAGTGTGCATCGGCATTTGGAGCCGTGTTTCGGTCCGCACATCCTCCCACAGCGCTCGTTGCCGCGAACGATGCACAGGCCCTGGACGTTGTGCGCCTGAGCCGACAGTTCGGACAAAAGATCCCGGAGGATCTCAGCCTGATCGGCTTTGATGATATTCCTTTTACCACGCATGTCGATCCGCCTTTGACGACAATGCGCGTGAACAAAGAGTTCATGGGACGCCTGGCCGTCAGGCGACTCCATGCACGTATGCAGGACAACCGATCCACCGAGGGGTTGGATCCTGCCTTCAGCACTCATATCCCGGTCTCGCTCATCCGCCGGGATTCGTGTCGTGCCCTCTAGCGGTCGATCGCCATTGCGATTCCTAATCGGAACATGCCGTGCCTTCTATGCCGCAATTTCAACAAAGGAGTAGTTCCTTGTCATCACGATCTCGGGGTTCCCTGGGTCTCTTAGGTCTGGTTCTGTTCGCAGGGCTGTCTGTGGCTGGTTGCCAGAACGGCAACAACGTCACGAAACAGGAAGAAGAGAAGTTTAAGAACCCACCCAAAGAGATGCCGGCAGAGGCCGCACGGTACATGCGCGACCACGGCAGTCCAGCTGCCGATGCGAAGGCTCCGCCCCTTGGAGGCGGCAACTAATTTTACCGTTCCATTCTCATCGATCCTATAGTAAACCGAACATCAAAGGAGAGTTCCATGTCAACCCGCAACAGAGCGTTCACGCTGATCGAGCTTTTAGTCGTCATCGCTATTATCGCTATTTTAGCAGCCATTCTCTTCCCGGTCTTTGCACAGGCCCGTGAAAAGGCACGTGCCATCAGTTGTATCTCGAATATGAAACAACTCGGTACGTCTGTCATGATGTACACCCAGGACTACGACGGATCGTTTCCGATCGGACTCGGAAACAGTTGGTGGCAGAACACCTGGATCCGAAACGTTCAGCCCTATGTCAAAAACTATCAGGTGTTCCGATGCCCTGACGACAGCGTCGCTCTGGATCCCGGAATCAGTTGGGCCGGGATTCGCGTCTCCTACGCTTCCAACGGTCTCATCGGATGGGACGGAAGTCTGAACTCGCTGTTCGGTGTCATGGGCCTTGTGCAGCCGAAGGCCGAATTGGCGACGGGTTGGATGGGAACGACGACCCGCGCAGACAGCTCGATAGGGCGCCCGTCGGAGACGATCATGCTTGGCGAGAAGCACGAGAAGCAGAACGCTTCCGACTTCGGAACGGGCTGTCTGTTCACTGGCGTCAACTGGTGGGATTGGAACTCTCCGGGCGAGCTGCCGGACGGCACGCGTAACCCAACCGCCGCGGCCCCGAACGGCCCCAATGGCGCCGTCACCGCCGCGCATAGTCTGAACACCAACTTTGCCTTCTGCGATGGCCATGTCAAGGCGATGCGCCCTACTGCCACTAATCCGGACCCGAAAAATCATCCTGAACTCAACATGTGGAACGCCACGCGTCCGTAGTTTTGGAAGTCAAGATCGAAATGGAAATCGGCTCCGACAATAGAAGTTTGTCGGAGCCGATTTGTGCCACGCGGTTCGGTACTGCCTTTCGTCCTCATGTCCTACGCCGTCTACCCTTCTTGCTTCCTCGCTTTTTTGCGCAACGACCTCCTTGGGACGAATCCCTTCTGGAACACGAACGGAATGCCGCAGGAATTGCCGTCCTCTCTGCCGAAACGAGCCCTACACAATTTGCGAGGAGGCAACGCGCGATGGCGTTCTGTGAACTGAAGTATTCCAGCAAGGCATTGGAGAAGGCGACGGCGGCCACCGTTCTCCTACCGGATGCTGCGCACAAGGGGCCGTTCCCTGTGCTCTATCTACTGCATGGCCTGTCGGATGATCATTCCGCCTGGACGCGCTTGACAAGCATCGAACGGTATGTGAGAGCTCTCCCGCTGATCGTTGTCATGCCGGATAGCGGGCGCGGGTTCTACTGCGATGCGGAACAGGGCTTTGCGTACGAAACCGCGATCATTCGCGACCTGATCGGCTATATCGATACGATGTTCCATACCAACCCGACGCGGGAAGGCCGCGTGCTGGCAGGTCTCTCGATGGGTGGATACGGGGCCGCGAAATTCGCGCTCAAATTTCCCAACATGTTCTGCGCTGCCGTGAGCCTCTCGGGGGCGATGGGATTCGCGCATCGGCCCTTTCCCACTCTGTCGGAACAATCGTGGCATCGGGAGTTCGCTCGGGTGGTCGGCATGGATCCGGTAGGCGGCCCCAACGATCTGTACACGCTGGCAAAAGGCTTAGATCCTGCACAACGCCCGGCCCTTCGCATCGACTGTGGAACAGAAGATTTTCTGCTGGACGACAATCGTGCATTTCATACGTATCTGGCAGAGATCGGCTACTCACACGTGTACGCTGAGAATCCGGGCGCTCACGACTGGAGCTACTGGGACCGACATATCCAGGAGGCGATCACGTTCCTGACGTCGTCCCTTGGAATCGCCCAATAGGTCTTTGAATTGAGGAGGAGGATGCACGTACAAAACAGAACTTTCGAAAACGCAAGAGTTAGCCGTAATAAAAGGCCATAACCCAGGGGCGTAAGAAGGATACGAAAGGGCCATTAAAGGACCTCCTCGTTCTCCTCGTCGAGAAGTATTCGGTGAGATAATGTGGGCGGACCCCGGAAAGAGTAGTCCTAAAATGCCTGTAAAAATCGTTCTTGCAGATGATCACGCGGTCGTACGCCGCAGTCTATGCCTTCTCATCACGGAGGATGCAGCGCTGGAATTGGTCGGTGAAGCCGCCGATGGTCTGGAGGCGATTCGAGCCGTCCATTCCCTGCAACCCGATCTCCTTCTGACGGACATCAAAATGCCGCAGATGAGCGGTTTAGAGGTCTTACAATATCTGCGTAACGAGAAGAATCCGGTCGCAATCATCATTCTGTCCAATCATTCTGAGCCCCTCTATGTCGAGGCGGCAATGCGCCTGGGAGCAAACGGTTTCGTTGCGAAGTCTTCCGGCCTGGAAAGCCTCATGGAGGCGATCCAAGCCGTTCGCGAGGGCCGTCTCTATATCGACCCCAAAATCCAGAACTGATACGTGTCCTGGCGCATAGGACCTCGTGGTACGGCGCAGCGCACCAACCACGTCTCCACAGACACGAGCCGCAGAACGAATTCTGCGGCTCGTATCGGCTGGGGGCTACCTGATACAGATCTGTCTCAAGCGTATTTGATGATCAAGGTCTCGATGATACCGGTCACTTTCTCCGTCTGGTTGATCGCCTCTTCGACCAACTCGTAGACCTCTTTCCATTTGATGACAAGCCGCGTGTCCAACGCCTCGTCGTCGAAGAGGGTCGTCAGAGCCTTTCGAAAGAGCCGGTCGACCCGCGTCTCCATTGCATGGATGCCTGCCAGCATGGCGGGAAGCGTGGGTTGGCTCAAGCCCAGGCGCAACTGCGCGACAATTTTCTGCGACTCACTGGTGATCGCCACCAGCATCTCGACCATCGCTTTCAGTTCAGGGCGAGGCGAACGTAGACGATAGACTTGAATGTGAGAGGCGGCCTTTTCGATCGTATCCGTGACATCGTCAAGACGTGCCGTAAGCATATGCATGTCCTCTTTATCCAGAGGCGTGATGAACTGGGTGTTTACCTTATTGACAAAGCTCCGGGTGAGTTCGTCCGCCTCATGCTCGATCTGTTCGAGTTGTTTTAGATAGTCCGTGATATTGCCGAAATCGCCCACCAGAGCGTGAAAAGTCTTTGCCGCACGGTGGGCGGCCTCCGCCTGAGCATCCAGGAGATCGTAGTACGTCGCATTCCATTTATTCGCAAACATTCTCTTCTGTATGTATCCTTCCCACGGTCCTCCCCTCCCCGCAGCGGAAGAAGAGATTTGCATACAGGATACCTGAATCTTCGCGCTCTCTTAACATTCTCTTAACATTTGCGGACATCTGCGCTCAGAAAGGTCGAAACGTTCGCACACAAGGTAAACTAAAGGGCGGGCGAAACACAGGGTTTCCCCTTTTCTCTTTAGACAAGGACAACCATGTTTCTCGTGACACTAATCGTGGTCTGTGCGCTGGCCTTCGATTTTATCAACGGTTTCCACGATACCGCGAACGCCATTGCGACGGTGGTCTCGACTCGGGTGCTCTCGCCCCGCGCCGCGATCCTGATGGCAGCAGGCCTCAACCTCTTCGGCGCGCTCTGCTTTACCAAGGTGGCTGAGACGATCGCGAAAGGCCTCGTGACCGGCGCGACCCTCCAGGTGATCCTGGCCGCGATTTTGGGCGCTATCGTCTGGAATCTGGCAACCTGGTACCTCGGCATTCCCAGCAGCTCTTCACACGCTCTGGTGGGCGGACTGGTCGGAGCGGCATGGATCCATGGCGGGCCGCAGACCATCCTGTGGAAAGGGGTGCTCGACAAAGTCGTGCTGCCCCTGGTAATGTCTCCGCTGGCGGGATTTGTCATCGGGTTCGGAGTCATGGCGTTGATCACGCTGCTCTTTGCGAACGCGCAAGCCGCCAAAACCGGGCGCGTGTTTCGGGGTCTGCAGATCGTCTCTTCCGCCATCATGTCCTTTGCACATGGCAGCAACGATGCCCAAAAGAGCATGGGGATCATCGCGCTCGCCCTGACCACACTTAGCGTCCATCCCCTGGCGAAAGCGCCGGTGCCGCTATGGGTAAAGCTGGCATGCGCAGCGGCAATGGCCGCAGGAACCTCGATGGGCGGATGGCGTATCATCAAGACGATGGGCCATAAGATCATCCGGCTTGAGCCCGTCAGCGGTTTCGCGGCGGAGACCACGGCAAGCCTGGTCATCCTCTACGCGACTCTGACCGGTAAGACAGTCAGCACGACCCACGTGATTTCGGGCAGCATCTTCGGAGTGGGCTCCGCAAGGCGCTTCTCGGCGGTACGCTGGTCGGTCGCACAGACAATGCTCATCGCCTGGACGCTGACGATACCAGCCTCGGCCACCGTCGCAGCGCTCTGCTATCTGGCTATCCACCTGCTGAACGTCCACTAGATTTACGCGGTCCGCAAATCTACCTCGGAAACCGCAGGCATTGTTCAACTCATCCCAAGGGAACAGGACACCGAATCGATGCTAGACGCGTTCAAACTCGCCCCGGTGAGAAATCCGGGCATAGCGCTGGAACTGGATCGCATCAAAACCCTCCAGGTCAACCGGAGCGCCGCCGAGCGACGGGCCACCACTCTGACCACACGTCGTACCGTCAAGAAGGAGTGGCAGGCTGCCTGGCTGCTCCGGGCGATCTCCTGCATCGACCTGACGACGCTGGCAGGTGACGATACGCCCGGCAATGTGCGGCGTCTCTGCGCCAAAGCACGGCAGCCTGTTCGGGCTGACCTGTTGAAGGCGTTGGGCGTGTCTCACCTGAACCTGACGGTCGGCGCCGTGTGTGTCTACCATGAGATGGTCGAAACAGCGGTCGAAGCGCTGCGAGGTTCCGGTATCCCGGTCGCCGCCGTATCGACGGGGTTTCCGGCAGGTCTGAGTCCGTTTGCCTTGCGAGTGCAGGAGATACGAGAGTCGGTCGCGGCGGGTGCGAAGGAGATCGATATCGTCCTCTCCCGCCGCCACGTATTGAACGGCGACTGGACCGCCGTCTATGACGAGGTGGCTGCTTTCCGGGAGGCATGCGGGGAGGCACACATGAAGACGATTTTGGCTACCGGCGAGCTCGGCACCCTGCGCAACGTTGCCCGCGCAAGCCAGGTCTGCATGATGGCCGGAGCGGACTTCATCAAGACCTCGACCGGCAAAGAGAGTATGAATGCGACGCTGCCTGTCAGCCTCATCATGGCCCGATGTATCCGCGACTATCATGAGCGAACCGGTTTCCAGGTCGGCTTCAAGCCGGCAGGAGGGATCCGAACCGCCAAGCAGGCGCTGGACTGGCTCATTCTCATCAAGGAAGAACTGGGCAACGACTGGCTGCGCCCTACCCTCTTTCGGTTTGGAGCCAGCAGCCTGCTCTCCGACATCGAGCGCCAGTTGGAGCACCATGTCACCGGTCGGTATGCGGCCCTGCACCATCAGCCTATGGCGTAATCGTTGTACCGGGGCTAACTTTTTCGGTCTGGCCTCGTCTATACTATTGGTATGCATTGCCATTCGAATTTGCAGTGAGAGCAAACCTACTCAGGAGAGATTCAGGACAGAACCTTTTCCTCGTATAAGGCTCTCCCTATCGACCGTCCTCACCTACCGGGCGGCTACTTCTCGCCAGAATACAGGAGCAATCGACGGATGAAAATCAAAACTCTTTTCGCGCTGGTCGGCCTGACCGCCGCACTGGGGCTGGGTCTCAGCGTTACCTCTGCCGAAGCTCAGGGCGGCGGTCTGAACGGTGGTCCAGCCAACCCGGGCGGATTCGGACCGATGGCACCCGGAGCATTTGGCAACCCGATGCAGATGAGGATGGGCGGCAACATCATCGATCCTGCCTCCTCCGCTAAGATGGTTCTGATCTATCGTCCTGATGTTCAAAACGCTTTAAACCTAGACCTCAAACAGAAGATCGCTCTGGACGGCCTCAAGGATGTTCAGGCACAGGATCAACAGAAGATGAGGCAGGAGATGTTCGGCCTCATGCAAGGTCTGCGTGGACCGGCCCAGAACCTGTCTCTGGAAGACCGGCAGCAGAAGATGCAGGAGTTGACCAACAAAGCCCAGGGCCTCGCTGCCGGTTACCAGGACGACCTCCTCAAACGCATAGACGAAATCTTGACTCCAAAGCAGCGCAAGCGCCTGACCGCACTCGATCTGCGCTGGCGCGGTCCGCTCTCTCTGGTCGATGCCAAGGTTGCGGATATGGCGGCTCTCGGCGCTGAAGACAAGAAGAAGGTGCAGGATTCCTACAAAGAGTTCACCGATGCCCGCCAGAAACTGATGGAATCGATGCTGCCAGCAGGCATGCGGGGCCGTTTTAACGGAAATGCCGTGGCCATCCCAGGAGCGTCCGCCAATCCGGTGACCGCGCCCCCTCCGCCCGCCGCGTCAACACCGCCAGCCGTGCCGTTGACACTGGACGAGCAGCAAGCGGCGCAGAGGAAAGCCCTGCGTGACTTTGAGAAGGGCCGCGCCGCGATGGGAGCGAAACTCGTCGCCACTGTCTCTCCTCAGACCGCCGTGACCTGGCAGACAATGATCGGAGCCCCATTCACCTTCCGTGATATGGATCAGTGATTTCCATTCCACTGTTGGCTTTCCAGATGACTCTGAAAAGCCAACGTCCGTAGTGTACACTCGGTGTCGTACGCCACCCCACGAAACGCACGAATTCTTACTCGAAAAGGACTTCCCAAGATGCTGTTCAAAAAGCTGTTTGCCTTGCTCGGCGCTGCCGCGCTGTTCGGTGGGTTCAGTAGCATTGCTCTCCCTGTAGGTGCGCAAACTACCCCACCCGCCAATCCTCTTCAGGGTTTCAAGCTGCCGCCATCGCTCTTTTACGGTTTCGCCGGACAGGCGGGAGGCATCGCCGATCCCACCCATAGCGCGGCGTTGGAACTGCTGCAGCGCAACGACGTTCGTAATGAGATCGGTCTCGACCTCAAGCAGCAGAACGCGATGGATGAGCTCCGCACAAAATCCCAGCAAGAGTTTCAAGTGACCCTGCGTTCCAGCATTCAGGAGAGCATGAAGGCGCTGCAAAATGTACCGCAGGACCAGCAGAAGGATCAGATCCAAGACCGCATGGACCAGTTCGCTACCACCGTCCAAACCTTTCAAGGAGATCTGGACAAACGGACGGAAGCGATTCTCCGTCCGAAACAGATCACTCGCCTGCATGAACTCGATCTTCGATGGCGTGGCATCCTCGCTCTGAGCGACCCGAAAGTCGCGGCTTCCCTGAAACTGACGACCGACCAGACCGGTAAAGTCAACCTTGGCGTCAAAGATTTTATGGATACTCAGCAGAAGGTCATGATGACAGCCATGGTCCCGGCCATCTCTCCGAACGGGAACGGACAGGACGGTGGAACGTTGACGCCTCAAGAACGAATGGCCCAAATGCAGAAAAAGATCTACGATGCCATGCATAGCAAAGAGATCAATAAAGCGAAAGCAGAGACGGAAGCCAAACTCCTTGAACTGCTCACTCCTGCGCAGAACGAACAATGGACTACCATGCGCGGCGCGAAATTCACGTTCCGCAAGACCGAAGTACCCTAGGTTCAAGACCATTCAGATGAAACCTGGCAGCGATGTGACGCCGGGCTAAAACCCTCCGCTGGGGGATGCTGTGCATTCGAAGGCCCGCTGAAGCAGGCACGCTTCTTCGCCGAAAACAGCAGAAGACGAGTTTTACAGGTCGTTGGGGCGGAGAGAGCCCAGTTCTTTTCCATCCGGCGTGAGGCGCAGGGTGCCGAAGCGGAGAATGTGGGCCGCTTGCGGGGTGCGCACCGGCGTTCGGACCCCCAGCGTACGGCGGCGGAAGTCGAGGGCTTCCAGTAGACCGAGACCGAGCAGTTTGCCATTCCCGCTCTCAAGCCCCAGCAGGAGATGATGCAGGTTCGGGGCGACGGTTATGGCGATCGACTGCTGTTTCAACTGCTCCTGCACCATCGCAAGCCCTGCTGTCTCCGCCGGCAGGGGCTTGCTCACCATCAGGCCCAGAACCCGATCGCACATCTCCGCATGGTAGACACGGGTATGGAATCCCAACGCCTGATTGAGAAATTTGAGCAGATGTGGTGGCAACGGGTCGCTGCCGCCCAGCCAGGTTCCGACCAGGGCAACGTCGTCGAAGGAGAAAGTGTGCAGTGTCGTCGTTTCGAAGTAAGAGGCGAAGCGCATCGCGCGCCGCTGAGTCCGCAGCGAGGGAGACTTCCGCGTGATAGCGGCAGGAATGGGAGGCGTATGGACACGACATCCGGTCCGATGCCGCAACGGTGCGAGAATCGGCTCTAACTCCCCCGTCCTCTGCAATGCGATGACATGCGCCGGCTGCAAGAGGTCAAACTCGATCTGGTGGAGACGTCTGGCCCCTCCGCCCTGAATATAGCCGCAGGTATCGACGACCAGCATTCGGTCTCCGGCAAGCGCGGCGAGGCGTGCCGTCCCGGCAGCGTGTTCCAGCAGATGGGAAGCCGGGGAGGTATTGCCTACAAAAGCCAATGCCTGCGGCGCAAGATCCGACAGCGCCCCGACCGAAGCCTCCGCAAACGCCAAACCGATGCAGCCCGGCGGCCCGATTTCCGACTGCCCCGGATCGGTGTCCAGGAGCGCGACCCGTCTCCCCGCTGCGACCGCCCGGTTGACCAGCAGACGCGTCAAAGTCGTCTTGCCGACATCCATCCCGCCGATCAGGAGCACACTGCCGCCCTCCGACAGCGCCGTCTCCACGGTCGGCTCCCAATCCGCATAACGATCCTCCTCGGAACTGCTCAATTTTGCTGCCCTCTTATGTCCATCAATGCGGTTCGCGCCCTTGCGCTGATCGTAACAGCGCGGCCACGTCCGCTGTTCCGGAGAGAGTAAGCTGCCCTTTTGTCGTCGTCACCGCAGAAACCTGTACGGGAAATGGCAGAGTGGAAAGATCGACCGACTGCTCGAAGCGTTCCTTCAGGAACTGGAGCGGCCTCCCTGTGATGGGAATACCAACGACCACCCAACGAGTCGGATCGAGCTCTATGCGGTGCGTCGGGAGCAAACGCAACGGCCCCGTAAAGCGGAAAGGCACGCCAATTCCCAATACCACGCGCTCCGCCGCCAACGTGACCCTGCCATCGTTGAGGGTCAATCGGAGTTTCTGGATCGTCTCCCCCTCCGGAGCCTCCCCGGCCAAAAACTCGTTCAAACTGTTCTCCCCTACCGTAGCGGTAAACCGTGCCTCTCGCACACTCCGCACCCGCTGCGCCTTCGTGTCCAGATCGATTCCCTTCAACTCAAGATGGAGCCGATCCAACAGCAACCCATTCGGCAACTGCACATCGTCCCCATCGATCGTTACTGCCGCCAACTGACCCGCCACGGTCTTTTCGGGCGCACCGTCGATATGTGCCCGATACTGCCGCGCCGGTCCTAAAACCTCCGGTAGGACATCCCGAATACGACGCTCCGCCGACCGATTGACGGTCCGCGTACATCCTCCCAGCGCTCCCATGCCCACCAGGAGCGCCGTAAACGCCACGCGCTTGATACTCTTCTTTCTCATGCCTTTCTGTTCTGTACACCCCGCGGGGAATCCTGTCCGAAAATCAGGAAGAAGAGCGGGGAATCAAGAAATGCCTGCGCTCTCCAGGCGTTTCCTGCTGTGCCTTGGCATTTCTGTTTCCCTCCCTGGCGTAAGGTACAATGAGGGACCAAACGACAGGAGTTCTCCGAGCCTCATGGCAGAAAATGTGTCTTCTTTCCCTTTCAAAATCGCGGCGATGGTCTCCGGACAGGGGCGGGGTTCCAATCTGGGGGCGCTGTTGGCGGCTTGTGAGGCAGGCGAGATCGCAGGCCGCTTCGCGGTCGTCATCGGGACCAGGGCGGACGCGCCGGCACTGGAACGCGCCAGGGTCGCAGGTGTAGCGACTTCGGTCGTGTCACCGCGCAAATATGAGGGCGATGATGCCGGATATGCCGAGGCGCTGCTGCGGATTTTGCGTCGGCATGAAGTGGACCTGATCTGTTTGGCAGGGTATATGCGCCAGTTGCCGAACGCAGTGGTCGGCGCCTATTCGGGGCGTATCCTCAACGTGCATCCTGCACTGCTCCCTCTGTTTGGCGGGCAAGGGATGTATGGAGAGCATGTTCACCGCGCCGTAATCGAGAGCGGGATGAAGGTCTCCGGATGCACCGTGCATCTTGTGGACGAACACTACGACAACGGGCCGATTGTGGTGCAGATCGCGGTGCCGGTGGAAGAGGACGATACGCCTGCGACTCTGGCGGCACGAGTCATCAAGGCGGAGCATCAAGCCTACGTGCGGGCGGTACAGTTCTGTGCGGAAGGGCGTGTCCAGGTTGATGGCCGGCGGGTGCGTATTTCCCCAGCCTGATGTGGGTATTGAAGTGCAAACGGGCCGAACTGTCGTAAGAGACAATTCGGCCCGCTTTTTCTTGGTATCTGTTTGCGGCGGTCGGATCAGACAGCGATCTTCTTCTTGCCAGCTTTCGGCATTTTGCCGATGGTCGCCTTCTGGGCGTCGGTCAGGAGCGCATCCACCTGCGTCTTGAAGTCCGCAAGAAGGATGGGGTTCTGGATCTTGCGGTCTTCCTTGGTCAGGGCTTTCATTTTATCCTGGGTTCCGACGGCGATCGTTTTGATCTTGTCCATCTGGTCGGAAGTCAACTTCACATCGGCGAACACGGCGGCGGGAACGGCCTTGCTCTGGTTGAGCAGCATGACGATCGGAAGTTTCTCAGCCAGCATATTCTGCTGTTCTGTCGTCAGCGCCGCTTTGATGTCTGCGTTGGCCGCAGTCGTCAGTTCACGAGACTTGACTTTGTCCCCGGCGGTTCCCGCGACATCCGCCTTCAGTTTGTCTTCGATCGCGCTGATCTTGGATTTCTGATCGGGGGTGAGCGTCACGAGCGCGTCGATAGCGCTGACCGGAAGAGTGGTCATGCCCCCGCGTCGGCCCTGCCCGCCCCTGGCGACGCCTTTAACTTTTGCGGCCCCTGGGGTCGCCGCTGGGGGAGGTGTCTGCGCCAGGACCGGCACACTCAATACTACCAGGGCGCTCACAGCAAGCGCCAGTCGATTCCAACGGTTCATGCGATTTCTCCTTATGCTACGATGCGGGCGGAGTGCTCTGCCGCCCGCAGGTTTTGATTTCCAGTTTCGTAGACGGAGTGTCGCCGAGTTTGTTCAGTTAGCGTTTCCACTCGGTATCGACGAGTCGCCAGATCTGCAGGGGATTGGCATCCTGAAGTTCGGCGGGCAGCAGCTCCTGAGGGCAGTCCTGGTAGCAGAGGGGGCGGACAAACCTCAGAATGGCCGCCGTTCCGACGGAGGTGGTGCGGCTGTCGGAGGTTGCCGGATACGGGCCACCGTGCTGCATCGCTGCGGAGACTTCGACGCCGGTCGGAAAGCTGTTGAAGAGCAGACGCCCGACCTTCGTCTCCAGGATCGAGATCAGGCCACGATACCGCTTGAGGTCGTCGGCATTGGCATGGACCGTCGCCGTCAACTGGCCCTCCAGGCTGTTGGCGACGCTTTCAAGCTCTTCAGGCGTTCCGCAAGCCACAACCAGGGAGGTCGGCCCGAACACCTCTTCGCGCAGATCGTGTGCGCCCAGGAAGTGGTCGGCATCGGTAGAAAACAGCATCGCGTTCACCTGCGTCAGGGTCGCGTCGGCAGCCGTCTGCGGCTGGCTTTCGGCCTGAACACCCGTTGCATTCTTCAAACGCTCTGTGCCCTGCACAAACGCCTTCTGGATGTTGGGATAGAGCATCGTGCCGGGAGCAGCAGCGCTCAGTCGCTCTGCAGCGGTCCGGAGGAAACCCGTCAGTCCCTCGCTCTTCAGGCCCACGACTACCCCTGGATTGGTGCAGAACTGTCCGACACCGAGGGTCACCGACTGTGCCAGCCCTTCGGCGATCTTCTCGCCCCGCTCCCTAAGTGCGCCCGGCAGAACGAACACCGGATTCACGCTGCCCATCTCCGCGTAGACCGGGATCGGCTTGGAACGCGCGGCCGCCGCATCGCACAGCGCACGACCGGCCCCCAGCGAACCGGTAAATCCGACCGCTTCCAGTTTCGGATGCCGCACGAGCGCCAGGCCCGCCTCTTTCATCCCATGCACCATCGAGAAGACGCCTTCCGGCATGCCGGTGACCAGCGCCGCGCGCTCGATGGCGCGTGCTACCAGTTCGGAAGTGCCGGGATGAGCCGGATGCGCCTTGACGACGACCGGGCACCCTGCCGCCAGAGCGGAGGCGGTATCTCCTCCCGCGACGGAGAAAGCGAAGGGGAAGTTGCTGGCGCCGAAGATCCCGACCGGGCCGAGCGGCAAGAGCATTCGCCTTAGATCGGCGCGCGGCAGAGGCTGACGATCCGGCAGGGCCGTATCGATACGCGCCTCGACCCAGGAGCCTTCGCGCAGCAAGGCGGCGAACAGTTTGAGCTGCCCGACGGTGCGTCCGCGCTCGCCGGTCAGACGCGGCAAGGGGAGCGCCGTCTCCTGGTTCGCAAGGGTCAGCAGAGCGTCGCCGAGTTCGAT
>JAYUMV010000325.1:0-5362 GCA_043762265.1 Chthonomonadaceae bacterium | reverse complement strand
GGGCGTGAACAACACGGTTTTCCTTCCATAGCAGACCTTCCTGTTGAGGAGCATGGTCTTCCCTTATCTCTTCTCGAATTCTCAATCCTATTGATCTGCGCGCAGCAACTGCTCGGCATCTGTTTGATCCGGCTGCGAGATTGCAGGGCGCAGCAATTCCGTCGGAACGCCCTCGTGCATGGCGGAACCTCGGAGCAGGGTCTGTGTACTGTTCAGCTCTGCGAGACGCGCCAGGATCTGTACGGATGTCGATTGGGCAGTTTCCGCAAGGCCCGGATCTACTGCTGCGGTCCACGCTCCGTTCGCCAGTTGTTGGATCATTGGGAGATCGGCGCCATTTCCGATCTTGCCCAGCGCCTGCAGCGCACTCCTGACGGTCGCGGAATCCCGGTTCCGCAGCAGAAGGCGCAGGGTTTTACGCTGAGCAGGCGTAAAGAGAATGGCATCGACCTCTTCCATCTGAGGCAGGATCACTTTCAGGGGCTGTGTCACATCTGCCACGATCAGCCGCAGCACGTCGATTCGCTTACGATCATTCTGATATCTATGCGCGAGCGCGGCATACTCCTGAAAGGCATCCAGGAGGACGCCGACCTTGCGTTTGTCTTGCGATTTTTTTGCGTCCTCGATCATGCGATTGAGCCATACATTCGCCATTGTCGCCCAGGGAAGCGCCACGGCCGCGACCGCAATCATCCCTATAGGAACGGCTCCAATATAATTGATAGGGACCAGACCCGGAAACTTGTTCATGATCACCAGCGACGCTACGCTCAGGAAGAGCCCGCTGAAGCCAATCGTCATGCCCCAGCCTCTCTGACGCCGGAACGACCCGGCGCGGCGGGCAAAATTCAGGGAATTCCTGTCAGAGGCGACCTGCTTCTTGTGCTGTATATCGGGCGGGGCTGTCGTGTTTGCGGTGTTATCCGGGCGCATTAAGCACTCTATTCTTGGATCGTTCTTCAACAACAGTTGCCTGCCTGACAGCGGACGCTTATACAGGCGGAGAGGTGTACATTTCGATGACGTAGCCATCCGGGTCGTTGAAGAAGAGTTGCATCGCGCCGTCGGGGCGGGGAGCAGGACCACGGAACTCCGTGATGCCTTTTTCGGTCAATTCCGCTTTGGCCGTGTAGGTGTCGTCCACCAGCAGAGCGAAGTGGTGATGACGGCGGGAGGCGGATGTCATATTGGGGTCCGCGATGAGATGCAGTTCCTGATCTCCGAAGGCGTACCAGGCGCCGGGGAAATCGAAGGCAGGACGCGCTTTCTGCGGCAGGCCGATGACCTCTCCGTAAAAATGCATGGAAGCGTCCAGGTCGCTGACATGCAGCGCGACATGATTGAGTTCGTGAATGTGAATAGCCACAGGTTCCTCCTCGAAGGTGGTGGGGCGCAACGAACGCCGCTTCCGGTATTTTCGCCCTCTCGCAAGCAAATGCCTCCCTCATTCGATTTCTCTACGGGAAACGCCCGGTTTGTCCTTCCGCAAAATGTGGAAGGAGGAAGCCATTCCGTTTGGGAGCAGATTTGTCGGGGCTTGCGATGGGGTAAAATCAAAGGTGTTGTGAACACGCTGCTCCCGATTACTCGGAGCGCGCGAAGATCCTAAATTCCATTCCGCCCCTTGTAGGGCACCCGCCGAAACAAGAGAGGACCCGTAAGAAATATGGCACGCCTGAACGTGGCGATTGTGGGATGTGGAGACATCAGCGGCGCCCATCTGAGAGCGTATCGGTACCATGCCGAAAGAGTGCGTGTGGCCGCCTGCTGCGATACCGTGCGCGAACGGGCGGAAAAGGCTGCGACCCAGGCGGGAGAAGACGCCCCTCAGATCGTGACCGACTATGCCGCCTTACTGGCAGATCCGGAGATCGAAGCGGTCGATCTCTGCCTGCCCCACCATCTCCATGCCGCCGCCACCCTCGCCGCCGCGAAAGCGGGCAAAGCGATTTTCTGCGAGAAGCCGCTCGCCCGCGATCCGGAGGAGTGCGACACGATGATCCAGGCCGCGCAGGCGGCAGGCGTGATTTTGATGCACGGCGAACCGATGCGCATGGCCGGTAATGTGATCCAGGCGGCGGCGATGGTGCGTGCAGGAGACATCGGAACGCTGGTCGGCTTGCAGGCATCAATGGCCTACTGGCAGCCCGCCGAACGCAATCGCGAATGGCGCGGCAGCGCCGCCGAATCGGGCGGTGGGCACCTGATGGACGGCGGCATCCATGTCGTGGATGTGCTTCGCCAGGTCGGCGGCGACGTCAGCGCGGTCCATGCCATGACCAACGAGATCCGTCCGGAACTGGGCGTCGGCTGCGAGGACATCGCGATCCTCAATCTCCGTTATACGCGGGGGCATCTCGGCCAGCTCTTCACCTGCCATGCAGCGCGTGGTCGGGGCGCTGCGCCGCTCCTCACGATCTTCGGCACCGAGGGCTGCCTCACGGTCGATGCCTATGGAGAAGGGCGTGGCCTGGTCCTCTTCCGACCCGGCCAGCCCGAAGAGGTCGTCAATCCCGAACCCAGTTGGCATCACGACTACGAACGGCTCATCGGGCATTTCCTGGACGTCGTGCAGCACGGCGCGACCCTCCATGCCACTCCCGAAGACGGCCGCGAAAACGTCCGCCTCATCCTCGCCGCCTACGAATCCGCCCGCACCGGCCGCGAAGCAGTCGTTTAATGCTCCCAGCGAATCAGTCCACCGTCGAAATCTGAAGGAGCCTACTCTATGGCTCCTTCCTTTTTCAACGTAGGAACAAAATCCGGCAACGTGCGCGGGGTTTCCTCGACCATCCTGGCTCGAAACAAGCAGATCGGCACACCTACCAAGAGGAGAGGCGCAAACAGAGCCAGGGGAGGTAGTTCCGGTGTTTTCTGATGTCAGTCCTTATCATCAAGCCTGCTTCCTTGTTTTACGGAGAAGTCCGACTGATCGATGACCTTGTCCTGGATCACATGCCCGCGTCGCTCCAGGGCTGTGGCGATGATCTGCCGTAGTTCCGCATCGTTTGCCTTTACCCAGGTCCAGTCGGAAGCGTCAAGATGGCGTTTGAGCCACCGTTTTGCCACATCGCCTTGACCGATGCTGAGCATATTGGCATAGTAAGCCATGATCTTATCCTGAAAATCCCATTCCTTTCTTTCTTTTTTTGGCGTCTGCAAGTCCTCCAGAATATCTTTGCGCCGCTCCGTCGCTTCTTTGAGTGATCGCGCTGGATAGTGCGAGGTGACATTCACGTACCGACTGCCATTCCAACCCAGAATAGTGATTACAGGCCAATGGCGATGAAAGTTATAGGCGCTGAAATCGCCCAGTACCGGGTTTTCGGCGACGATTTCCGGAATGCCGTCGTGGTTCAGGTCCACTACCTCCCATTTCTCTTGATCTTCTTTATTGAACGTCAGAATATTGTGCAGCCTGCCTTTCTGGCTGAAGTAGACTTCCGCAAAGCTTGCATACGCGCCGCCGGACCACAAGGAGATATGTAGTTCTTCCGGTGAGTTTCCCGTCATCTTTGCTATGTTGACATCTCCAATAGCCCAGGCTCGAATTTCGCGCAGGACTTTGTTCCCTGGTTCCAGGATACGTACCCGCTGTGGCGCACCAGTTTCGTCGTTGCCATTTTGCTCTACGACGACTGTATAGGAACCCCATTGCGCATAGTACGGAAGTTTCTGATTCCCGCGCTCATAGTCTGGTACCGCACTGACCATCACTCGCCTCGTAGATTTTGAGGCCATGTCTTGCACACGCGGAGGAGCCAGAGGCGCAGGCTGGCGCTGCGAAGGCGCGGCTTCTCGCAGTCGCAAGAAAGGCAGGGTGAGGCCAAGCAAAGTGAAACTGAGCAGGAAGAGAAGGCTACGGCGTTTCGTCCAGAGGTAATGTGCGCCCAGATACGCGCCCGCGTAGAGCACACCGACACTCTGGTAACGCTGCATAATCGTCCGCAGTTTGCTAATGTTCATCGAGATCCTCCTCGCACCGCTCCGTAACGAATCCTCTCCCTCCATTATAGCCCAAGGATCCTTGACAAAATAAAGTTATCATGCTATCATGCTAGCATGATAGCAAAAGGAAATTCTAAGCAGCAGTTCAATATCTATTTGGAACCGGAGTTGATCGCCGCTGTTAAGCATCGTGCTATCGATGAGCAACTTTCGCTCTCGGACCTCGTTGCTAAGATCTTAACGGCATATCTGAAAGGAACGGATGATGACAGACATGAAAACGGCCCTGAAGCTCCAGCCCATGATCCACGTTGAGGATATGGAAGCCTCGATCAAGTTTTATCAGGCGCTGGGCGGCGATCTGATTACCCAGAGTCGTGACGGGGACTGGGCACAACTGGCTCTCGGCGGTGCAGAGATCAGTCTTTTAGCGCATCCCGCCAATCCCGAACAGCATGAGGGGCAGGTCGAACTCAACTTCGAGGCGGAGGAGTCTCTCGATACGTTGCAGGAACGCCTGGAAGCAGCAGGAGTGAAGATCGCTCGCGGCGCAGCGGACGAGGCGTTCGGCGCTCAACTTCAGATTGAATCGCCGGACGGAATGCTGGTGAAAATCAACCGTCTTGACCCCCATACATTCCAATAGTCTCACTTCATCCCGGGAACGATGCGGTACGGAGACCTATACCGGCCCACCACACATTTCTGTGCGGTGGGCCGGTAGGCATGGGAAGGCACCACTCGTCCGTCTAGGGGACGACGAAGGTGTTGGTGAGATCGCCGATGGAGGAGATCGTGACGGTGGTGACGTCGCCGGGTTTGAGGAAGATCGGGGGCGTACGGAAGACGCCGACGCCGCCGGGAGTGCCGGTGGAGAGAATGTCGCCGGGCAGCAGGGTCATGGTCTGGGAAAGGTGCGCGATCAGAAAGGGGATACGGAAGATCAGGTTGCTGGTGTTGGAGGTCTGCATCGTCGTGCCGTTGAGGGTCAGGGAGATGTCGAGGTCGTGGGGATCGGCGATCTCGTCGGCGGTCACCAGCCAGGGACCGATGGGCAGGAAGCCGTCCGGCGATTTGCCGCGCACCCACTGGCCGTCGCCCTTCTGAATGTCGCGCGCCGTCACATCGTTGGCGCAGAGATAGCCTGCGACATGGTTTAGGGCATCCCCCTCTTTAATGTCGCGCCCGCCTCCTCCCGCGCCACCGATGACGACCGCGAGTTCGGCTTCGAAGTCGATCATCGGGGAGACCTTGAGTAGGCGCACCTGCCCGTTCGGGTCGTTGATGGCGGTCGCGTATTTGGAGAACAGAATGGCGCGTTCGGGGATCGGCTGGTTCTGCTCTGCGCAGTGGTCCCGATAGTTCTGCCCGATGCACATGATCTTGCCGGGATCGCCGACCGGCGCCAGCA
>JAYUMV010000324.1:0-9128 GCA_043762265.1 Chthonomonadaceae bacterium | reverse complement strand
ACGGGCAGAACTGTCAGTCTGCCTAATGTTCCGCACAGAGACTTCGGTCTCAGCGTAGGGACAAGCCCCCAACCTTTAGGTGGGGGTATCTGACTGTTTGTCTTCGCAGCAGGTTCCGGCAGACACCCAGATCTTGCCAGGGACGCCGGATAAACTATGCGATTTTCTCCGTGTAGTGTTTAGATCGCAAGAGGGGAGGCAAAGTTTCCCCAAGTTGCCTGGCAAAGCCCAGGTGAATATTTACCTTTGATAACACGCGTCTTATGCGCTCCTAAAACACCGTGGCGAATATGAAAAGCACAAAGTCTTCCCCGATAGTGGGAACACCCTGAAGGAATAGGAAAGGAAATATACACTTGAGTAAAGAACACTATCTTTGCACTTTTTCGATTTTTGAGATCAATGCAAGCGGACAGGCAATGCTCATATCTGATCTCATTTTGCAAAAAGTGCAAAGATAGTGAAGAACTTAAAAGACAGGCAACGCATCCACTACCCGATACAGCCATAGTCACATTCCAGATTTCAGTACCATTACTTCCGTCGCGAGAGAGCTTACCGCTATGACCAGTGACAACAGCCTGTCCCGCATCCCTAACACGAAAGCAGGCGAGACCGTCTCTTTTGCTGTGATCAATACCAGAGAGATGGCCGATGTGCCAGGAGAGCAGAGTTGGTTTTACAATACACTTTTGAGCTTGGGCGACGCTATCATTGCCACCGATGAAGCGGGCAAAGTTATCTTCATGAACCCGATGGCCGAACGCTTGACCGGATGGACACGCGAGGAGGCAGTCGGGAAAGAGGTTGCAGCCATCTATCGAGCGATTGACGAGAACAGCGGAGAGGCCGTGCAGCGCTTTCTAGTAGACATTGCTCAAGGCGAAGACGTGGTAGCCGTCAAAGTGGATATGGAGCTCATCGCCCACGACGGGAGCCATATTCCCATTCATGATAGTGCCGCTCCCATTAAGAATGCGAGCGGGCAGACAACCGGAGTTGTCGTTGTGTTCCACGACACGACCCAACAACGCGACGTGCGCCGCAAAGTCGAGGCGTTCAATCAGCGTCTGCGACAGGCAATGGCGGAGTCAAATCATCGCGTTAAGAACAATCTTCAAGTGATTGCTGCCCTCGTGGACTTAGAAGCGGAAGAGGGCGAAGGCGGCCTCTCCCCCAGTGCCAGGCAGAAACTGGGATTCCATATCCGTACCCTGGCGCACATCCATGACTTCCTCACTGAAGAAGCCAAGACCAGTGATGACCTCACTTATGTTTCGGCCAGCGAGACGCTGGCCAAGCTCATCCCGATGGTACAAGCCACGGTTGCAAAAAGGCTTGTCTCCTTCACCGGGGACACGGTGCGCCTTCCCACAAAGCAAAGTTCTTCGCTGGCCCTTATCGTCAATGAACTTATCAGCAATGCCCTCAAGCACGGTAAAGGCAGCGTAGATGTTGTGCTCACCCGTGAGAAAGACACCGCTTTCGTTGAAATCCTCGACGACGGAGGCGGTTTTCCCGACGACTTTGACATCCAAGCGGACGCGAGCAATGGACTAGAGCTCGTTGCCAGTCTCACCAAAACGGACTTAGCAGGTAAATTGGAGTTCCGTAACCGTCCCGAAGGCGGGGGTTGTGTCTGCGTCCACTTTCCGATTCACCTCTGAGCTTTTAAATCTCGGTCCGCGGCCGATTCGCCCGGCTCCTCCAACAGGAGGTAGAGCGCGGGCGCTTGTGTCCCTGCCGGGTCGAAATGGTGGCGCGGCGGCTGCTGGTTTCATCGCAACGCCGACGACAAAATCGCCCGTCGAATCCAGTGAAACTGCTAAATAAGGAGAATAGAAATGACAGTCGCCCGACTCACCCGTAGCGTCGTGAAGCCCCTGGCCTCCGTCGCGCTTTTAACGGTGTGCCTGTCCGCACAACCCATCATGGCACAGAATTCCAACCGCCCCCCGGCTTCCCGGGTTCCGAACGATAAGATGGTCGCCATCCCGATACCCGTGCAACCCGACGCGATAGCACTCGACACGGGCCCGCTGCCGGGCGCCACCGCACCCGAGTCGTGGCACAGCCAGTATGGGAGCAAGTTCGCGCAGAACGTCACCGTCGCCACCCTCCGACCCTTCCTTCCGGACCCTTCGAAGGCGACCGGCGCCGCAGTGATCGATGTCCCGGCCGACGCACCGCCCCTCTTCGCGGCGATCGCCGCCGACGACCCGCTGTTCTCCTTCAACGTCGGCTTGATCGAAAACTGGCGCAAGGCCCATCGCCCCGTCGAGTTTCACTACTACGAGCAGGGCGGACACGGCTTCGGTATGTATCCCAAGGAGACCACCAGCACGGGTTGGTTCGACGCCTTCTCCAAGTGGCTCGGCATGCACGGCTACTTAAGGCCAAAAACTTAAGGCCCACCAGGGCTGAAAAAAACTTTAGTTTTCTTCAGCCCTGTATCCTCTCGTGTGGAAATGGCTGATGTGCTATATGGTGTATGGATCTTATGACCCATAAAAGCATATATACTCACCCGGCTGTTTGCTTATATTACAGCCGGATGAGCATCCCCGTTTTGAATTTGCCCTAAACGTCGCAGATCCGATAAGCCATTTCGAGGCTGATGGAAGCATCTTTGGCGGGGCTGAACTCCTGGCCCACGTAGCCGTCGTAGTTGGTGGCGGCGATGGCGCGCATGATGGCCGGGTAGAATAGCTCCTGCGAGTCGTCGATCTCGTGCCTGCCGGGCACTCCCGCCGTGTGGAAATGGCCAAAGTGCTGGATGTTTTTACGTATGCAGGAAATTACATCGCCTTCCATGATCTGCATGTGGTAGATGTCGTAGAGGAGTTTGACGCGGGGAGAGTCGACGGCTTCACAGGCGGCGACGCCCCAGGAGGTGTGGTCGCACTGGTAGTCGGGGTGATCGACTTTGGAGTTGAGAAGCTCCATGACGAGGGTCACTCCGGCGTCTTCGGCAGCCTTTTTGACTCGGTTCAGACCTTCGACAGTGTGCTCCAGACCGACGGCGTCCGGCAGACCGTTGCGGTTGCCGCTGAAGACGATCAGGGCAGGAATGCCCCACTGCACGGCTTTCGCGAGATTGGCTTCGATTTCCGCTTCGATGCGGTCGTGGTTCTCGCGCTTGTTCAGGCCGTCGCCCAGAGATTGGTGTCCGCCCATCGTGATGATCTTCAGGCCGCCGTCTACAATCTGGGGCCAAAGGTTTTCCGGCGCCATCTCGACTCCGACGTAACCGATCGAGGCGGCATTGGCGATTAGGGCTTCGGCCTCCATGTGGCGTCCGAAACACCACCAGGCGAGGGACTGCTTTATCTTGCTCATGGGTCGATTTCTCCTTTGAACGGTTCGGGGTTGCTCTCTGCGCACAGACACCGTTCGGGCATCCCGAAGAGTCGCGCACAACGCGTGCATTTTCGCGAACCGTCGCGGGAACTCCTGCTCCCATCCCCCACTCACGAAACCTCCGCACGCTCCCTTGTCCTGCGCCAGCCTGACACCCCTGCCCGAGGCATCGCGTCTCTTATGGTTTGCGGGAAGCAGGCGCGTTCTGCACAGAGCCGTTTCCAGCAAAGGCCGCAGACGCGTTTCGGATCGGCCGGGTGGCCTCCTCGATCTCCTGGGTGATTTGATCGGCAAGATCCCAGACGAACGGCTCATACAGAAGAGAGAAATGATTTCCGAACACCTCCCGCACCTTCATCTGATTCCCCGTCGTCTCCCCCCACCAGAGTTGGGGGTCGCGCTCCGTCATATCCACCTGCTCGATCGCGCGGAAGAGCGTGACGGGCACCGTCGTTATCGAGGGTTCGTAGTGACAGAGCGCATCGAAATTGGCGTACGCCAGACGGTGCAAGAGTTCGGAAGTGATCCCTTCTTCCTCCGGTTTTCGACCCGACAGACGATTTTGCAGGCTCTGGAAGAGGCTCTTCGGAAGGGTGGAGAGATAACGACCTTTGCGATCCGAGTCCAGATGGTGCAGCAGCCGCATTCGATCGAGCATTCTGGTCGTCAAGCCCCGTCGATAATCTTCCACGATATGCGGGCCTGCCTGCTGCAACACGAAGTATCGAGGCGAGTAGGTATCAAAAAGGCCGACCATGGCGACCTGCAGGCCCTGCGCATGCAGTTGCTGTGCCATCTCATACGCCACCACCCCACCGGAAGAGAGGCCACAGAGCAGAAACGGCCCGTTGGGACAGATCAGGCGGGCCGCAGCGACACAGTCCGCAGCGATCTCCTGAATAGTCAACTCAGGACGCTCTTGATCGTCAATTCCGTGCCCCTGCAGACCGTAGACCGGTTGGTCTGGATGCAGTCGCCGCACCAGATTGCGATAACAGAAAACAGTGCCGAAAATATGGTGTACGCAGAAGAGAGGCACACGAGAGCCGTTGGGCTGAAGAGGCACGATCAGGCGCCGCATCGTGGCCGTCTCCTGCCTCAGGACAGGCGTGACCATCGGCTTCTCGGACAGAGCCGCATCAACCACCGGTGAGGATGCCGCCACCTGAGTGCTGCCCGCAGGATCGGGGTCCGGAAAAGTGTTTTCGCCGCTCCGCTGACGCAGCAGTTGCGCCATCGCTGCGATTGTCGGCGCCTGGAACAGACAGGGCAAAGGCAGACGCGTACCGAGCGATTTCTCCACCGCAAGAATAAGCCGTATCCCCAGCATGGAGTGTCCGCCCATCTCAAAAAAGTCGTCTTCACGTCCCAGCGAGTGTATACCCAGACACTCTTTCCAGATCTCCGTTAAACGGGCCTCCAGGTCGTCGGCAGGCAGCAGGCGAGAAGCGATGCTCTCCAGCAGGATCTCCTGCGACAACGGCGGCAATGCCCTCCGGTCCACCTTCCCAGTCGCCGTCAGCGGCAGATCCTCCAGGAAGAGGAAAAAAGTCGGAATCATGTACTCAGGAAGCGTCTCTCGCAAAAGGCGGCGAAGGTCGGAGGGGACAAGATTCTCCCCCGTCTGCGCAACGAGATAGGCCACAAGATGCCGGTCGCCCCGGATGTCTGCCTGCACGACCGCGACGCTCCGCGTCATGCCCGGGATCCGGCTAAGCGCGGACTCAACCTCACCCAGTTCGATGCGGAAACCGCGTAGTTTTACCTGGTGATCCTGGCGGCCCAGAAACACGATGTTCCCATCCGGCAGATATTTCGCCCTGTCGCCGGTTCGATAGAGGCGTGCACCGCGCACAGGAGAGAAAGTATCTGCCACAAACTTTGCGCACGTCTCCTCCGGCTGGTTCAGGTAACCTCGGGCCAGTCCATCGCCCGCGAGACAGAGTTCGCCCGGCACCCCGACAGGCAGCGGCTGCAACTGCGCATCGAGAATATAAGCGCGGGTATTGGCGATCGGCCTGCCGATGCTCGCGAGAGCATCCGGTCGCCGGAGAATCGCGGTGGAGTAGGTCGTATCTTCCGAGGGGCCGTACAGATCGAAGACGCGCGTCACATGGCTCTGAAGGTAGACCTGATTTACGAGCGAGGTCGGCAGCGGCTCCCCTGCCAGATTGACCGTTCGCACAGAGGCAGGCAGACACCCTATCCGCAGAAGCTCCATCATGACCGAAGGCACGGTATTGATCAGGGTCACCTGTTCGCGGGCGGGCAGCATCGGAAGCTGCAAACCGTTCTGCGCCACGATCACCGTCCCCCCGCTGCTGAGCGTCACAAACAGTTCGAACACCGACAGATCGAAGCAGAGCGATGTCGAGAACAGAACACCCGCCAGATCTTCGGGGGAATACATTTGTTTTGCCCACTCTATCAATGCGCTCGCGCTCCGATGTTCGATGGCGACGCCTTTAGGATTTCCGGTCGAACCCGAGGTATAGATCAGGTAAGCCAGAGAATCGGGACGGGAACGAGGAATCGGGCGCGCCTCGCTCTTTTCCACCGACGGAGAGTGCGCTTCCCTCGCTTCCACAGGGAAAGAACGTGACGCATCCGAGAGTATCGGAAGCGCGCGCACGCTCTCCATACAGACCAGAGGCCCGGCAAAAAGCGGCAGCATCGCCCGCAGACTCTCCTGAGTGAGCAGGACAGCGGCCTGGGAGTTCTCCAGAAGATACGTCAGCCGCTGAGCCGGATAGTGCGGGTCGAGCGGCACATAGGCGCCGCCCGCCTTCAGGATCCCCAGCACACCGACAAGCATCTCCAGAGAACGCTCCAGACAGAGGCCTACCAACACCTCCGGGCCGACTCCCAGCTTCCGCAGATGGTGTGCCAATCGGTTCGCCTGTTGGTCGAGTTCGCGGTAGGTGAGCTGCTGCGCTTCCCAGATAGCGGCAATGGCATCCGGAGTGTGCGCTGCCTGGGCCTCGAAATGTTCGTGCAGACAGAGGTTTTGTGCCGCCAGCTGCCTGGTGTCGTTCCACGCCTCCAGTATCTGATAGCGTTCTGCGCTGGTCAACAGAGGCAGGAGCGACACCTGCTGCGTCGGCTCTTCTACAACCCCCCGCAGCAGAGTCTCATAGTGCTGCAGCCACCGCGTGATCGTCGCCGCCTCGAACAGTTCGGAGTCATAGTCGCACTCGACTTCCAACTCCTCGCCCGAATCGACGATGTTCAGCCCCAGGTCGAACTGGAAATGACTGCGTGGGTTGTTGGTGACTTCAGCAGACAGGCCCGCAAAATCGATCCCTTCGAAGGGACGGTCCATGTTGAAAGTGACCGAGACCAGCGGGGACTGCGCCCGATTACGAGAGATCGCAAGGCGCGGAAGGAGCGTGCTGAAGGTGCAGTCCTGGTGATCGTAGGCGTCCAGCATCTGCTGCTGATTCACCGCGAGTTGGGCGGTAAAAGGGCGATCTGGCGTACCGGCGAGGCGTAACGGCAGCAGATGGACGCAGTGTCCCACCAGATTCGGGTTCGACAGTCGGGACTGCCCTGCTGCCGGGATACCGAGGATAAGATCCTCCTGGTTCGTCAGGCGCTGCAAGAGCGCGGTAAAGGCGGACAGCAGGGTGGCGACCAGAGTCGTGCGGCTGCGTGCGCTCAGTTGACGGAGCGCTTTCAGCAGGCTCGCATCGATCCGATGCGTCGTGCGCGCTCCAAGATAACCTTTTTCTGCGGGACGCATGCGGTCGAGCGGCAGATCCAGAACCGGAAGCGGCTCGGCCAGTTGGGCCATCCAGTACGCCTCCTGCTCTGCTGTCTGCTCCGTGCCACGCTGCGCTTCCTGTTGGCACACGTACTCCCGATAGCCCACCGCCGGTTCCAGAGAGGGCGACTGGCCAATGCGCGCCCCCGAATAGAGTGTGCTCAGTTCGCTCAACAGGATACCGAAGGACCAGCCGTCACAGACAAGATGATGCGCCGTGAGCACGCACAGATGATGGTCCTGGGCCAGGCGAACGATCTGGACTCGGAACAGAGGTCCTGCTTCCAGATCGAAGGGCCGTCTGCCTTCTGCGGTCAGAAGCGTCTCTACCGCGGTCGTACGTTCGGCCTCCGCGCAGGCCGTGAAGTCCACCAGCGGAATGTCCAGCGGACAGGTCGGGGCAAGGTGCTGATGCGTGCCAGACGCATCGAAGGTGGCGCGCAGCGCTTCATGCCGCCCCACCAGATACTGTAGAGCCTCGTGCAAGGCGGTGAGATCCAACGCGCCACGCAGATGCAAGGTCAGCGATTCGTTGAACGCGCAGGAGGCTGCCTCTCCCATCTGACAGGCCAGCCAGATCTCCTTTTGAGGTTCGGTAAGAGGCAGAGGAGGGGGCGCTTGGGCGCTCTCTAGAACGTTTGCTGCCGATTCGGCCGCGCTCGCCGCATGGAGCAACCGCAGGCCATCACTCTCTGATTTCGTCTCCGACAGAAAACCGCCTGCCCTCATCTCCGTCAGGCTCTCTCGGAAGACGCGCAGCATAAAGGCGATGTCGGCATCGCTATGTGCGGTGGAGAGAAAGAACGGTCTGCCCTCCCAGATATGAAGCCCTTTTTCTCTCATATGGAAGAAGAGCAGGCTGCCCCAGTGCCACTCCGGCGCGAAGCGTAGGTAACAGTTCGAAGCGAAGTAAGGGATGCGCAGCGGCAGCCCCTGCTCGGCGAATTCGGCGTTCAGGGTATCGGCGAAGAGGGCCGTTCGCCGATTGAGCTGTTCCTGAAGCGCTGGCCCAGCCTCCTGCAGGCGCTCCAACGCCGCGACGGCAGCGGCGAGCGCCAGCGGATGGCGCACGAAGGTGCCTGCAAAAAATGTGACGCCGACCTCCGGGAAAGAGGCGTCGCCGTACTCCCAAGGCCCGCCGTCCAGGGCGTCCATATATTCGGCGCTGCCTGCCACGACGCCGATCGGCATGCCGCCCCCGACGATCTTGCCGTAGGTCGCCAGGTCGGCACGAATTCCAAAATGCGCCTGTGCGCCGCCCGGATGGCACCGAAACCCGGTGATGACCTCGTCAAAGATCAGCGCCGCGCCGCTCTGCTCCGTGATCGCACGCACCGCGTGCAGAAATTCGGCGGGCTGAAGGTCCGGACAACGACTCTGCACCGGTTCGACCATTACCGCAGCAAGCTCATGGGCATACATTCGCAAAATATCCAGCGATTCCGGCGCGCCATAGTCGAGGACCAGCACATTCTCCACCGAAGCCTGCGGAATGCCAGGCGCGATCGGGAGGGTGCGGAGCGTGCCGTTCCGGTTGTTGCCACGTACCAGAACCTCGTCAAACGTTCCGTGGTAGTCGCCCGTAAAGATCGCGATCTTGTCGCGACCGGTCACGGTGCGGGCCAGTCGCATCGCCACCATGACCGCCTCGGAGCCGGTGTTGCACAGGGTAGCGCGCTCCATCCCGGTCATGGTGCAGACTCTCTCTGCCACCTCGCCAGCCAGCGGCGACTGCGGCCCGATCTCCACCCCCAAACGCAACTGCCGCTCTACGGCCTCCGTGATAAACGGCGGGGAGTGGCCGAACAGATTCACGCCGAAGCCCATCGTCACATCGATAAACTCGTTCCCGTCCACATCCCAGATCCGTGAGCCCTCAGAGCGCGCCGCGACAATGGGATAGACCATCTCCTTCCATACGGCACGGAACCCTGACACCACGCGAGGATCGGCGAGCCGAGGCCGGAACCGCCGCGTCTGCTCTTTCGAAAGTGGCGTTTTGGCC
>JAYUMV010000323.1:0-5556 GCA_043762265.1 Chthonomonadaceae bacterium | reverse complement strand
GTGGCGATCGCCATCGCGGCCCTCTTCAGCCTCCTCTCTTTTCAGCGCGGCTATCAGGCCGGGATGCAGAACGAGTTGGAACGGTTGGGAGCGCATGTCCTGGTCGTGCCAAAGGGATGCCCCTACGATGCCGCCTCCATTGCACTGCACGGCGCGAGCTGGCCTTGCTACCTGAAATCGGAATATCTCAAGCGCGTCGCCTCCACCGCCGGGGTCGCGATGGCCGCTCCGATCTTGATGAACGCGGTCTACGACAATAATACGGGGGAACAGTTCGTGTATCAGGGTGCGGAACCCGGACTGCTGGCGGTCAAACGGAGTTGGCGCATGGAGGGCATTTTCCCGAAAGAGCCGCACGGGCGGCTGTTGGGAGCGCACATCGCGGCGAAACTGCGCGTCAAGATCGGGCAAGAGTATCCGCTGCCCGGCTTGGCCGGTGAGACGGGAGTCGTGAGCGGTATTCTCGCCCCGACCCAGGGCGCGGACGACGATTTCACCTATATGCCGCTGCTAGAAGCGCAGCGCATCTTCAAGAGGCCGAGCCAGTTGACCCACATCCTGGTTCGCCTTTCGGATCCCAACGATCTGGACCGGGTGGTCAGCGATCTGCGAGGCTGCGATGCTGGCATGGATATGAATGTGGTGCCCCTGGCGCATCTGTTCCATACGATCCAGGGTCTCGTGAACTCGACCCGAACGCTCCTGGGCTGCGTCGCCCTCGTCGCCCTCTTGATCGCAGGCGCAGGCGTCAGCAACACGGTGCTGATGGCGGTCACGGAACGCACTCGCGAAATCGGGGTGATGCGGGCCGTCGGAGCCTCTCCTTGGGACGTCTTCGGCCTGATCTGGCTGGAGACGGTGCAGGTCTGCCTTGTGGGAGGCATCTTAGGAGCCGTGTTCGCCATTCTGGGAGCACATGGCATAGAGGCGTGGATGCGCGACCGCCTGCCCTTTGCGCCGACCGAGACGCTGATACGCCCGGAAGGGGGACTGTTGCTCGCTTGCCTTGCTGCCGCTCTCGCGCTTGGCAGCATCGCCGGGCTTTTGCCCGCATGGAGAGCTTCCCGCCTCACTCCCATCGAAGCGATCCGTGCAGGAGGAGGATTATGAACAGCGTCATGACAGAGATCGCAGCGCCCTATATCGGTAACACGCTCCCCTACCCGACCGTGATCCGCGCCGAGGGGCTGACCAAGACCTACCAACGCGGGACGGAAAAGGTGCAGGCGCTCGACAACGTCTCGTTTTCGGTCTCGACCGGGGAGTTCGTCGCCATCGTCGGCCCCTCCGGAGCAGGCAAAACGACCTTGCTGCATCTCCTGGGCTGCATGGATACGCCGACTTCCGGCCTCCTCGCGCTCTCCGGCACATCCACCCTCGGAATGAAGGAGGGAGCGCTGACGCGCCTGCGCCGGGAACAGGTCGGGTTCGTCTTCCAGCATTTCGGACTGCTCCCGACGCTGACCGTCGCCGAGAACATCGCCCTGCCCACGCTCTTCTCCCGGCGGAAGTCGGCAGATCAGACTCGTTCGCTTCTGGAGCGCGTCGGCCTGGCGCATCGTCATGGCCATCGCCCGCACGAACTCTCTGGAGGCGAGATGCAGCGGGTCGCCATTGCCCGCGCCCTCATCAACTCCCCGCGTCTGCTTCTTGCCGACGAACCGACAGGGAACCTCGACAGCGCCAGCGGCGAGTCGATTCTCGCCCTCTTTCAGCAGCTCAACCGAGAGGGTCTGACCGTTCTGGTCGTCACCCATAATGCGGCGCTCGCAGCCGCTGCACCGCGCCAACTGACGTTGCGAGACGGTCGTCTCGTTCAGGATACGGCTGCCCCTTCCGAGTAGCTTCCTGGAAGGCAGACGCTTCCCAACGCCTGTGCCATTTGTGCTTGTTCCGCTCATAAGGAGATCGACTACCATGAACCGTAGACCGCATGTTTTCCATTCCGGATTTACCTTGATCGAACTGCTCGTCGTGATCGCCATTATCGCCATCCTCGCCGCAATCCTCTTTCCGGTTTTCGCTAGAGCCCGAGAGAGCGCTCGACGCACCGTCTGCATCTCGAACGTCAAACAGATCGGCCTTGCCTGGATGATGTATGTGCAGGACTACGACGAGTCCTTCCCGCCCTCCAACTCTCCGAATAGCTCGAACTGGGGACCTTCGACCACTTTCACCGCCAAGTATCCGTGCAAGCCCTGCCGTCCCCATCTCAAAACCAATGAGGCGATTACCTACGACCCTACCATCTATGCGCTGCCGTACATTAAAAGCATCGACATTTTCAAATGTCCCAGCGATGTCGGCCTGCCGGTTTCCCAGGTAAACGATCCCTCACAAGGTCAGCCGGTGTGGAAGGTCGAAAAGACAAGCTACTGCCTGAACACCGTCATGACACGCGTCGGTGGGCTCGCCGGAATCCCGCTTCCTGCCGAGACCTATATGGGGGCAGAAGTGGTCTCCTTCCATCTTGGCGCATCCGCAGCCGTTGCCGCTTGGGCGCAATCCACTCCTGGCCAAACCACGACCGGGCCTGACCGCGTAGCCTATTTCGTAGACGGTCATGCTAAACTGACGACAGAAGGTGTGATCGCGGCTCAGTGCAGTCCGAATCCTGCCCTCCCAACCGACACAGGACTGGTCAACGTACCGTAGGGTCGTTCGCACGGTCCAAACCTGTATATCCGGTGTATAATGAAATCTATCTTCCGCCTGGTACGTATAGGGAGGGAGAACCGCACACCGAAGGACCACCGAGAATAATGGCCGAATTTACGGAAGAGTTGACTCCCAGCCAGATCGTCGCCGAACTGGATCGCTATATCGTAGGACAGAACAAAGCCAAACGAGCGGTGGCGGTTGCCTTGCGCAACCGCTACCGCCGTCGTCTTTTACCGGAGGACCTGCGGGACGAGGTCATTCCCAAGAATATTCTGATGATCGGGCCGACCGGAGTCGGCAAGACCGAGATCGCTCGCCGCCTCGCCACGCTTGCCCGCGCTCCCTTCATCAAGGTGGAAGCCACCAAGTTTACCGAGGTCGGATATGTTGGGCGCGATGTCGATTCGATGGTACGCGATCTCCTTCAGATCGCCATTCGGTTAGTCGAGACGGAGAAGATCGCGGAGGTGAAAGCCACCGCCGCCGACCGCGCCGTGGATCGAATTCTCGATTTGATGCAGCCGCTAAACCCGCCCCAGGCCGCTCGCCGCTCCGGCGGGGAAAAATCCGACATCACCCGCGATATTCAGCAGATGATGAGCCGCATGTTTGGCGGGAATGCCGCCACTGCCGAAGCTCCGGTGGAAGTGGACACCTCTGTTCAGGATGCAGCAGCGCAAGCGGATCGGGAGACCGATGCCCGCACCGACCGCGAACGCCGAGAACGCATTCGTGCCCGATTGCGCCCCCAAATCGTGGCGGGCGTCCTCGATACGGAGACCGTAGAGATCGTGGTGGAAGAGAGCCAGCCGATGCCCTTTATGCAGGCGTTCTCCAATCAGGGCATGGACGATATGGGCGCGGATATGCAGAACGCCTTCAGCGGCGTCTTCCCCCGCAAACAGAAACAGCGTAAGGTCACCATCGCTGAAGCCAAAGAGATCTTCGCCGCCGAAGAGGCCCAACTGCTCATCGACAAAGACTCGGTCGTACGTGAGGCGATCCAGCGTACCGAACAGACCGGAATCATCTTCGTAGACGAGATCGATAAAATCGCCAGCTCCGGGCGCGGCGGCGGTTCCGGCGGGCCGGAAATCTCTCGTGAAGGCGTTCAGCGAGACATCTTGCCCATCATCGAGGGCTCGACGATCAACACCAAACATGGTCCTGTCAAGACCGACCATATTCTCTTTATCGCCGCTGGCGCGTTTCACGTCTCCAAACCTTCCGACCTCATTCCGGAACTCCAGGGGCGCCTGCCGATTCGTGTTGAACTCGAAAACCTGACGGAAGACGATTTCAAACGGATCCTTACCGAGCCGCGCAACGCCCTGACCCGACAGTATGTCAGCCTGCTTGGAACCGAAGGAATCTCTATTGAGTTCGCAGAGGACGGGATCGCCGAACTCGCCCGTATTGCCGCCGAGGTGAATCGCCGAACCGAAAACATCGGAGCGAGACGACTGCACACGATTCTGGAGAAGCTCCTGGAAGATGTCTCCTTCGATGCCTCTGACCGCGAGGACAAAACGATTCGGATCGATGCCGCCTATGTCCACCTGCGCCTCGACGACATCGTAAAAGACGAAGATCTCACCCGCTACATTCTCTAAACAACTCCGATTTGGATAAGGTATCGAATCAAAGAGAGGCTCTCACTGCGCGGGAGCCTCTCTTTGATTCCTCTTCAGGTTACCAGGAAGAAATTCGGAGCGCTATTTATGGACTTCAAGGTTTTCGTAGCCGGACATACTGACCTTGACCTCGGACTGGCTACGGAAAGCCGCGATCTTTTTATCGGCGGTTTGTAGGCCGCCTGCTTTTTCGATCAGCGCCAGACGTTCCAGGCCGCGTTTCAGTTCGTCAAAGGTGTGGACCATCTCTGGCTCTTTCGTTCGCATCAGTAACCGCCACCAGGTCACTAATTTGGCTTTGCCGGGTCCAAGATCCTGTTCGATCTTCACGGCAGGTGAGACCTCGCCAACCTTAAGGGGGCGCAGTGCGTCCCGAATGGCAGCAGCAAGGCGTGGCTCGTTCGCCGCCATCGTCCCAATATCACCGCCCTTGTCCTTCGTTGACGTGTCCTCGGAATAGAGTTTGGCTGTCTCCGCAAACGATTTGCCGGACTTCAGGTCGGCATCGATTTTAGCCAGAGTGTCGAGGTTCGCGGTACGAATGACCGAAACTCCCCACTGCTCGGGGGTGGTATATTCCGTACTATGCGCTTTATAGTAGTTCTGCACCTCTTCCGAAGTGACACTCACTCCAGCGGTAGCCAACTTGAAGCGCGCGCCCCGAACGCGGATATCGTACTTCAGCATCTCCTCTGTGAACTGATGTGTGGCCAGTCCGGAGAGGACTTGTGGCTGTTTCTTCAGGTCTGCAAGTTCGGTAGCGGTCTCGGTGTCGGAAAGCGCGACATTCGCCTTATTGGCAGCCTGAAGCGTGAGGCGTTCCGTGATCATAGAATCGAGTATCAGTTGTCCGGCAGACTCGCCTCGCAACTGATCCTTCCCGGCAAGGAACGACTGAGCATGCATTCGCTGAAGTCGCTCGAAAAAATCCTGTTCGGTGATGATCTCGCCATTGACGATCACCGCCGTCTTGTCCCCTTGCGGCATCGCCCTCGTAGCCACTGTCGAACCGCCCATGAAGAGTATTGCAACGAGAACCAGTCCTGCTCTCCCGGTCATAAGCCTCTGTCGAATCATCTCATCTGCTCCTTCCCTTGCAGGGTCTTCCACCCTTTTATTCCCTGATACCGCCTTTTCCCTCTGCCTGGCGACAATTCCTCTCTCAAACCGCTGCAACAAGAGCTTAACGCGAACTTAATCTTCAGATCGCGGCAACCGGTTCACAAGAAGCGAGGCTTTTTCTGAGGCGACGAAGATTTCC
>JAYUMV010000322.1:0-23336 GCA_043762265.1 Chthonomonadaceae bacterium | reverse complement strand
CGGCAATAAGAACTCGGATCGGACTTTCTCCTGCTCTGGCTGCGTGAGGCATGATGTCGTCTCTTTCCATCCGGTCGCGCGGGCGTACGGGTGCATGCGTATACCGCCGTCATGCCTGGTTTCAATCCAGTGGGTGCGGCCTACAACGTGTTTGCGATGGGAACAACGATCTCAATACGCGTGCCATGGTCGGGGCGACTATCGATTGTCAGCGTCGCTGCTATCTGAGCAGCCCGTTCTCGCATACCGATCAGGCCAAAACCCGCTGCGTTGTGTCGTTCCGGAATAAACCCGCGTCCGTTATCCTCTACGCGCAGGCATACCTGGCCTGGCTTATAGGTAAGCGTTGTATTGAGTTTCGTGGCTTGCGAATGACGCAGGACGTTGGTAATGGCCTCCTGCCCGATGCGCAACAGATGGTTTTCCACTTCCAGGGGCAAGGGGAAGAGATCACCCTGAACTTCCCAAGTGCTCTGGATCGGGACACGGGAGGTCATCTGTTCCTGCAAACCTCGCAGGGCATCCGTCAGACCGTGGGTCTCCAGCGCGCCTGGTCGGAGAGCTTTTACGGAGCGGCGCGCTTCTACCAGACACTCCTCCGCCAGACGCCGGGCCAGCCGGACCGGAGAGTCCGGGTCAGCCAGATCGATATGGCCAGCGCGGTCCGCCACCTGCAACTGGATGACAATGCCGGTCAACCCCTGCGCCAGGGTATCGTGAATTTCGCGTGCGAGGCGGGTCCGCTCCTCCAGGAGAGCCCGTTCCCGCCGTCGCAACTCGGCTTCACGATCGTGTACATCCAATGCAAAACTGATATCCATGGCCAACTCATCGAGCAGCCTCATTTCGTCGGCATCGAAAAAATCGGGCTGGTCCGCATAGAGGTTGAACGTACCGATCACCTTCTCCGCCCTCTTCAACGGGAGCGATGCCATGGCGTGATAGTTCCGTGTCAAGCCTGCTTCGCGCCAGGATTCCGCTTGCGGGTCGTGTGCGACGTCGTTGCAGACGCTATACCGACCGGTTTGTAACGCTTCGAGCGTGAAAGCACACTTGCAATGGCGCTGTTCGCTGCCGAGCAGATCTTTCAGGATCTGCAGCGTATCCGGGGTTGCACCCGCATGCGCGGTGATCTCCATTTTGTCGCTTACCGCGTCTAACAATCCGATCCAGGCCATGCACAACTGGCCCTTTTCGACCGCGATACGGCAGGCGGTTTCCAGCATCGTCTGTGGATCTTTTTCGCGCAGAATGCTCTTGTTGCTGTCACTTAAAACGGCATAGACGCGATTCAACCGCTGGATACGTAACTCGGCCTGCTTGCGCTCCGTGATGTCACGGATCATTGCCAGCAGATTGCCGTCGGGAATCAAGGCCACCGTCACTTCCGCCCTGAATACCGAACCGTCCTTGCGCCTGAAATCCCATTCCCGAGAGTGGTGAGACATGGTTTTCAGCACGCGCATCGCCAGCCCGATGTGCGGGATATCCGCTTCGGCGACAATGTCCGACGCATGCAGCCCGATCAGTTCCTCGCGGGAATAACCGAGCATCCGACACATACTTGGGTTGGCGTCGAGATAGTAGCTCTCAGGATCGGCGATGAGGATACCGTCTGGCGCATGCTCGAAGAGAGTGCGGTAGCGCGCTTCCGTCGCCTGCCGCGCCCCTTCGAGAGTCAGCCGTGCTTTCCCCTCTTTTTCCGTCATGTGCTTACTCCGTCAGTTGGGAAGTGCAGAGGGGGCAGCGGGTCGCGGTAAGAGCGATCGGCGAGGTGCAGAAGGGGCAGTCTTTCGTATTCGGCGTAGCCGGGGCCGGTTCGCGCTTGAGGCGATTGATCTGCTTCACCATCAGAAACACGACGAAGGCGATAATGAGGAAGTTGAGGGTCACATTGAGGAAGTTGCCGTAGGCGATGACCGCAGCTCCCGCCTTTTTGGCGTCCGCCAGCGAATCGAGAACGGCGTTTTTTGGATTCGAGAGGACAATGAACTTATCGACGAAGTTGACTTTGCCCGTCATCATGCCGATGATCGGCATGATGATGTCTTCGACAAACGACGTGACGATCTTGCCGAATGCCGCTCCGATGATCACCGCCACAGCGAGGTCGATGACGTTGCCCTTGACGGCGAACTCTCTAAACTCTTTGAGCATCGCGAAACCTTTTTTTCAGGAGTAAGAACTGGCCGACGGATCTTTGACAAGCCGTTCTCTCAGGAGGGCATCAGATGCAGCGCGCGGGCCACATCAGGGAATTTGAATTCGAGTAGCATCGACCCCAAATAGATGACCGCATACGCAGCCAGTCCGCCGCGCATCACCGTTTTCACAAAGCGCTCTTTGCCGGGAATACGGCGGATGCGTTCAAGGCCTCCCAGCGGGCCTATCACGAAACTCATCTTCACGACAAAAAATGCCAGCAGGCTCCAGGAGGCGACAAGCGCCAGAAAGGGATTGGCTTCGGTCGCCTTACCAGTATGCAGCAGATAGATCGTCGAGAGGCAGTCCAGCGTGGCCACAGTCCCAACGAACCATGTTTCTCGTAACAGTTGCACCCGAAATGTTCGCATTGTTAAACCTTTTCCGTGGGCTTCCAGCGATTATCTATTTTGTTACTCACATTTTAGCACATACCCACCCGGCAAACGCACCTCCGATCCGTAGCTTCCTGCGTTTCTTGCTTTTCGCCCGGTATTGAGAGGCTTTCCGGGGCGATTACGGACCAAAAACGCGTTTCTTCCTGTCTCACCGAAACAAAATATGCCGTTTCGCAGATGCTTTTCTGCAGGCGATCGCTTAGAATAGGAGTGTCGATGTCACTCTTGATGTCTCAAAAACATGACATTCGTTTTGCGTCTCGATAAGGAGGTCTCTATGTTCTCGACCCAACCGTTTCCGGCTGTCGCCCCCCTTCGCAAAGGTATCTCTTGCACCGATGTTCAGGCGCTGGGGCTGATCTTAATGATTCTGATTGTTGTCGATCTGCCCATCTTCCATAGCGTCGGACCAGGGAAAGACAAACGGACTTCCAACCCGATCGTGGCCGCTGCTCCGGCGCCTATCAGGACCGCCTCTGCGCAAACCGCTTTTCCCGACACTTTCAAACCCGATGTTTCCAGCCTGGCTACGCGGGCAGGCGCTTCGGTTCGCGGCCTGCCTCACTAAGACCGGCTCCGAAATCGATCCGCAAGGGAGGAGACATCATTGTCTCCTCCCTTGCTTGCCTTCTAAAGCCGCGGACCTGGTGGCTTGATGGGCGGTTCGGAGGAGAGGACGCCTTTCGCGGAGGTCGTGCGTCGATAGACTTTGCCTTCGGCGGTGATGGTGAGGATGTCGTGGTCGACGCCGCCGAAGACGACAGCGGACGCGGCCCGACGGTCCGGGTTGGCGATGATGCCGTTGACGCGCCCTGCCTGATCCAGCACCTGAATGCCGGACTGCGTGGCGACATAGAGCCAACCGAGCGTGTCGGAGGTCATGCCGTCCGCGCCACTGCTGGTCATGCCGTAGGGGATATGAATGTCGAAGAACTCCTGTTTGGCTCCCAGAGCGCCGTTGGGCTGGATCTGGTAGCAGGTGAGGAGTTTGCCGGGTGTGGTGACCTGAAGCAGGGTCTGGTCGGGCGTGAGCGCGAGACCGGTGGCGTTGGGTAGTCCGACGTCGGCAAGAATCTTGTGTCCGTCCTTCCCGAGGAAGTAGATCTTGCCGTCTTTGGCGTCTGTCAGATAGATCTCCCCGTTATGGTTGAGAGTGAGGCCATTCGCGGTCACGCCTTTCGCAACGGTCGTCTCTTTGCCGGTCGCGTCGTAGGCGACAATGCGCCTGGCGGCGTTCTGCGCGGCGTAGAGTTTGCCGTCCGGGCCGAAAGCCAGCGCGGAGACCTCCTGTTTGCTGTCTGCAAAGAGCGACACCCCGCCGTCGGGCGCGATCTTATGGATCTGGCCGGAGGGCCGGGCCGCGACATAGACGTTGCCAGCGGAATCGGCGGCAAGAGCCCCGGCAGTAAACGCTGTCAGGACGGGCTGCCAGCCCTGGTTGGGCTGGAGGATTTTCATGATCGGCTGCGGAGTAAGCGGCGTGGGGACCGGGGATTGAGACGCAGCCATCATTGCAGGGCGGATGGGGGCCGGATAGTCGCGCCAGAGCCAGCGCAGGGCGTCGGGCAGGATCGATGCGCCCTGCTGGCCGCTGTGCCCCTGCGTGCCGACGACGAACTGCACGTCGTTGCGGGCGAACTTGAGCGCTGCCGCCACATCCTGATTGCCGATATACCAGTTGCCGGAGTAGATGTCCTGGTCGGCGGTTCCATCCTGCATGAAAACGCGTAGAGGGCGCGGCTCGTATTTGCGGATGTCGGAGGGGAAGGTGTTGCCGCCGCGCAGGTCGGTGAAGCTGCCGATGTAGCTGATGACGCGATGGAACTGATCCGGGCGTGTCCAGGCGGCGACGAACGAGGCGATCCCACCCGAACTCGCCCCGCAGAGCCCACGATCATCCGGATTTTGCGAGAGATTGACCTTCTTACCGGCTTCCGGCAGGATCTCCTCCAGCAGGAAACGTGCGTAGCGGTCGGTGGGATCGTCGTACTCGAAGCTGCGGTTGTAGCGCGGCAGGGCGTTGGGGCCAGCCGCAGGCACGACGCCGGGGTTGATCATGATCGCGACCGTGACGGGCATCTGCTTCTTCGCGATCAGGTTGTCGAAGACGACCGGGACACGATTGCCGCCGTTCCGATCCTGAAACCCGCCGCCGTCCTGGAAGATCATGACGCAGGCAGGCTTCGCCGGGTCGTACTGCTTCGGAACATAGACCCAGACATCGTGCTCGGAACCGGGGAACACCTTGCTGTTTTTGGCCTTGTAGTAGGTGACGTCGCCTTTCGGAACATCGGGCTGCTGCATCGAGTCGGGGCCAAGTTTGTATTCCTGTGCACGGGCAGGCTGCCCAACGAGGCTGACAGAGCCCAGGAGAGCAAAGGCCGTGCAGAGAGCGAAAGAGCGAAATTTCACGCCGTTAGCTCCTTCATCGTGACTTCGCCGCCACGGTAGACGGCCTCGCGCACCAGCAGGCAGGTCAGCACGGCAGCGCGGCCATGCTCCACGTTCCCGACGGGCGCGGAGCGGGTGCGCACGGAGTTGACGAACGCCTCCAGTGAGAGCAGGCTGCCGTTGATGTCGCCGGGGTGGTTGTGGCCGATGCGGTCGGGCTTGTCCAGCTCTTTGCGGTAGGAGAAGGTGCCGGAGTTGAAATCGATCCCGGCGTCAGTTCCCAGCAGGCGGGTATATTCGTCGTTGAAGGTGCTTTTGAAGTGGCCGGCCTGACCGGGCGAGATCCAGCTATGGATGATGTTGACGATGACGCCGTTCTCATACTCCACGAGCGCGGTGTAGTAGTCGTGGACGTCGCGATCCGGCTGTTGGTCGGCATAGAGTCCGGCACGGCCCATGCCCATGGCGCGAACTGGCAGGCAGTTGTTGGCCCAGTTCATGACATCCCAGTTGTGGACGGCCTGCTCGACCATCCAGTCGCCGGAGCGGTCGCGCTTGCCAAACCAGCCATAGAGCGGTCCCCACGAGTTGAGCCACGCGACCCGGCCTTCGACGAGCGTTCCGAGCTCTCCCGCGTGAATCTGCTCCATCGGCTCGATGAAGCGCGGATCGGCGCGACGCTGAAATCCGATTTGAGTGATCTGTTTGTCGGCCTTGTTGGCAGCCGCGACCACGGCGTCGCAGTCCGCGACCGTCAGGCACATCGGCTTCTCGCCGTACAGGTCTTTGCCTGCCGCGATGGCATCGAGGTAACAGGCCGCGTGCAGATCGCAGGGCAGCGCGCTCACGACCGCCTTCACCTCCGGACGCTCCAGCAGGGTTTTCCACTCGCTGGTCGTGGCCGGAGCCGGTTGGCCCGCCTCTACGACCATCGCGGACGCTTTTTCGAGGTTCTTCAGGTCCACATCGCTGATCGCCGTCACCATCACTCCCGGAATCGTGAGCATCAGGCGCAGCAGATACTGCCCTCGCCCTCCCACGCCGATAAACCCTACGTTGATGGGCTCCGCACTAGACGCCTCTGTCCTGTTTCCTGCCATTGAAATCACTCCTGTTGTTTAAGGTTATGGAAAGCGGCTTTGCTCACGGGCAAGGCTGCTTCTGTTTGCCGGGATGGGCCTTCCGAAAGCATCCTTCTAAGATTGTGCGGCGCACCATTCGAAGAGGGCTTTCCACTCTGCCCGCTGTCTGGCCACGAGGTCGGGCTGATCGCTGCCCCGCGCAGCCGCGACCGCATCGATCAGCGCATCGGGATCGAGTTCAGGAGAGGAATGGCGCAGAGGATGGGCGGCTGCCTGCCGCATCCAGTAGTGGCTGTTGCCGAAATCGCCCTCCCGGCGGTGCATGATACCGTGCCAGTAAGCGCCCGTCGAGCCGTCTATTCCCTGACTCACGGTGTGACTGCGCTCCAGGTCGTCCACATAGAGCCAGAGCGCTGCAGCAAGCGCCGGACGCCCCGCAAACGCCGGGTGCTGCAATACCTGCTTCACGATCTCTGTCCGCTGCGGGGCGCTGCCCACCAGTCGGCCCATCGCCGTCTCGAACGGCACCGCCTCAAACAGCGGCGCACACGCCGCCGCGATCTCTTCAGGTAACGTCAACACTGTCTTTTGCCCCTTCCGCCGAACGCTGCAAGCATCCGACCATGAACTTTCTAGGTTGGGCTTCTCTTCGCCGTTCGATAAGAGCATTCCTGCATATATCCATCGTCTCACAACGAGGCTGGAACCGTGCCTGCACATTTCACGAAGGGGAAGTAGCGGAATCGGGAATCATCGACAGCAAATCGCCGACTGTGCAGCCTGCTTCGACGGAATGACGTAAGGGCAGAGAGCGATGTATCTCATAATGATTGCGCCTGCCGTCGCGCGTACGTGCGATGATGCCTGCTGCTTCCAGGTCCGCTACAATGCGTTGGACGGCGCGCTCGGTGATACCGACCAGGAGGGCCACATCTCGCAGACGCGAGGCTGGATCCCGCGCCAGACAGATGAGGACATGGGAATGATTGGTCAGAAATGTCCAGGCGGTCACAGGGGGCGCTTCTTGTGTTGCAGGTATAGACACTCTCTTTTCTCCCTAAATGCGACTTTATTTTCGTGTTTTTAATATCGTGTCATATAATTCGTGGTATACTGTTCGCGACTACTCCAGTATAACCTATGACGGAAGGAAACCACACATTATGGACAAAACAAAGATCACAGTCGCCTATGGAGACGGCATCGGCCCTGAAATCATGGAGGCGACCCTCTCCATTTTGCAAGCGGTAGGCGCACAAATCGACGTGGAGTGCATCGAGATCGGGCAGAGCGTTTACGCACGTGGCGTCACCTCAGGCATTGAACCGAGCGCGTGGGATTCGCTGCGGCGTACCCGTGTGTTTTTAAAAGCGCCTATCACCACGCCCCAGGGAGGTGGGTTCAAGAGCCTCAATGTCACCATCCGCAAAAGCCTCGGGCTGTATGCCAATGTTCGTCCCTGCGTGGCCTACGCGCCGTTTGTCCATACTCGCCACCCCCAAATGGATCTGGTGATCGTTCGCGAAAATGAAGAAGACCTCTACGCGGGTATCGAGCACCGACAGACGGACGAGGTGATGCAGTGTCTGAAACTGATCTCCCGCCCGGGCTGCGAGAAGATCGTGCGGTACGCCTTCGAGTATGCCCGCCAGAACGGCCGCAAGAAGGTGACCTGTTTCACCAAAGACAACATTATGAAACTCACGGACGGGCTGTTTCATAAGGTGTTTGACGAGATCGCGGCCCTGTATCCCGATATTGAGCATGAGCATTGGATCGTGGACATCGGCGCGGCAAAGCTGGCGGACACTCCAGAAGTCTTCGATGTGATCGTGATGCCGAACCTCTATGGCGACATCCTCTCGGATGTGGCGGCACAGATCGCAGGTTCCATCGGACTGGCCGGTTCGGCCAATATTGGCGAACAGGGGGCCATGTTCGAGGCGATCCATGGCTCGGCCCCCACGATTGCCGGACAGAATATTGCCAATCCTTCGGGGCTGCTGCTTGCCGCAGTGATGATGCTAGTTCACATCGGACAGCCGGAGGTCGCGGCTCGTGTCCACAATGCCTGGCTGCGCGTCATCGAGGAAGGGGTCCACACTGCGGATATATTCGACCCCGAAGTAAGTTGCGAAAAGGTTGGTACTCGCGAGTTTGCCGCTGCGGTGATTGCGCGCCTGGGCCTCCTGCCGGAACGATTGCGAGCGGTCTCTTATGCCGATGCAGCGGTTACCGTGCCGACGTTTCATGTTGTGCGGCGGCCAGCAGCGAAAAAGGAGATGGTAGGAGTAGATGTGTTTCTGCACTGGCGCGAGGGTTCGCCAGATATGCTGGGCCGTCTGCTTTCCTCGACGAGCACTCCCGATTTACAACTGGCTATGATCACCAATCGCGGCGTCAAAGTATGGCCTGAGGGTCTGCCAGAAACCTTCTGCACCGACCACTGGCGCTGTCGTTTTATGAGGACGACGGCGCAAAGCGCGATCCTGCACGCCGATATCCTTATCCTGCTCCAACGTATCACCGCAGCCGGTCTGGATTTTATCAAGTGCGAAAGCCTCTGTAACTTCGATGGAGAGCCAGGGTTCACACGTGGGCAGGGACAGTAGTTTCCGAACGCCCACCCGTTCCGCAATATGCAATCGCATTTTTGACCGCAGGACTTCTTTTTCCCGGCAGAATCCTTCACGCGGAAGTTGCATGCAACATAACCTATGTGTTACAATCTTATTGAGTATTGAGAGGTTTTGATGGATAATGAACGTTACCGTCAAGGCAAGGAGGGATCCATCGGTGGACACAAAAGTTGCTACGCTCGCGCATGGTGATTCCGGTACGGCGGATGCAGTCGTATCGCCCTCGCCTTCTATTGACAATCAGTCTTCCCGCTCCACTTTGAAAACGAATGATCAGATTTGGGAGACCAAGTTGGCTGCGACGCCTCCTCAAGTCCTTGGCGATCTTGTTACAAAGGTTCGAGCAGACATCGCTGCAGGAAAGACCAGGTCATTCAAGTCTACGAAGCGTAAATAATGGATTCCATCGGTACAGAAGATTTCTGGGAACTCTATCGCGCACTGCCTCGGGCTATTCGCAAGGCCGCCCAGGAGAAGTATCTTTTGTGGGAAGAGAATCACTATCATCCGAGTTTTCAATTCAAACCGATCAGTAAAAACCAGCCTTTTTACTCTGCAAAAGTGACCGAGCATTATCGCGTTTTGGGTCTGGTGGAAAAAGATGACGACACGATCTACTGGTTCTGGATTGGAACACATACAGAATACGACCATCTCATCAAAAAATATCAGTAACCCCCTTGTACAAATGGCACCTTCTTCGGAAGGTGCTTTTTTGTCCAATCAATGCGCAGCGGGTTGGAGGGTAAGCCAGAGTTGCCAGGCGAAGATGGCGGCCCAGAAGAGGGTGACGTAGGGAGGCTTGGCCCAGCAGCGCCAGCGGGTGACGCCGCGCCAGGAGGCTAGGAGATAGAAGAGAGCCGCGAGGCCGGAGAGGGCGAGCAGGGAGAAGCGCTGAAAGATCAGGACAAGGAACGCCGCCTTGCAGAACGTGAAGGCGTAGCCTTCGAACTTTTCGCCCTGACGCGCTCTGTCGAATTCGTTTATGGGTTTCAGGGACATGGAGGCGACTCCTGGACGGGTGGGTGTCAGCGCAGGACAAGGGGAATCGTGCTGACGCGGGGCGTTTTGCGGGCGCGGTGAAAGACGTTGTATTCGCAGAACGAGACAGAGTTGCCGTTCTCGTCCAGGATCTTGGTGCAGCACTGTTCGATCCGTTTTTGGTCGTAGGTGTGGGCATCCATGAACGGTTTGACGACGACGCGGAAGATCCGTTTGCCGATGCGGTCGGGCTTGCCGATAAGCGGCAGAACGTCGCGGATTCCGGCCTCGCGGAACAGCAGGCTCAGGTCCTGGAGGGTCTGCTTGCCGCGCAGATGCGCCACATCCGACCAGACGCGTCGGGCCGCCCCGCCCAGGATTCCGGCGAAGCTGATACGGTCGGCGAACAGATCGAGATAGCGGGCGATGTCGAGATGGCGCGGCAGAGGCGTGATGCGCTCGCGGCGTTCGTCGAGGAAACCATAGGTCAGCACGCAGCAGTCGGGGTGGGAGCAGGGCAGGCCGACGAAATCGCTGCTCTTCAGCGCACCGTCCGTCTGACGCTCCAACTCGGCCAGCACATCCGTGAGCGTGAGACGCTCCGCCCCGCTATAGCCGTGTTCGTAGCGACCGGCGCTCATGACGGGCTGGAAGTTGAGGCCGTTGACGTTGTCGAGACTGAGAGCGAAGCGGTAGAGGTCGCCGATCTCATCGGCGTTGACGCCGCGTTCGAGGGTCGGGACGAGTGTCACGAAGAGGCCTGCCTCCTGCGCTCGCTCCAGGGCTTCCCGCTTCTCCACGCGCAGATCTTTGCCATAGAGCCGCTCATGGACTTCTTTACGGAAACTGGAGAAGGAGAAGAACAGTTCCACACGGTCCCGATGCGCCGCGATGCTCTGCACCAGGGTATCGCTCTGACGGAGGCGCAGGCCATTGGTGTTGACGAGGATGCGCCCGATCGGATAGGAGAGCGCCAACGCCAGGATCTCGCCGAACTGGGGATGGATGGTCGGTTCACCGCCGCTGAGCATCAGCACATCGAGGCTGCTCTGTGTCCGGAAAAACTGATCGAGGCGCGTCCGCGCTGTCTCCACCGACATGAAGTCGTGGCCCTGCGCATCGGCGTAGCAGGTGGGGCAGCGCAGATTGCAGGCCAGGGTGATCTCCAGCAGCAGAACGCAGACAGGCGGCCCTTCCGCGCAGGTCTCGCCCGCGCCACAGCAAGCGACCCCGGCGCGCGGCGGCACATACTGCCGGAAACGCAGGTACTCCTGCGCATCGGAAGCGAGCAGAGCGCGCGCCGCGCCGTGCCGCTCACAGACGCTCTCCAGCCAGATCTGCCCCGCCTCCGCCTTCAGCAGCGCCGGGACCCTGCGCAGGCATTTCGGACAGAGCCCTTCCGTATGTTCTGACCAGTCCTGTTCTGACTCTGCTGACATAGCGTTCTCCTGACCTGGTAACTCAGCGATCAGTGGTGTTGGCCATTGCCAAGAGCGAAAATAATGTAACCGCAGAACGCCAGTCCCCCCAGAAGGATAACAGCGTAGAGGATCAGGCCAGCAGCGAGACCTTTGCGGAACCCGATATAGCGCTTGTCCATGACGAAATAGAGGACAAGCGGAATGATCGCTGTCACCACCATCGGCGCGCAGAGGACACACAGGAGCAGGGCCAGAATGAAATCTATAACATTCGACCCGGCAAAGAATTTCGATTGCGGAACAGGCTCCAGATTGAAGCCGCAGTGCGGGCAGAACTGTCGCCCTAAAGGGTACGCCTGACGGCAGTTGGGACAGAAAGGCCCTGGCTCTCCCGGTGGCGGCAGGTTGCTGCCGGACGGCGGAAGAGGACTTTCCGGCGGCGGTACGTCATTTTCCGGGGGCGGCAGGTCGTACTCCGGCGCAGGTAGAGGATGGTCCGAAGGCAACGCATGATGGTCTGAGGGCGGCATAGGGTTTTCCTTCGGCGATGGTACGTTCTCTTCAGGCGGTGATGTGTCCATAGGACCTCCGGGTTGCGTGCAGAAGCAGTGTCAGGCGGACCGCGAAGAAGAGGCCGCCGAACAGACAGGCCCACTGCGCGAGAGAGAGATTCCCGGTCGTGCGGGGCGAATCGCGCAGAAACTCGATCCCGAAACGGGCCGCGCAGTAGAGCAGGCCCTGAAGAAAAAACAGCGTGTTTTCCGGCGGACGCAGACGCTCCATGCAGAGCAACACCATCAAAATACCGAGGCTGGCGAGCGAGAGATACGCCTGCGTGGGATGTCGCCAGGCATCATGCTGCCAGATGGCCCAGGGTAGATTTTTACACGTCCGTCCGTAACAGCAGCCTCCGAAGCAGCAGCCCCAGCGTCCGACCGCCTCGCCTGCACTCAACGCGACTGCGAACAGATCACCCAGCGGGCGTCGAATCCCCAGATAGCGCTTGTAGAGCGCAACGCTCAGATAGCCGCCCGCAACTGCTCCCAATACTGTCTTCCCGGCCGTGCCCGCAAAGATCCACTGCGCGAGATTGGCGCAGACCAGTCCTCCGATTAATCCCGCCGCCAGCAAGTTGGCGACACCCTGCGTTGCCAACTGGCGTTGCCGGGCCATCCACCAGAACGCGCCCAGGCCGGTCAAATATCCCATCGCATAGCAGAATGCAGACAAAGTCATCGTTTCATCGCCCTGACGATCGGCATCGAGAGCATGCCTTCCGGGTTGGCTTGCCGCCTTCTAGGCGTTCTCCCTCTAGGATACCATGCCTCTACCCTTTGGACATAGTCCGAACGGCCTATTTATGGTTCGTCCACACTCTTGTCCTCGAACCGTCCACATTTCCGTCCATGTCGACCTGAGATAATATCTGTAGCCTGCTCTCTACTGCGGGCTGGATTGGTGTGCTTAAAATCAAGCGCCTCAGCGTTGAGGAACGCGCAAAAAATATGCAGGAAGAGAAAGCTCCTATCGAGCGGATAAGCTTCCTTGCGGCGCCCCTAGTATTGGAAAGGATTATGCAGCATGCGCGAGAAGTTCAGGTTGTTACTGCTTGTGTTCGGCTTACTGCTCACCTCGGCTAGCAGGCTTGTCGCGCAGAGTATCACGGTTCTGCCTTCCGGCCCCTCTGTAGCCATCGGCAAAACCGTCGCGTTTACCGCCCAGGTGACCGGGCTATCCAATGTGGAGGTCACATGGGCGGCAGGCGGAGTCAAGGGGGGCAACTCTACCGCAGGCACGATCAGCACGGCAGGCCTCTATACCGCTCCTGCCAAGCTTCCCGCTCAGAATCCGGTACAGATCATCGCGACCAGCAAGGTCAACACAGCGATCTCCGCGACGATCTACGTCAATATTCTCTCCGCTGGCCCCACGATCACCGCCGTCTCTCCCAATCCACTCAAATCCGGGACGGTGACGGTGACGATCACCGGCGCTGGCCTCAAGCCCTACGCGAACGCCTATATCAGCTACGGCACGAACAGCATGATCCAGATGAGCGCCGGCACGGTGACGGCAACGACCGTCACCGCGACAGGCTATCTGGGGACCGCGACTTCCGCTACCTTCTGCGTCCGAAATCCAGGGTCCGACTACAGCAACTCCCTTACGGTTCCTGTAACAAGTAGCGGAGATGGGGGCGGCGGAGGCAATCCGAACACCTACGCGCTGAGCGTGGTGAACGGAGCTGGCAGCGGCAACTACGCTGCCGGAACCGTCGTGACGATCACGGCGAATGCGCCGCCTGTCGGGCAGTCGTTTGTCAACTGGACCGGCGCAACCGTTCAGAACGCCACCGCCTCGACGACCACCCTGGCCATGCCTGCGGCGGCGACCGTCGTCACCGCCAACGACTCCGGCGCAGCCGTTACCATCCCGTTTCCCGTCAGCACCCATCCTCGCCTGTGGGTCACGGTGAACAACCTGCCGAAACTGCAAAGTTGGGCGACTGCCGCCAATCCGATCTACCAGCAGGGCATGGTGCCGCTGCTGCAGCAAGCGGTCTCTGTCTATCAGACCCAGTTCTTCCCCAATGGAGTCGCCAATCCCAACTATCCGGATCCGGGGGATACGCAGGGCTATGTGGGCTACCTCACGGAGCAGTACGGCATGGTCCTGGCGTTCAACTCGCTCATTGACCCCAACCCGACGGCGCGTATCCAGTATGCGCAGTACGCGCGCAACATGCTGATGGTCGCCATGAACCAGGCCGCGCTCGGGCATCTGGCGGGCGCGCCTTTCCGCGATCCTCTCTTTGCCGTCTACAACCGCGCCAACGGCTCTGGAGAGCAGTGGCCGCTGATCGTAGACTGGATCTACAACGCGCAGGACGCGCAGGGCCATTCGATCCTCACCGCCGCAGACAAGGCCACGATCCGCACTGTCTTTATGTTGTGGGCGAACGACTGTCTGAACGCCGCCACAACCGGCGGCGACCATCCCTCCCCCGGTGGCGTCGTGAACAGTACGCAACTGCTGCCCAACAACAAGCCGTACCGCATGGCCGCCAACAACTACTATCTGGGGCACGCGCGTCTGCTGACGATGATGGCGCTGAGCTTCGATCCCAACGACGATCCACCGGTCAACGGCGCCCTGCCTGGTTCGCTGTTGGGCAACTCGCTGCGCAGCTATCTCCTGGACGCGAACGGTGCGTGGCTCTACCAGGAGTTCGCGATGTTCGGGGATCCGGCTGCCTCCGCCAACGCCTATGGCATCGCAGGGAACGGCGCAGGCTTCGGTCTGGCAAGCGGCGGGCTGCCGGCGGAAGGCATGCTCTACGGCCACTCCATCGGATTTATAGCGGGCCAACTGTTGGCGCTGCAGACGGCGGGCTTTCATAACGTCGCCTACGCTGGCCCGCAGATCCAGTTGATCGACGCCCCGGTATGGGACCGCTTCTCGACCGGCTTTCTCTCTTCTCTGATCCCCGCACCCTACATCGATCCTACGCAGGCCTGGATGGGACCGGTCTACCAGTTCGCCAGTTACGGTGACCTGCTGCGCCTCTGGGTGACGCCGGACTTCATTCAGCCGTTCGCGCTGCTCACGCTGCTGGACCAGGAGAACGGCAGAACGACCAGGCGCGATGCCGCCCGCTGGCTGGTCGTCAACGCGCTGGAGGGCGGACCCAACGCCCTGATGTCCCGCATCACGAAGCCCTGGAGCTATAGCTCCTCCGACGCGATCCTCTACTACCTATTGCTGGATCCGACCCTGCCGCCCGCCGCAGATCCCAGACCCGCCTTCGCGACCACCTTCTACGATCCGGGAGCCGGTCGGATCGTGGCGCACAGCGACTGGAGCCCCACCGGCACGATGTTCGACTACCGCGCCAGTTGGCTCTCCATCAACCATCAGGATGGAGACGGCGGGCAGTTCGAATTCTATCGCAAAGGCGAATGGCTCACCAAGGAGATGAGCAACTACGACAACAACGCGGTCGGCCTGACCACGACCTACCACAACACCTTAGGGCTGCAGAACTGGTGCGCGAGCGGCACGCCCTCCCTGAATTGGTTCGAGGCGGGAGAGTGGGCGAACGGCAGCCAGTGGATACTCGGCCTGAATGCGGGAGATCCGACGACCGTCACCAGCAACGGCCCCGGCTATCTCTATGCGTCGAGCGATCTGACCCCGCTCTACAATCGTCCGAATTTCTGGGCTCCCAGCCTCGGCGCGACCGACATCACCCAGGCCACCCGGTCGATCCTCTGGCTCAACAACGACACGATCGTCGTCTATGACCGTGCGACTTCGATCCACCCAGGGCTCTTCAAACGGTTCAACCTGAGCCTGATCAATCCTCCGGCCATCAACGGCAATCTGGCCGTCGAGACACTTCCCAGCGGCCAGCAGCTGTTTGTGCAGACTTTGCTGCCGACGGCTCCCTCCACAACGGCGACCTACTCCGCGAACCTCCTCAACCCGATCGCCTGGATGGAACCGACCCGTTACATCCTGACCGTGGAAGATCCGACCAGGCCCAACAATGTGCGATTCCTGCATGTGTTGCAGGGCGCGGACGCAGGAGCGGGCATGGCAGCAGCGACGCGCCTGCAGAGTTCGCAGGGAACGCCCTTCGATGGCGCTGTGTTCGGCAGCACGGCGGCCTTCTTCCCGGTCAATGGCGGCGTCTCGATCACCGCGACGACCTTCGTCGTCCCGACCGGAGTGCACACGGTCCTGTGTACCGGCCTGTCTGCGAACTCCTCTTACGGGGTGGCCCTCCAGCCTGGCCCCAACGGAACGCAGATCAGCCTGTCTCCCGGCGTCGTCGGCGCCACGACCGATGCCGCAGGAGTCCTGCGGATAACGTTCTAACGCAATTAACGCCCGTCTTCTTCCCGAAACGAGAAGAGGACGGGCGTTAGGTGCGCGAGGAGAGCTATTTGGGACCAGTGCGGAGTTTGTTGATCCAGAGGGTGTTGTCGGCATCGGCTCCGTCTATCAGCCCGGAGGCGTCGATAATGACGATCTGATTGACCTGATCGGGCGTAAAGTGTCCGTTGCGATCGCCGGAATCGTCGGTCATTTCAAAGCCGGAAAACGGCAGGACCAACTCTTTGGGGTCCGAGGCGCCGGGCACATCTACGATGGTGCGGTACTTACCGCCGCCGACCTGCTCCAACTGCACGACCAGTTTGGTGGGCTTGGTCGCCGCCGCCGTCAAGGCGATCTGATCCATGCCTGCAAGGCGTCCGCGCGGGACACGCTTCAGCAGACCGATAATCTTGTTCGGACCCTGATGATAGTCGGCGCGCAGACCGGAGCCGACAAGCGGTTTCCCCATCGCCCGGCTCACTTTGACATCGCCGACCCCAAGCCAGGAGATCTGTGGGCGGGACGGCGTGTCGAGCATCCGCTCTTTGCCTGCGGTAGGAACGGCAGGCGCGAGTGGCTCCGCGCTCACCGTGAAATCATCGAGGTTGAACGTGTGCGGCCCCTTCTGCATATGGAACAGGGCCTGAAGGTTGGCATCGTCGGACTGCACGAAGATCTGCCCGTAGTCGGCAATGGCGATGCCGTTGATCTGGTCCAGGTCGAGTTTACCATCCGGATCTTTCGGATCGTCCTTCTCTTCCCCGAGTACGAAGTCGCCGGGCTCCAGTTGGACTTCCTGCCAGCCTTTGGCGGGAACATTGAAGATCGCCGAGTAGCGTCCGGCATCCTTCTCTTGCAGCGAGATCGCGAAGACCGTGGAGTAGTCTGCGCGAATCCAGAAGTGCATCGATTTCATTTTTGTCAGCGCACCGTCGGTGATCGGCAGGACGAGCGCATTGAGTTCGCCTTTGTTGGCCGCATAGTCGAACTGCAGCGCCCCCTTGCCCTCTTTGACATGGTCTGCGTCGTGATTCACGCTCACCATCGCCGTATTGCCGATCCCCATCCACTCCGCAGGATCGGTCTCGAATGTATGGTGTATCAGTGGCGCAGGGGCAGGCGGTGTCTGTTGTGCCAGCGCTATCCCGGTCGCCAGCGCCAACAGCAATCCGAGCCCGACGGTTCGTTGTCTTGCCTGCATCGAAACCCTCCTCTTTCGGGCGTGATGAACGCCTGCGGTCTTGAGACTGCCGGTCTCTTGCAATGTGGCGCGGCTCATACTCCCTTTACGCGCGAGAACGAACCGGGTTTCGCTGCCTCCTCGTTAGGCGAGGAGGCATTGTTTCGATCCGTTCTAGCGCACGCCGAGGATCAACTCCGTGGTCAGCTGGTCGAGTTTTTCGTACGAGTAGCCTTTTTTGCCGTAGGCGATGCGATCAACGGGCAGATCGCTGATTTTCGCGGCGTTATCGGCGGAGTAGGTCGCGAGGAGGGCGGCGGTGTTGTCGGGATCGGCGGTGTTGGATTTGAGGATGTCCTGGATCTCGGCGTCGGCGTTCCACTGTTCGCCCTTTGCCTTCAGGATGAGATAGGTGCGCATACAGCCGAGGGCGAAGTCCCAGACGCCCGCTTCGTCTTCGGTGCGGTAGGCATGCGCATCGAAGTGGCGCATGCCGCTGTAGCCACTGTCTTCGAGCAGTTTGACGAGGAAGAAGTTGGCCTTCAAGTCTTCGGCTCCGAAACGGAAATCCTGATCGTAGCGGCCCGGTTTCTGGCCGTTCAGGTCGATGTGGAACAGTTTGCCTGCGTCAATGGCTTGCGCTACCGCATGGACGAAGTTGAGTCCGGCCATCGTGTCGTGGGCGTATTCGGGATTGACGCCGAACTTCTCCGGCTTGTCGAGGGTGGCGATAAAGCCGAGGGCCGAACCGACCGTCGGGCAGTAGATGTCGCCGCGAGGCTCGTTGGGTTTGGGCTCCAGGGCGAACTTGAAGTCGTAGCCCTGCGCGATGTCGTATTCGGCGAGGAAGTTCAGGCACTCGCGAAAGCGCTGCATCGAGTCGCGGGGATCTTTGCTGGCATCGGTCTCTGTGCCTTCGCGCCCGCCCCAAAAGACATAGACGCCTGCGCCCAACTCCTTGCCGAGGTCCATGGCGCGCATTGTCTTCTGCAACGCGTAGGCGCGCACCTTGGGATCGACGCTGGTAAAGGCGCCGTCCTTAAAGATCGGGTCGCTGAACAGGTTGGTAGTCGCCATCGGCACCTTCATGCCGTTGTCGTCCAGGGCCTGTTTGAACTCATGGACGATGGCGTTGCGCTCCGCAAGAGTCGCATCGATGGGGACGAGGTCATTATCGTGGAGATTGACGCCATAGGCGCCCATTTTTGCAAGCTTCTCGACGATGTAAGGCGGCTGATAGGCCAGGCCGCACGGGGAGACGGGTTCGCGCACCGGGCCACCGAAAGGGTCGCGTCCGGCGTTGCCTACGGTCCAGAGCCCGAAGGTGAATTTATGTTCCGGTTTGGGAGTAAAATCGCTCATGATCTTTTGTTGTCGTCCTCTCTGTCGCATATCAGATCTGTCTGCACTCATTCATTATCTGAGAGCGAACTTCCTGCCCAAAAGAGACAAAAAAACTCCCGCTTGCTCCGCCAGATAAAAACAGGCGGCGACAGTCGGGAGAACAACTTGTATACAACGTAAGGTTCAGGGACGGCGGGTGGAGCTTCGCTTCGCTTCGAGCAGACGAACCGCCGTTTCACGGTCGGTGCAGAGGTCGTGGACGATCGGCTGACTCCAGCCCATCGCTTGCCACTCCAGCACCGAGCGAATGGCGTCCACTTTCGACGCGCCGCCCGCGACGACGACTACTTTCGGGACGAGGTACAACTGCTCGAAGGTGATCGAAAGCAGGCGCTCGTTGATTGCATGGACATAGCCATTCAGTTCCGCGAGTTTGGCGGGAGGCAGATGCTTGCGCGCTGCCAGTGTCACGAACAGTCGGTTGCAAAGGTCACCGACCGCGCAGGAGATCAGTTTGTTGCCGTTGCCGGAGATCTGTTCGATCAGCTCGATCATCTTGCCCAGTTCAGGCTGCAGGTTGCCGAGCATCGGCTCGTGCAGTCCGACGATAAAACGGTGCCCGGATTTAGCCCGCACGCCGCCGATACCGACGAGCGCCAGGGTCGGCACATAGACATCGTCTTCCCCTGCCTGGTTTATCATCGGGTTGGCGCCCTGCTTCGACTTCTCTTCCCAGACCTGGGGCGAGATCCAGCGTCCGGGGCCTTCGGCGAGCCATTCTGGAATCATCTCCGGAGACTTCACCGCAACGGGCAGACTCAGGCGGATCAGTTCGGCATCCGGGAAGGCGCGCGCCAGCCAGGCGCCGCTGATGTCGGCATCCATGGCGCGTCGGGCGTCAGGACTCTCCATGCTCCAGACTTCGGCGGCGATATTGCCGTTCATGCTGACGACCTTGACGCCGCGCACGTTCCGTTTGTCGAAGATATGCTTGTTGAACAGGCTTTCACACGCGTAGAAGACCGCCCGCCCCGACGAGAGGGCGACGATCTCATTCTGTCGGACGATCGTATCGAGGTATTCGGAGCAGAGCTGTCCGAGCGCCTGATGCAGGCGGTCGTCGGCCAGCGAACTCTCTAAAGTCTCTTCATGCCCGGTCGCATCGGCGACAATCGCCGACTGAAGTTCGTAAGCGGCCACAAGTTCGCGCTCCAACGACTCGATGCGCGGCGGCTTGAAAGGGGCATTTTCATCGATATGGACCCGTACGATCCCGGTATCCAGTGCAAAACGGTAGAGGCGTGAGATGGTGCTGGCGTCGATATGCGCCAGTTCCGGCTCCGACTTCGTCAACTGTAGCAGAATCTCTTTTTGTTCCAGACGATCCACTAATACCATTTTGGCGATACGCGCAGCAAGACGGCGACGTTCTCCCGGATCGAGCGCAGGCCTTCTGCCGCGTCGTTTCTCTCCAGACAAGGTCATTAAGTGCTATATCCTTTCATTCACGCGGTTCCGCGCTATTGAAGCCACAGAAATAGTATAGCCCATGCTTACAATAAATTCAACATCTTCGAGAGGTGGAGTATCATTTTTTTGTTGTACGGGCAATCCGAGCACAGGCTTGCAAAAAACGAAGCGCCTGCACCAGGTTTTTGACAGCAAAAGTCGCGCCTATGCAATAATTGGCTACTTGAATCCTTGATTTCCACTTCTCTAAGCCCGAGAAACAAAAATATTCTCAATTCATCGCTATGGCTATTGACAGCACATGCGAATTAGGCTATAATAGCCGCGAAGGTATCCTTCTTTCTCGTCCTCAATTGTTTCGTGTTCGTCAGGCAGACTTCGGTGTGCTTGCGTCCACGCCCGGCTTCAATGGCGAAGCCGGGCATTTTTTTGTCAGGAAACGCAGAACAGCAAAGGAAAGAAGACAATGTAAATGCAAATGCAGAGCAGGAAGGCAGGAGGAAAAGAAGGCAGGAAATTTGTGGGGAAATCCTCCTTTCCTTCGGAGGATTTGGGATATGTGGCATAGCCGCGACCTCTTTAGCAAATTTGGGGTGTGCGAAGCGCTTCCTTATTCCATGCAGAAGAAATGTATAGAAGGGAAGCTCCTTGTCTGTTTTCGCGAGGCTAAGAGGTGGGATAAAGCCAATCGGGATTTCATTTCTCCTGTTTTCTTTTCTTCCTGCCTTCCTGCTCTGCATTTGCATTTTTTTCAGCACATGGTGAGGGGAGTTTCCTATGCGTTATCGGCAGTTGGGACGGACGGGGCTGGAGGTTTCGGTCCTGGGTTTTGGCGGCTCGCCGCTTGGAGGCGTCTTTGGAGCAGTGGACACTGCGGAGTGTGTGCGCACGGTGCATGCGGCGTTGGATGCGGGAATTAACTATTTCGATGTCGCGCCTTTCTATGGCCTCACCCGCGCGGAGAGCATGCTGGGAAAGTGTCTGGCCGGAGTTCCGAGGGAGCAGTTTGTGCTCTCTACCAAAGTAGGACGCTACGGCGAGGCGGACTTCGATTTTTCGGCGGCGCGAGTCACGCGGAGTGTCGAGGAGAGTTTAGAGCGCTTGGGAGTGGAGACGATCGACCTGCTGATCTGCCATGACATCGAGTATGGGTCATTGGACCAGATCGTGGAGGAGACGCTGCCGGCGCTGCGCACGATACAGGCGACCGGCAAAGTCCGATTTCTGGGTGTCAGCGGCCTGCCTCTGCCCATTTTTCGCGCGGTGCTGGATCGAACCGATCTCGATTTCATTCTCTCTTATTGTCACTATAGTCTGAACGATACCTCCTTGGAAAGCCTGCTTCCGAAACTGGACGATCACGGTGTCGGCGTCATCAATGCCTCCTCACTCGGTATGGGTCTGCTGACCGACCGACCGTTGCCGGAGTGGCATCCGGCTCCGCCGGAGCTGCGGGCAGCCGCCTCTGCTGCGCTCGCCTACTGTCGGGAGCAGGGAGCCGATCTCGCACAACTTGGCCTGCAGTTCGCGCTGGCGAACCCAAGGATCGCCACGACGCTGGTAGGAATAGCCGATCAGGAGACGTTGACCCGGAACCTGGCGGCGCTGAAATCCGATCCAGATCCGGAACTGCTGCGAAACGTGCAGGAAATACTGCGTCCCGTCCATAACCTGAGTTGGCCCAGCGGCAGGCCGGAGAACCGTTAAGGTCGGTTGCCAGGGACGGGAGAAGGCACGTTATGTCAGAGTTACCGGAGACGATTTTGCAGTTCGGAAGCGGGCGTTTCCTGCGCGGCTTTGTGGACCTGTTCGCGCATCAGGTCAATGCCGGACCGTATCCTGTCGGCAAAGTCGTCATGGTGCAGTCTACGGAGGGCGAGCGGGCGCGACAGATGAGCGCCAATGGCTGCCGCTACCATGTCCTGATCCGAGGATTGCAGGAGGGAGATGCGGTAGACGAGACCATCGAGGTAGAGAGTGTTTCCCGCGCTCTCGTCGCGCAAGCGGAATGGGAAGAGATCGCGGATGTGGCCTGTTCGGAAGATCTGCGCCTGGTAGTCTCCAACACCACGGAGATGGGTCTGACGCTGCTGCCGCAAGACGACGACCGCGAGGGCAACAGCCCGCTCTCCTTTCCGGCGCGCCTGACGGAGTTGCTCAATCTTCGCTATGAGAGTGGCCTGCCCGGTCTCACCATACTGCCTTGCGAACTGATCGAGAACAACGCGGATACTCTGCTCGGGTTGGCGCTGGAACAGGCGCGACGGTGGGGGTGGGAAGGTCGATTCACCTACTGGCTTGAGACCGAGTGTCGCTGGCTCAATACGCTGGTGGACCGGATCGTGACGGAGCGGCCGGAAGGGCATCCGCTGCTCGCGCAGGATCCTCTGTTGACCGTAGCCGAGCCTTTCGCTCTCTGGGCCATCGAAGGCAATGGGCAGGAGCCGCATGTCTTCGAGCATCCCGCGATTTTGCGCTCGCTCGATGTAGGGCGTTATTGGCTGCGGAAAGTACGTATTCTCAATGGGGCGCATTCCGCCCTGGTGACGCGCGCCCTGCCGCTGGGCTATACGACAGTGCGCGAGGCGATGGCCGATTCTGCGCTGGTCGCCTGGCTTCAGGATCTGCTTTTTACCGAAATCGTGCCCACCCTGGAAGGGCGGGTCGAGGAGGGCGAGAAGTTCGCGCACCAGACGCTGGAGCGATTCGCCAATCCGTTCTTGAATCATCAATTGCGCGACATCGCGGTCAATCATGCGCAAAAACTTGCCATTCGCCTGCGGCCGACCGCGGAGGAGTATACGGCAAAGTTTGGAAAAGCGCCGCGTCTGCTTACCGCCATTCTGGCCGAGGCCTGAAAGTCTAACACTATGCAAACGATTGTTCTCGAAGAGCCGGGGCGTTTTGTTCTGGCGGAGATGGCGGAACCGGAAGCTCCTGGCCCCGGTGAAGCTCTGGTGCGAGTGCGGCGCGTCGGCATCTGCGGCACCGATCTGCATGCCTATCGCGGCAAACAACCCTTCTTCACCTATCCTCGGATTCTGGGGCATGAACTGGGCGTCGAGATCGTCGCGCTCGGCTCCAGCAGCAAAACACTGCGGGTCGGAGACCGGTGTGCGGTAGAGCCCTATCTGAACTGTGGGGAGTGTATCGCCTGCCGCCAGGGCAAGACCAACTGCTGTGCGCACCTCAAAGTGCTGGGAGTACACATCGACGGCGGGATGCGCAGTTTTGTGCGCGTGCCGATGGCAAAACTTCACAAATCGGAAATCCTCTCTCTGGATCAGCTCGCCCTGGTAGAGACATTGGGCATCGGGGCGCACGCAGTGGATAGGGCGCGGATCGAA
>JAYUMV010000321.1:0-13845 GCA_043762265.1 Chthonomonadaceae bacterium | reverse complement strand
TTCGCCTTTTCGGTAGGATTTTGTAGGGGGAGAGTTGAGCAGCGCAGACACGGCGTCCGGATCAAGTTCGTCGTCAACAATGCGCAGACTGACCTGTACGCGGTCGATCTCGCCCCCGATCCAGATGATTTCGCCGACAGGCTGCCTATTTCCCACTCTTCTGCCCGAGCATGCAATCCCTCTCCTTCCCGTACAGTCCGCATCGCATCCAACGGGGTGAACCACAGTGACCGTTCTTTCTTTTCCCAGTGGCTTCGCAAGAGGTTCGTTTTTCATCCGATTCGCGCATTCGACGCAGTTCAATCAACACCTCTTCCCGTAAAACTCCCTGGGCAGCGAGAAGCTGACGAAGTTTAGCCAATGCCAGAGTAGCTTTGCCCTTTTGTTGTGTCAAAACTGATTGTCTCCCGTCTTCGATCCGTACAAGTTAGCCGGGGTACCAGACGATGCGGGGGTCATTTGCGGGGCGGGCGAAGTCGTAGGAGAGGTCGATCAGTTTGGGCAGATCGACTGTTGGTCGCCAGCCGAGCAGGAACTTCGCTTTGGTGTTGTCCAGCCACGTAGACTGGAACTCGGTCGCAATATCGACAGACGGCAGGCCGCGCGTCTGCGCGAGATAGTCGGCGACTTTGCGATATTCCACCGGCTCGTCCATACAGATATTGAAGGTCTGCTGCCGCGCCTGCGGATGCCCGATGGCGCAGACAATCGCCTCGATCAGATCGCTCAGGTGTACGAAGTTGCGCTGCATCGGCTTACCGTCGGAGTCGAGCATCACCGGAACCGTCCGAGTGCGCGCATAGTCGTCCGCTTTTTCGGCTCCCACATAGTCGCGCCAACGAGGGCCGCCGAAGATGTCCTCCCCAAACGACAGGGTGTATTTGAAGTCGTCCTTCTCCATAATCCAGGGGGCGCGCAGGCAGCATCCGTTCAGGCCGTACTGAAGAGCGTACTGCTCCAGCATCACCTCTTCCAACACCTTCGAGAGAGCGTAGCAGCCGGGGTAGGCGGAGTGCTTCTGCGTCTCCGTCACCGGCGCGGGAAACTTGTAGAAAAAATGTCCCATGCCCGCGTCGCCGCCGAGCAGCACGAACTGTTGGAAGGTGTGGCTCTCGCGGCAGGCTTCCAGCAGCCAGAACAGGCCTTTGACCGCCACATCCATGACCGCATCCGGCGTCTCTTTGCAGGTCGCGAGGTGGAGGACATGCGTGACGCCCTCCACCGCGGCATTCACCTGATCGCGCTGCGACATATCGCCTCTGACAACCTCCAGGCCGTCCTGCGCGGGCAGCATGCGGTTATGACACAGGGCGCGAACGACAAACCCTTCGGCCTCCGGCGATCCCAGGAACCGCTGCAAAAACGCCTGCCCGACCTTGCCCGAGGCCCCCGTCACCAGAATACGCTTCGTTGCCACGCTCTACTCCTTCCACTCTGTTGAATCCAGAAGCAGACTTCCCTGGATGCTTTGCAGGATCTCCCGCGCTTTCAGGTCGTCGAAAAAATGCGCCTCGTCGAAGAGGTGCGCGCAGGTTCCGCCGCGCTCCAATCCTGCGGCCCGAGCGCACTCCAGCACCTCGCGCCACCGGTGGTTGCCATACGCAGGCCAGCGAATCCCTGCCTGGCAGTAAGAGGCGTCGGCGAAATAGCGCGGCCGCTCTTCTCCACCCGGTTTCGGACGGCGGGCATGCCAGAGCGCGGAGTGAACCAGCACCGCCGACCCCGGCGGCAGACTGTCGACGACCACGGTTCCCGGCAGATCCGTCGTTCCGAGGTGGCCCAGCGCGCCGTTGTCTACGATCGTCTTCTGCGTGCGGGGCAACACCAGCAAATCGCCGATCTCCCCGTTCAGCCCATTGAAATAGTAGAAGAGATGGACCATCGTATGGGAGCGATTACTGTGCGGAGCCTGCTCGTAGTCCTGGTGCCACCCGACGCCCGGCGCGCCCGCGTTTTGCCGAACGGCGTGGAGGTGATGAAAGGCGAATCCCGGCCCCATCACCGCCTCGACGAGCGCCATCACGCGAGGATCGCTCACCAGCGGCCCCAGATGCGGACTCTCGATGGGCCACGGCGCCGCCACACCGCTGCGCCGCGCCGCCTCCAGCGCATCGATGTCCGCCTTCACTGCCGCGCACTCCTCCATGCTGAAAAAACTCTCGAGGATAAGATAGCCTTCCTTGCGGAAGGTCTCGCTCTGTTCCCCAGTCAAGGCTGCCATTGTCACCTTCCCCCAATCCCCTTTTCCTAAAAAAGGGGGCGTTATGGTTGTTCCCTTCCTTCTGGAGGAGGGGATTATTTTGTTGTTTCGGTCACCTGGGTCATGTCGGGCCACTGCGTATGCCAGGTCGTGGCCTGCTCGTAAGCGAACGCCAGCCGCAGGATCGCCGACTCGCGGTAGAGGCCCCCAACGAACTCGATAGACTGCGGGACACCCTCGATCAGCCCACACCGTGTGACAAGGGTCGGATGCCCGGTGAGGTTGGTGTAGACTAGAGAAGGCCCGGCGAAGGGAACCGTGACATAGCAGTCGATGTTCTGAAAGACGGCGGCCATTTCTACCTGAAGCTGCCGCCGCGCCCGCAGCGCCGCGATATAGTCGGCGGCGGGGATCAGCGAGCCGATGCGGAAGGTGTTCGGCCAGCTTCCGGCCTCCTGCTGCGCCAGCAGGGCTGTCTGCCCGCTGTCCGTCAATTTCTGGAAGGCCGACGCCGACTCCGCCCCGATGATCACCTCCGCCAGCGCGCCGTAGGCGGCGTTCTGTGTCGGAAGCGTGATCGGAACCGGCGTCACGCCCAGCCGCGTCAGGGTCTCCAGAGCGTCGGCGTAGACCTTGCTGCGCGGCGTGTTCTTCTTGATCGCGTCGAACGCGGCCCTGTCGATGCCGACCCGCAGCTTCTTGAGGTCGGAGCGCGGATGCCAGCCGAAAGGCACGTCCGCCGTCGTGCCGTCTTTGCCGTCCGGTCCATAGATCGCGTTCAGAACGACGGCGCAGTCCTCGACGCCCCGGCACATCGGCCCGAGTTTGTCCATTGTCCAGCAGAGCGCCATCGCGCCGTACCGACTGACGCGTCCGTAGGTAGGGCGCAGGCCGGTCACGCCGTTGCGCACGGACGGGCTGACGATGCTGCCAAGCGTCTCCGTGCCGATCGAAAACCCTACCAGGCCGGCGGCGGTCGCGCTGCCCGGTCCCGCTGAGGAGCCGCTGGCGCCCTGCGTGGGCTTCCAGGGGTTGCGCGTGAGGCCGCCGAACCAAACGTCGCCCATGGCCAGCTCGCCCATCGAGAGCTTCGCGACCAGCACCGCGCCGGCCGCTTCCAGCCGCTGCACGACCGTCGCATCGTAATCGAAGACCTGATGCTCGTAGGGCTTCCCGCCGAAGGTCGTTGGGATGCCGCGCGTCGCCAGCAGATCTTTGCCGCCCCAGGGCACGCCGTGCAGAGGGCCGCGATAGTGTCCTGCGGCGATCTCCCGGTCGGCCCGCTCCGCCTGCCGAAGGGCAAGCTCTTCCGTCAAGTTGACGACGCAGTGCAGACGCGGCCCATAGAGCTTGAGGCGCTCCAGGTACATGCGTGTGAGGGCGACCGAAGTGATCCTGCGTGTCCGCAGCAGTTGCGCCAGTTCCATCGTCGTCGCGAACGCCAGACTCTGCACATCGCCGTCGAACTTCGGTGCGCGCACCGAACTCGGCGTCGAACCCGTCTTCTCGCGGGGCAGTTTCGTTCCCGGCAGGCGCGGCTCGAACTGCGTGGCAGGTTCGGTCGTGCCGAGATCCCTCGCGCGGAGGCCTGTCAGCGCGGTGCGTGTCTCCGCGAAGCGCCTGGTCATCAGTTCGCGGTCGGCGTCGGTATAGTGGTGGCCTGTCAGGCGCTCCGCCACCGTCAGGTCCGCCGCGGTTACTGTGTCGGCGTTTGGGGCTTCCTGCGCGTCGGCTGTCCCGGCGATCGCTGCGATGCCCGCTCCCAGCGCCCCTTTCAGCACATCGCGCCGCTTCATTTTCCCTATCGTCGTTTTCGCCCTGTCGCTGCTGCCGCTCATGCCGTCTCCCCTTGTTGGTATTCCTGCTCCGACCAGAGCCGCGAATCCTGTTGCACTCTCCAGCGCTCCTGAGAACCGTCCGGCAGCGTCACTGTCGCTTCCGCCACAAAACCAATGGAGGTGGTCTCCAGGCGTACCAGCCCGACACTCGCCTCCCGCCCGCCCTCTCCCAACTCGGACCATTGCGTCGCATAGCGCCCATGCTCCTTGCAATAGGCGCGCTGAAGCGTGTAGATCTGCATCAACTGCCGCCGTACCTGTGCCGCCGGGTCCGGCAGAAAGGGTGTTGTCCCCGCTGCCTCCGTGGAGAACTGCACGTAGCCCCAGTGTTCCGGACGGTGCATATCGACCACGCCCTGCGGCGACCAGACCCAGTTGTCCTCCCGCGTTCCCGTCACTTTGCGGTAAGCGCCCTCGACGATCTCAGTCCGCCACTCGACCCGCGAAAAGTTTATGCGCCACTGGTCGCCATGCAGAGGAGGCGACGGCCGCTGCGCGCACTCCTTGAGCGCCGCCCAGGGCAGCGCGATCTCCAGCGTCCAGCCCGTATCCGTATCCGTTGGATCGTTCAGCGTGCCCTGCACCTGCACCGCCGTTTTCAGCCCCGCGATGTCCCAGCCGTTGACGGCCAGTCCGTTGTCGCGGTAGGGTTTGGTCAGGAGCAGATCCCAGACGGTGTTGAGCGCGTTGACTTCCAGTTCATAATACAGATGGTTATCGCCGTCGGGATCGAGGAACACCTCGAAATCGTTGTCCTGAAAGATGACGCAGTCCCGCTCCGTCAGCGTTCCCCAGACGTGCGGCTCCTCCATCTCGACCGCGATATAGAAGTAGAGGGCGTCCCAAAGCATTTTGGCGCGCGTTCGGCAGCGAGGCATTGGCCTTCGGTCGCCCTCGATGTCCACAAAATCATCCGTCCATGCCGCGTCTTGCCAGACGGCTTTCGTCAGGTCGCCATTGATGGCGATGGGCTGCGCCGCCCGATAACAGACATAACCTTTAGGTTCCATGCCCTTCTCATTCGCCGCCCTCCCCTTCAACTCCTGCGACATATCGTCTTCATTGCCGGCCTAAAAACTAGCAGGCTAACCAGCTTAAATAAGTCCGGCAGGCTTTTCGGTTCTGAGTGGCGGTTCGCAGTGAAAAGATGGGGAGATCTGGATGCCAATCATAGCGTTCCTTCGCCTGAACTCAACCACCTCTGTAGCAGGCGCGTTCAGAGACCCCCACATATGCTATGTAGTCTGTGGAAAGAGGTCCATCCGACATATGCCGTGCTTGCCGAGGAGGCGAAATGAAAAATATTATTTCCGTGGAGATATGTTACATCCCGTGATTGTCAAAGTGCTGGCGGAAAGTCCAGAAGAGGCGGAGGAGAAAGCTAAAAGCGGTGACTTCAACGAAATCATGGACGAGCAAGACAGTTGCCTCCTCTTTATCTACAACGGCGACCCTATTGGTGAAGAAGAGGGATACGACGCAGGAGGAGAGGAAGGCAGTGCAGACGCATAGGGATCGGGGCGTTCTCTCTTCGATGCGCACTATGCCGAGCATAGGAGATGGCCAACGCTTCCAGATGATTTCCGACTGCTCCTGGCGCGGACACATACGATTTTTGCGGAGTGGCGTTTTGTAATCGCAGGTGAAAAAGTGGTCGCAGGGTCGCAGTGTAAAAGGGGGCCGCTTCTGGAAAGCAGAGCAGGGGCGCCGCAGGGGGCGGAAGTTTTGGCGAACAGACTGGCAAAGCACATCTGGCGACCTTCAGACGCGTTCGTAGCCGACATTGCAGAAACAGAAAATGGTTTTCATCTACTGGAGCTAAACACGTTTGGCACCGCAGGCCTCTATGGCTGCGACCTCAGGGCCGTGGTACAAGCAATCTCAGTCAACGCGGAATAAATACACGGAACTATACGGATTCGCCTAACGTCTGCTTGCTGTTATAGGGAACTCTTTATGGCATGGGGCCGGCGCTGATCGACCTGGGAGGTTATGATGGTAAGACTGATCTGGAGCGTAATCGTAATTCTGTTTCTGCTATGGCTGCTGGGCTTTCTGCTGCATGTCGGCGGTGCGCTCATTCACCTCTTGTTGGTAGTCGCCGTGGTACTGCTGATATTCAACCTGGTGACGAAGGGCAAGGCAACCTTATAGAAGAAGCCCTGACAGGCTTCACTCACGTGCAGGGACCGATCCAAATGAGAAACACGAGGACAGGCAGGCAGAAAATTTCTGCCTGCCTGTCCTCTTCAACATGCTGTCAGCGAAAGCGAAGGGACATCGCCTGGCGCGCGTTGCAGCAGGAAAGCCGCGTTCGGGCAGCGAATGGTGCGTCATCGCCCTTCCGATGCGGTACGCTGCGCGGAGGCCCGGCCGCCGCTGTTGTGGCCGCGAACTGCGCCGTTAGGGGACAGGGACCAACTGGGTCACCCGAATCGTATAGGCCCCGGAATTGTCGCTAAAGCCGCCGTCGCTCACACCGAAGTGGAGCAGGCCGGGGCTGCTGAGGGTCGTGTTCAGGAGGACGGTGTAGTTGTGCGTTGCATCGTAGGGGGGGACCGGGCCGACAAGTAGATTTTTGGCGATGTTCGCCAGGTCGGGCGCCATCAGCGCAGTCGTACCGAAGGCCAACTGGTAGAAACCGCCATCGTGGCCGTTCTGCGGATTAGCCGCGAACTGATTGGTGTAGAGGTAAAACGCATCGTTGAAGACGTTGGCATAGGAGATGCCGACGCCTGAAACATTCAGCAGAACATACCCCTGGTAGGAAGAGACGGTCACGCCCCCTTCCGCCGGCGTAAACTGGGCGGTTACGGTCTCTTGCGGGTCCGAAGCGCGATAGATTTTGCCGTTGATTACAAACGTCTGAACCGATTTCGTGACCGTGACGCCGACCAGACCGGATTTCCCCGACTCCGGGTCCGTCACACGGATATTGGCCGATCCGATAGCAACGCCGGTCACAATTCCCGACGCATCGACGGTCGCACTGGCGACGTTGTCGGAGAGCCACTGTAATTTGGCGGGAGTGAGCAGAACGACCGCACCCGCGGCATCTTTGGCCGTCGCCGTGATCGCGAGCGTCGCGCCCACACCGACAGAGGCGCTGACGGCCGTCATGTCCAGATGGTCGATGGTACTGCTCATCGTCAGGCTGAAACGGGTCACCTGATTCGCCGTAACGAGCAACGGCAGCGTTGCCGCCGCCTGCGCCACTCCCGTCGCGTCTGCGTTCGGATAAGCGGTCGCCGTTACACTCAATGCTCCCGTCGGCAGAACGGGAAAATTGACCGTCGAGGTTCCGCCCGCCGCAGGGCGCGTAACGATCTGGGTGGCTGCGGTCGTCGTTCCCTGCTGGATAACAACCGCGATACTATTGGCAGCCGAGGGAATCAGGCGCGTACGCGTCGGCCAGGCGATCGTCAGGGTTGCCCGCCCTGTGCCGTTCGAGGTCGAGGAACCCACTACGGAACCGCCGTTGCCGCCGCATCCGGCCAAAAGCCCGAGCAAAACAAGACATAATAGCGCTGAAACAGACAATTTCACGGGGAGAATTCCTTTCACGCAATGGCTGCGCGGGAACTGCTCGTATGGTAAAACGCAGAATCGCCCCGCGGAATAGTGCCTGTCGAATCGTTCGACCCAGAGGAACCACAATCCGGATTGAATCACCTGCCAGGTTATTGTCTCTTGCACAGCCGGATTCCTCCGCCCCTCCACCTCCACTTCGGAAGAACCGTAATGCAGACAAGGTTCGGCTCGGCATTTTTGCAGTTTAGGCACACAGGGCGTTTCTACTCTGTGGCGCCATAGCTTAACCCTATTCTCAGGCATGGAAAATACGCAGATCTCTGTGTCGGATTTTTCGCCCGACAGAGGAATCGTGATTGGAAGTGCAGAACCGCTGAGGCAGCAAAGCTTCATTGCGGTTTTTCCAAATACCTCAGAGTTCGTATTGTCTGATAGGTCAATAGATGCCGGACAACCTGACTGCTGAACAGCGCCGCCACGCCATGTCGCGCGTAAAGAACAAAAATACAAAACCGGAGATCGCAGTTCGCTCTCTTTTGCACCGAGCGGGATATCGGTTCCGTCTGCATCGCAACGACCTTCCTGGCTGCCCCGACATTGTACTCCCAAAATACAGGACGGTAATCTTAATTCACGGGTGTTTTTGGCACCAGCATCCGGGCTGCAAAAAGGCGACTATTCCCGAAAGGAACACCGACTATTGGTCGCGTAAGTTGGGTCGCAATCAAGTCCGGGATCACCAAGTTCAGCGCGATTTGCAGAAACTGGGATGGAACGTAGTGGTGATATGGGGTTGCGAAATTAGAGCGAGCGACCTGGAAGGTTTAAGAAAGCGCATTCACGCTATCCTTCAGGAGAATGCGAACTCTGACCCAGGGACGTCTAAACGGGAATAGGAGAGTATTTACGTGGCAACCTATACGGTTCAAAATGAAAGAGGCTTTTCACGAGCGAATCCCCCGTTGCGAAGAACCTTTGCGGAGTTTTTCGCCGGAATTGGTCTTATGCGAATCGGCTTGGAGCGCCAGGGCTGGTCGATTGCCTTCGCTAACGACATTGACGAGCAAAAGTATGCGATGTATAAAGGCCATTTTGGAGAGAGCGGAAACCATTTTGTTCTCGGCGACATCCACAAGATTGCAGCCGACCAAATTCCCCCGGTCACATTGGCGACTGCCTCCTTTCCCTGTAATGATCTTTCCCTTGCCGGAGCTAGAGAGGGACTATCCGGCCGGCATTCCGGAGCATTTTGGGGCTTTACCGATCTGTTGGAGAAAATGGCGAAAACTCGTCCGCCGCTGGTCTTACTGGAGAACGTCACCGGGTTCTTGACCTCTCACGGAGGCCTTGACTTTGAGAGCGCATTACGGGAATTGAACCGGCTCCACTATACGGTCGATGCATTTGTTTTGGATGCTGTACGGTTCGTGCCGCAGAGTCGGCAACGCCTGTTCGTCGTCGGAACGCGTGCAGATATATTTCGTTCCCAGTGTGCCAAAGAACCTCTCCGATTTTACGAAAGCGATATTAGACCGAAGGCCCTGGCTGAGTTTATTTTCTCCCACCCTGAAATCGATTGGCATGTACGTAGTCTGCCCCAACTCCCCAGAAGCAACGCGAAACTAACCGATGTTCTCGACGATTTGACGCTAGACGCGCCTGAGTGGTGGAGTGCGGAACGCGCAAGTTATTTGCTAAATCAGATGAGTGCTCGCCATAGACAATGGGCGGACGTAATGATTGGAGGCAAAGACTATACCTATGGAACAGTCTTCCGTCGGGTTCGAAACGGGATGTCTATGGCTGAACTACGCATCGATGAGATCGCTGGATGCCTTCGTACTCCGCGTGGCGGAAGCGGCAGACAAATCCTTTTCAGAGCCGGAAAGGGAGAATATGCAGTGCGCCTTCTAACTCCACGAGAATGCGCGCGTCTTATGGGAGCAGATGACTATAAAATTTCTGTCTCTCTGAATCAGGCGCTGTTTGGTTTTGGCGACGCTGTCTGCGTGCCTGCGGTCGAATGGATTGTGCAGAATTACCTTGATCCCTTGATTAGCGATCCGCAAGGTAAGTTTTCGACTGATCTCATGTATTGATGTCACCGCCTGGAACAACTATCAGTCAAAGTAAGCATTTCCTTGAGCGCTTCAGGCATTTCCATTCTCACTATCATCGAGAGGCACAGCGTGAAGTGCCCGGGAGGATCGACTATTATGGCATCGGCAGGATCACACAAGCCGACCGCTGGAATCCCTCAAGAAGTTGCCGCCATCAATCGCGAAATACGTGGATTTATGGATAGCAAAAACAATGAAAACCAAAAAATCGGAGCGTGCAAATACGGAATCTATGCTTTTTACGACTATGAGGAAGAACCGATTTACGTTGGACAAACGGAGGAGAGTCTTCGGTCACGCATAGGGCGACATCTCACCAATCAACGAACCGATGCTGTTGCGATGAATGTTCTGGATCCGTTCGAAGTCGCTTATATTGAGGTCTGGCCGTTCTTTGCTCTTGAGGGAGCCGACAAAAGCGATATTTCTCGAATCCTGAATGCCGCAGAATACACCGTGTTTGAGAAAGTATTGCGCGAATCGGCTTTGGGAGCGGTTTTGAATGAAAAGGATATAACCTCCCAGACAATGGTCGACCTTCCGCCGTCATACCGGCGTAGAATTGTGCCGGATCAAATTTTTCAAGCGCGCAACCATCCAGACATACGTATCGCGCGAAGAGCAAGTACGATTGCGAGGCTGGCGCAGGTCATTAGCGAACGAGACGTCTCATTGGGGCTGCGCCGAACCTTTTGACTCAAGCACGCCGTCTCGAACGACTTGCACAACAACGTCTTACTGAGTTCACAAAATTAGGAGAAGCCGTTCCCGTCGAACAATTGGGCGAGGAAACAGGCGAAGATTTGGGATGAATGATTTGCTCGACTCATAATCGTTTTGTGGAGGTCCAAACTTGATGGGTATTGAAAACGATTGCCGGCCGACCCTCATGGGGCAACAGGTTCTTCTCCGCCCTCCTCGGGAGACAGATAGGCGGGACCGTTTTGCCTGTGGCCGCGACCCCGAGTTTCGCCGGATGGTCGGCGGTGACCCGCATACGCTCCCGCCTCTCACGGAAGCCGAAGTAGAATCGTGGTATCATCAACTGTCTCAAGAGTGTTATCACTGGGTTATCGAAGCCGACGGACGCTGTATCGGGACCACGCGGCTCCATACGCTCGATTCGGAAAACCGTCGGGCAAAATATGCCGTGGGGATTTTCGGGCCGGAATTTCGTGGGCGCGGCCTCGGAACCGAAGCGACTCGTCTCGTGCTCGCGTATGCGTTCGACGTTTTGGGGCTTCACCGCGTAGACCTGCGCGTCCTGGCGTTCAATCGCCATGCCATCGCCTGCTACGAAAGGTGCGGTTTCGTGCGTGAGGGCATGGAACGCGAGGGGGCCTGGATCGGGGGACAGTGGCAGAGCGACCTCCTCATGAGCCTGCTGGAACAAGAGTACCGTACGACGGTTTGACGCCCGCTCGATCCCCTGCCATGCCTTGGAAAGGTTGTTGATTTATGCGTTCCGAAGATGCGGTTCCTCTCTATCATCGTTATCTGTCTGTGGAAGGGCATCTCTCCTCCAGGACAAAGCGGCTGATCCGCGAAGGGCTTCCAGCCTCTCTGCCGCTCAACAGTCGCGTCTGCTTTCTCGCCTATGCGTACGCCGATCTGCCGCTGCCAAAAGCGTTCGACAGAGTCTTTCGCTACAGCCGGGACGAGACGGCTGTTCGGCATGCAGACGAACTCGAAATTCTTTTTCGACCCAAACACCTCGCTACGGTCCTGCCTGCCCGCGTCCGCATCCTGGCCGTGACGCAGCAGAATGGAGAGCCGATGTCGGAGATACCGGACGGCGAAAAGACCATCGCGGTCCTCGAGTTTCCAGACGGCGTGCCGCACCTCATCGACGAACTGCCGACGGTAAACGAGTGGGGCGAGTCCCGCATCGCCGTCGCCTTGTGCGACGAGGAGACCCTGCAAGCGATTCAACAACGCCGTACCCAAACTTGATACGCGCCTGTCTCGGCTAGATCGCAGGCGATCGCCGCTCCTACCAGACCGGCCTCAATCACAACGACTTCCGTCTGCTCCATACCACCCCCAGACAAATGAAAACGAACGGGTGCTGCAAGAATGGTTTCCTGCAGCACCCGTTCACCGTGTCAGACTCGGCTTCCTGCCGATCTTATGGCAGACACAACATCATGCGTTCCCACATGGGGCTATTTGTCGGTGCCGTAGACCAGGATGACGGCGGAGTTAGGCTCCATCGTCGGGCGGCGTTGCGCCGCACCCGGATCCGCCGCCTTGAAGGAGGCGGTGATGAGATAGAGGCGATGCGTCTTCGGGTCGATAGTCATCGTTCGGGCGCCACGCTGGGTGGCGACGGTGCCCACGGCGGTGAACTTTTTCTTGCTGTCTTCGCCCACCAGGGTCATCGTGCCGTCCTGGCCGTTGGAGCTGATGGCGAGGCCGTACACTGGATCGAAGACCGCGGCGTCCGGGCCTTTGCCGATGGCAGGCGTTCCCACCAGCTTGCCCGTGAGCGAATCGACGACCGCCATCATGTCGTTGCCGCCGACAGCGAACAGATGATGATGCGCTTTGTCGTAGGCCAGTCCGCTCGGCCCGTCCACCGGGGCGATAGGCCAGCGGCTCTTCACCTTGAGGGCCATCGCGTCGATGGCGATGATTTCACTGGTGTCCTCGATATTGGCGAAGATCGTGCCCTTTTCGTCGGTGGCGCAGAACTCGGGTTTGCCGCCTACGGGGATCGTACCCAGCACCTTACCCGACATCGCGTCGAGCGCCGTGATGTCGTTGCTGGTCCCGTTGTAGGTGAAGACGCGTTTGGTGCCGGGATCGAAAAGAATGGCGTCCGGATTCTTTCCAACGGCGACGCGCTGCAGCTCTTTAAGCGTCTTGAGGTCAAAAACAGTGACGGTATTTTCGCGTCCATTGCTGGTATAGCCGCGTCCGAGTTTCGGTGCGACCGCAACTCCGTGAACGCCCGGCGTGTTGGGAATATCTCCGACAACGGCGTTCTTCTCGGTATCGATCACCATGACATGGGTGCCGCGTGTGACGTAGAGGCGATGCGCCCCACTGTCCACCGTCAGGTAGTCCCAGCCGCCTTCGCCGCCAATGGCGATCTTCTGGATCAGATGATAGGAGGGCGTACCAGACTCCTCGGCCCGTGCCGCCCCCGCGCCGAGGCAAGACAGAACGGTCAGCCCGATGCCGCCCGCAACCAAAGAAAACAGAGAAGCTTTGCGATTCATAGAGGACCCTCTTCCGCGATAATTCTTGTAGACAACGCGCACATACAGAAAGACGATCCGCCTCCCGACAACGTTACGGCTTCCTGAGAGATCTCACAGGACACGCCGGGAGGCAGCATAAAGGCGGGAAGAGATCGATCTCTTCCCGCCCTTTACATGGACATTCCCTCACATATCCTCGCGGAAACGCCCAGTTACCTCTTACGCCGCCGCAGGACGCTTACGGTCGTCAGACCGAGGCCCGCCAGCATCGCCCAGACGCCCGGTTCCGGTGTGGAAAGAGCTGCCTCGGTGACGCTAATCACCGCATTATTCGCGTTGTACGCGACGCTGTAGCCATAGCCGGGATTGAGGCTGACTATATGGGCGAATGTGCCGGTGTGTGAGGCATAATTCAGAAAGGTGAAACTCTCGCCCAGAGTGGGTGCAAAGCCGCCGAACAGGTTGATGTCGAGCGTTCCATCCAGAGCCGCCGAACCGCCGACGTTGAACAGGTCCGAAGTGGATGCACTCGCCAGATCGATGAACAGGCTGCCTGCGGCGCCTTGCGTGTAGTTGCCGTTCAGGGCGAGCGTGCCGGGCGAGTTTCCGGGGCTGACCGTTCCGCCGTTGTTGAGAACGGAGATCGTCCCGGAGACAGAGCCGATGGTTCCGTTTCCGGAGAGCGTACCGCCATTGAGAACCAGGCTCGTACTGGCGGCGAGAGCCAAGTTTCCGTTGACTCTGGTCGTGCCGCCCGACTGTACCTCACCGGAACCAAGGGTGATGGTCGTGCCGACACCAGCATCTACTGTACCGGCATTGTTGAAGTTGGTCGGCTGAAGGCTGAGATTGTTGCCGTTACTTGATCGAATTGTTCCTGTGTTGTTGATGGTCGAGGTGAAGCCGCTTCCGAGGGTGGTCGTGTTGCCTGCGACATTGGCGTCGATGGT
>JAYUMV010000320.1:0-2501 GCA_043762265.1 Chthonomonadaceae bacterium | reverse complement strand
CTTTGATGAGTACAATGCTGTCCTTTACACCGACCGCTGCCTGAAACTCCTGGTCGGTAGGGCGCACAATGTAGCGTTGGGAATCGAGGGGGACCGCGCCGCCTGCGGATTCCCAAGGCTCGGTTGAGTCCGGGCCAGCAGTTCGCACTGTACGACCGCCGCCCATCGAAATCGCAGCGGCGCTTTGCGCTTGCAAATTGAAAATCCGTTCCAGAGTGGCCGATTCCAGGGCGCGATTTTGGGAGGAAGCCCAAAAATGGAACGCGGCAATGCTCTCTTCCATCTCCGCGAAGCGGCGCTGATCCGCCAGCAGTTGCAGCAGTGCGCGCCCATAGTTCTCTTCGTCGGGGGCAGAGGCGACTATCCGCCGCAGACACTCCTCCTCCAGCCTGGCCTTTTCCTCTGTCCGCGCCTCGTCGAGCAGCAGTTTCAGGACGCGCTCATAACTGCGTTTGCGGCGGGCTCGGGCTTCCAGAACCCAGGCATCGTCCCAGCCTTGCAGCATCTCTCCCCGGTAGAGAAGCAGAGCCGCCTGCCACTGGTCCCGCGCCTCCCCCTGGACATAACGATCGAAGCGGTGTACATCCGCGTCCGCGAAATCGAAGCGGATGCTGCCCTTGCTCGGACTGTGCAGGCGCGCAGCCTCCGGGCCGAGGGCCAGACGCAGCGCGCGCACGGCCTGCCGGGTGTTCGGATAATCGCTGCTCAGCCCCGCATTCGATTCGACCTCGGCGGGCCAGAACAGCCGGGCGAGGGCGCTATAGGGCAGCGTTTCCCCAGCATGGAGGGTCAGATAAGCGAGCAGGCGTTCGCCTTCGCGCCGATGCAGTCCCTGGACGGGAACTCCCGAAATGTCCGCATCAAATCCGCCCAGAAGGCGAACGATTAACTGTAGGCGAGTGGAACTGTCGCCGCTCATCGCATCCGCTCCTCACAATTTTGCATTCTGCACACCCCTGCGGGGTGATTCCACCTCCGTTCTGTTCGTCATTCGTCTACACAGTTCCTGCAGCGATTCGCGATTCTATCAGGCTGGCACAAGGCGCCCATTCCATTCCCTGTTCCTCTGTCGACGCCGAGAACGAAAACGGGCGTGATAAAAGGCAGGCATTGCTGCGTTCCTGCACCAAAAAACATAATAACAGCCACCGGGCCGCTGATGCGGTTTCGGTGGCTGTTATTGTGTTCTCAAGATACGCAGAACGATCAGGCGGCTTTACGGGCCTTACGGCGGCGGCGGGTGAGGCAGCCTGCGCCGGTCGCGCTCATACCGACGAGCAGAGCGACAGAGCCGGGTTCCGGAGTGGAGGCGACGCCGACCGACGGGCCATCCGTTGAAAACACCACGTTGTCGAAGGTTGCCTGGTTACTCAGGTTGTCGATGAGAGTGTAGCCCGTCAACGTAGGGGCTACGGCTGCAGTCCATACAGCCGAGGCATTCGCGTTGTTGGCGCCGTTGGGATAGTAGAAGCTGGTAGCAGAAGGATCGACGAAGATCGAAATCTGGTTGTTGGTGAAGTCCAGCACACCGACAAGATGGTGCGCGCCGATCTCGGATATGTTCGTCTGCGCGTTCGCTACTGATCCAAAAGCGCCGCTCGTCCGGAAATTGAAACTTCCGGTATTGCTGATTCCTCCGAGAAAGGCGGCTTGGGCGACGTTTCCGATATTCAGGTCGAGACGTGAGCCGTCCAGTGCGGCAGGAGTGGTCATGTCGTAGCTGAGGAAGAGCTGTCCAGACGTGACGGTGAAGCCGCCATTAGCGAAAAGAGCGCGATCACCGGCATTGCCTGACGTGACGCTCGGTCTCCCCACTTGGCCGGGAGCAATGATGCCCAGATCCCCGGTAAGAGTCTGGCTCCAGGTACCGGTGAAGCCGGTACCGCCTACGGTCTGACCGGCCAGTGCGCCGACTGTGTAGGAGGAGAGGTCGAAGTGGTCCGAAGCGAGGATGTCGGCGTGAGCGGTCGGAGCCAGCGCGAACAGGGCGACAGCCAGGGAACAGAGAGCAGAGCCGGATTTGAGGGACACGATCGTAATTCTCTTTTCTTTTTGAAGATAGTTACAGCGAAGTGGAATGTGAGCCTCGAAACGGAAATTGCAGGGTCGTTCTCGGCGTAACAGGGTCAGTATAAACCGATTTGCGTGACTGATCCGTGACTGCAAGACTCTTTGCGTGACTGCTGCGGTGCAAGATTCCTGAAAGAGGAACGCGCGGCGAGGTACGGAGGCGAGGCCTGCCGGCAGAGAAAGAGCGTGCTTCCTTCGGCTCTGGTGGAACGGGCAGGCGAACCGTATTGCAGGAGACGAGAAAAGCCCGGAGCGAGATTGCTCCGGGCTTCTCTCCTGCATTGCGCAGAGACTGCGGTCAGCGGGCGGCGCGTTTGCGGCGCTTCAAGAACGCGGCGCCGGTGAGGCCACCGGTGACGAGCAAGGCGACGCTGCCGGGCTCGGGAGTTTCGGCAGACGCCACCGTGTATACAAAATTTGGACCGATGAAT
>JAYUMV010000319.1:0-37156 GCA_043762265.1 Chthonomonadaceae bacterium | reverse complement strand
AGAAGACCGATCCCAAGAGATTCCAAGAGGCTGCGTTTCAGTCTTTAGGTATAGGAACTTTGCCAGAGGAAACCGCAGAAGAAGTTTCGGCAGAAGAGTAGATATTCCCATGTCAAAGCCTGTATTGGACACAAATTCCATTCTAAGGGCACTGGAAGACGGACTTCCCACGCATGCGTCCCTATATGACACCCTGGTGCACAACTCAGTGAATATGTGGTTGTCAAGGGCCACGCACGGATCTGTGTATCCTCAATACGCTGGCTTACAATTTAGCAAATGGACAGCTTCGTCTCCCATCAATCCTGTTCACGACACCAATCTGATGCGCATCCTCTCAGATCTGTTTGCTGTGATCTCCGATGCAGATGAATTTGACGAATATTTTCTCCGTCCTACAAGTTATGCCAGTATCTCAATGTGGAGCATGCTCTGCGGAGCTAGCGACTATATAAAGGGAGGCTTTCCGCTAGGTGCGGTTTATCCTGATGGGTATGGCGGTCTCAGGATAGAATGGAAGAACACAGACCGTATCGTTCGGTTCATTGTTCCTCCCTCACCAGACGAATCATCCTATCTATACCACTATTCAGAAACCGGAGAAGATACTGTTTTCTCGGTGACGAAAGCTTCACTTGGCGAAAAGTTAAACTGGTTCGCTAATCTGCCATCCAAGACTTCCCAGACAGATGAGATCGCATGGCCTGTTTTAGAGTATCTCGTTCCATCCCTTCCCGCAACTCATCACCGCTCTAACCAGTATGCAACTACCCAAGGACTGGGGCGTCCATCGAACCGGCATGATCCATGGCGAATCAAGAAACCAATGTCAACACAGGTCCGAGCGTCGCACTTGCAGAAACCATCGTTATCTATCGTAAAGCGTTGAAGAAAAGCTTCGTGGATCAAGCGACAGGCGAATTTCGCAGTGCAGCTTTCTTGCGTCGTGACCCCGACGAAAATGGTAACCCTCGCGATACTAAGGGATTGTCGGTGAACTATAACCGGACGGTCGATCAATTGTGCAACATGCATCCTTCATGTCATGGGATCGTTGAGTTGACGGTTGGACTAGTCCGAACGGTTGAGACATCGCCGTCACTGGACGTTGAACCCGATGACAGTGACCATCATGCCAATATATCGGGGCTTCCAAAGAGAGAACCGGGGATGTCCCATGCGGATATAGCCCGCGCGGAAAGTCTTGCAACAGTCCTTCAACAACGATCAAAGGTAGCTTGGCGAAAGCCACCTAAATGACGGATGCCGAAACCGAAAGGAGGCCGGGAGACATAAATTCTCCAGGCCTCCTTTCGTTTCTGCCCTACCCATACCCTCAGTTTTTGCACATAGGTCCTCGCGCCTCGTTCTATCCAGGGTCGCCTTTCGATTAGTCTTCTTCCGTCAGGTACGCTCAAGCCTTCTCATCAGATTTTCATCTGTACATTGGACACTAAATCCTGTAGGCACACGGAGACCTTATCTTCAAGGGCTTACCCCCTCTCAGCGCAACCTCTATGAACAGGATGCAACCGACCATGAATAAGAGTTTTTTTCCTTCTTTGCGAATGGGCGCTCTGCTTGTCGCCGCCCTCACCTTACTGCTCTGCGCGCATCTGGCTCAGGCGCGGACCAGCGCTCGACCATTTCAGAAGCTGCATATACCTGAGGCGATTTCCGGACAAAACTTTCATTTGAACCTCCATAAGACAAAGGCTTCCTTCTGGAAAGGCGCGACGACGGATACCTATGCCTACAATAACGAAAGCTTCTGGGGTCCGACGCTGATCTTCAATCAGGGCGACAACGTTCAACTCCACGTCACGAACGACCTGGGCGAGCCGACGACGACGCACTGGCACGGCCTCCACATCCCTGCGATGATGGACGGTGGCCCGCATCAGCTCATTCCTGCCGGCAAGACCTGGTCGCCCGCGTTCGTCGTGAAGAACCATGCGGGCACCTACTGGTACCACCCCCATGCGCACGAGACGACGCAGAAGCAGCTCACGATGGGGGCGGGCGGAATGATCATTATCAAAGACCCGGTCGAAGCCGCGCTGAAACTGCCGCGCACCTACGGCGTGGACGACATTCCTCTGGCGCTGACGAGCCGCCGCTTCTATCCCACCCAGCAGTTCAGCCAGGAGGGCGACAACGACAAGTACGGAGACTTCGAACTCGTCAACGGCACCCTGGACCCGGAGGTCGGCCTGCCGTCGCAGTTCGTACGCCTGCGCATCCTGAACGCCGAAATCGAGCGCGGCTACAACCTCGGCTTCCGCGATAACCGCACGTTTTATGTCATCGCGACCGATGGCGGACTGGTAGACAAGCCCATTCCAATCACTCGTATGAAATTGATGGTCGGCGAGCGGGTCGAACTTCTGGTGAACCTGGGGACAGACAAGGTCGGCTCCACCCTCGACCTGATGGCGTACAACTCCAATCAGCCTTTCGGATTTCCAGGTGGGGAGCAGGGAAGAGGTCGCCCCAACGGCGGCTATCTGAACAATATCGATTTTCGCGTGCTGCACATCAACGTGACGCCTCCCACCGCGCAGGCAATCACCCAACTGCCGACTACGCTCGTCAAAAATCAGTTCTGGGCCGAGTCCGACCAGACGCATGAGCGCACCCTGCGCATCACCGCAGATCGCCCTGGAGAGCCGTTCTCCTTCGATGGGCAACTCTACAAGATGCACACGACGAACCAGACGGTGAAACTGGGAGCGGTCGAAAAGTGGACCATTCAAAACGGTCGTATCTTCGGCCACTCTTTCCATATTCACGATGTACAGTTCAAGATCGTTTCGCGCAGTTCCGGGCCGGTCGAACCGTATGAGCAGGGCTGGAAGGACACGGTCTTCGTACCGCGCAACGAGTCGGTGAGTTTCATCGCGAAGTTCGAGGATTTCGCCAGTGACACCGATGCCTTCATGTACCACTGCCACATGGCGAACCACGAAGACGGCGGTCTGATGGGCGAGTTCCTGGTCGTAAGGGATCCTGCCTCCCCGGCAGCGGCCGCCTTTCGCGAAATGAAGGAGCATCCGATTACCGCCGATTTGACGCAGGCAGCCGAACGTACACAAGGAACCCTGGCTCCCGATTTCGCCTCCTCCGATTTGACCGGCAACTCGCTCAGCCTGAAGTCCCTAACAGGATCAAAGCCCCTCGTCCTGTTCTTCATCGAACTCCACTGCCCCTGCTCCAAAGACGCGACTCCCTTCCTGAATCGTCTCGCAGCGCAGTACGGCGAAGCGGTCCACATCGTAGGCGTCATCAACGCGAAACCGGAAGAGGCGCGAACCTGGGCGAAAACCGTCGGATGCAAATTCCCTCTTCTGGCAGATCCCGACCGCAAAATCATCGAGGCCTATGGAGCCAAACGAAGCGTCTACACGGCGCTTGTAACGCGCAATGGCCGCATCGAAAAAACGTATCCCGGCTACAGTCGAGGAATGCTCCAGGAGATCTCGGCCAGAGTCGCGCAGGCGAACCGGATCGCCCTCCGCCAGATCGACTTCGGTAATGCCCCTGAGAATATAGTCTCCGGCTGCCCTTTCGGCTTTGATGAATCGACTTTGTCCCTTGGGAAGGGGGATCTGTCGCAGGCGTTGAAGGCCCCTTAAGCCGCGTAGTAGTAAGCATGGACAAAGAAAAAACAGAAGGCTCCGTGGTTTCACGGGGCAAAAACGGCTTCTGGGTACTACTTCTGCTTGTCGTAGCGCCTGGCCTAATCAGTGTGACGATTTTCTTCTACTATGCTCTTTTCGATTGGGCGGCGCTACAAGCCGCTTATGCGCACTACGCCCAGGTGAGTAGCAGTACTGCCGATTTACGGGCGGTGTTCATCGCGGAGTCGCAGCAGAATATCCACCGTATCAATCTGTTCGCGGAAGGCGTCTGGGCGCTCCTCGCCGCTATATTGGCAGCCATAGGCGTTCACGGCATTGTGCAGATACGTGTGCGATCCGATTGACGAGACAGGGTTTCCGGTGCTATACTCCGACGTAAAACAGCAACGTCGGCGTCTCGCTTTGTGGTACAAGCACGCCTTAACAGATGCAATCTACCAACGGGGGAAAAAATGGCTATCGAACGAACTTTTATTATGGTCAAGCCGGACGGTGTCGAACGACGACTGGCAGGCGAGATCATCCGCCGCTTTGAGACGCGCGGCCTGCGTCTGGTCGCGCTCAAACTGCTGCAACCGAGCCGCGAACTGGCGGAAGCGCACTACGCGGTGCATAAAGAGCGGCCCTTCTACGGCGAACTGGTAGAGTTCATCGTCTCCGGTCCGGTCGTCGCCATGGTTTGGGAGGCCAACGACGCGATCAAGCTCTGCCGCAATATGATCGGCGCGCTTAAGCCCTTCGAAGCGATCCCCGGCACGATTCGCGGCGACTTCACGACGGAAGTCCAGACGAACCTCGTCCACGGCTCCGACGCCGTCGAGACCGCCACCACCGAAATCGCCCTCTGGTTCAAACCCGAAGAAGTTCTCGCCTGATTGCCCTCTGTGATACAAACGCCCTGTCGAATTTTATAAATTCGACAAGGCGTTTTCGGTTTGCCCCCGGCGGCGTCTCGAAGTTCATTGTCCTTCGCTACGCTGGCGTGGGAATCTCAACCGAGGGGGAAGCCTCGGGCAGCACGGCATGGTAGGATCTACGTGAGGAGATCGCCTTGTAGAAGGCGGGCACGATGACGAGGGTCAGAACCAGCGACATCAGTAGGCCGAAGATGAGCGACCAGGCCAAGGGTGGCCAGAGCGAGCCGCCGTTGAACGCCTGGGGCAGGACACCGAAGATCGAGAGCGCGACCGTCAGAAGGATCGGGCGTAGTCGTTTGCGTCCGGCGGCAAGGAGGGCTTGATCGAGCGTGCCTCCATGCCGCTGCTCTTCCAGCGCATACTCGAACAGCACGATGGCGTGGTTGGTGACGACGCCCGCCAGACTGGTGATGCCCAGGAACGCCATGAACCCGAACGGCTGATGCGTCAGGAACAGCCCGAGAACTGCGCCGATCATGCTGAACGGCACCGCAATCAGAATGGTCAGAGCGGCGCGGAACGAGTTGAACTCCCAGACGACGATGATCAGGTTGGCCGCGATCGAGACGCCCAGCATCAGCAGCAGTTCCGTGAACGACTTGCCGACCTCCTCCTGTTCGCCTCCATAGCCGAGGGCGACTCCCGGAGCGAGCGCCATGGCGTCCAGCTTCTTGCGGGCGTCTGCCAGAGTCTGTGAGGCGAGACGGGAGCCGTCGGAGTATGCCGAGACCGTCAGAGTGCGCACATGATTCCGGCGCAGAATGCGGCCCTCTTGCGGAACGAGCGCGAGTGACGCGACCTGGCGCAGCGGAACGACCGTGCCGCTGGAAGTAGGCAATGGCATGTCCGCAAGCGACTGCGCATCGGAGCGTTCGCGGGGGTCGAGGCGAACCTGAATAGGGATTTCCTTGTCGCCTTCGCGCAGGACGGAAGCGGTCATTCCTGAGAAACCCATCTGCGCCGCCTGCGCGATGTCGGCGGAAGTGAGACCCGCAAGCGCCGCCTGATCCTGGTCGATGGTCGCACGCAGTACGAGCGGCAGCTCGCCATAGTCCTGCGAGACCGAGAGCGTGCCGGGCGTGGAGTTGAGAATCGCTTTGACCTTCTCTCCGGTGGCGCGCAGATCGGCGATGCTCTCGCCCGTGATCCGGACCGCAATTGGCGCACCTACAGGCGGACCCTGCTCCAGCGTGCGAGCGATGACGCGGGCCTCGCTGATCGAGGCGTCGATCTCTTTCTGGACGATCGGCACGAGCCGATGCGTCTCTTCCAGACTGGTCGTGTTCACGACGACCTGCGCAGAGTTGGCGGTAGGCGCTTCCGGGTTGATGTTGTAGTAGAAGCGCGGGCCGCCCTGCCCGATATAACTGGCCATCGAGCGCACCCCCTGTTGTCTGCGCAGGATCGCCTCGACACGCGTGGTGGTTCGCTCGGTGGCGCGGATGTCACGGCCTTCCGGCAGCCAGACATCGACAGTGAACTGGTCGCGCTCGGCGGAGGGGAAGAACTGCGTCCCCAGGCGCGGAATGATCGAGAAGGCGAGGCAGAGGCCGAGCATTGCCAGAGTTACCGTGAGGCCGGACCGACGCAATCCAAGCGCTGCCAGCCACGAGATTCCGTCTCGCAAACGATCAACGAGCCAGAGAACGCTGCGGCGCAGTGCGTTGGGGCGAACGTCCCGGTCGGCACGCAGGAAGCGGATCGCGATGAGGGGTGCAATGGTGTAGTTGAATAAGAGCGAGATCAGCGTCGCAAGACTGGTGACGATGCCGAGGTCTCGGATAAACTCCCCTACCCCTCCGGAGAGCAACAGAATAGGCGCGAAGGAGGCGACCGTAGTAAGGTTGGAGGTAAGTAAGGGCACCCGCAGCTCGTCCGTGCCTTCGATTGCGGCCCGCTCCGGCGTAAGTCCCTGGCTCAGTTTACGCTCGATATTGTCCACCACCACAATCGAGTTATCGACGACAAGGCCAAGCGCGATGATCAGCGCCGTGATGGAGATCTGCTGGATGTCGCGGCCGAACACGAACATCAGGGCAAAAGTGCCCAGAATGGTGATCGGCAGCATCGCTCCGATGATGAACGCCGCACGCAGGCCCATAAAGAGGTAGAGCACGACCAGGATCAGGAGGATGCCGGAGACAAGATTGGTCAGAAACTCGCCCATCCTCCGGTCTACCGAGCGAGGCAGATCGTTGAGCAGATGGAGTTCGGCTCCGGCAGGCAGTTCGGTTTGCATCTCGGCAAGCGCCTGTCGCGCTTTGGCGCCTAATGTCGTGATGTTGCTGCCCTTGCGCATCGTAAGCGAGACCGCGACCGCCGGTTTGCCATCCACGCGCAGAAGCTGGGTCGGCGGGTCGGCATAGTCCCGCTGCACCGTGGCGATCTCACGCAACGCAACCGGGTGGCCGTTGGGCGCGGCAATAATCAGAGGAGAGAGCTCGTTCGCATCCGTCAGGTTTCCGGTCGGCTGAATGGGCAGACGCGCCTCGCCCGCGCCGAAGGAGCCGCCGGTATCCGGAAGAGCGTTGCGATGGGCAATAGCCGCCGTCACCTGTGAGGGCGTCAGGGCGAACTGCGCCAGACGCTGCGCAGAGAGCGAGACCGTCACCCGCTCGTCCTGTTCGGCGACAAGGTGAACCTCTGCGACGTCGGACAGCCGCCGCAGCCGATCCCGCAGTTTGCGAGCAAGATCGCCCCGCTGCCTGTCCGTCGCGCCCTCCCAGGTAACGCCGATGATCAGGGCGGAGGTGTCGGCGAAACGGTCGTTCACCTCGACTGAGACGACACCCTGCGGCAGAGCGCCGCGCGCATCGTCCATCCGGTTGCGCAGTTCGTCCCGAAACTTTTTCATGTCGTGCAGTTGGTCGGAAGCCTCCGCCTGCAGCACGGCGATCCCAGGGCGCGACGTGCTGCGGACGGTCTTGATGTCGTCAAGTTCGAGGAGCGACCGCTCCAGCTTGTCGCTGACCAGCTCCTCCACCTGCGCCGCGTTCGCGCCCGGATAGAGCGCGAGGATCTGCACGAACCGACCCTGCAGATCGGGATCCTCCCGCCGCGAAAGCGTAAAGAGCGCGAGAATCCCCAATCCGAGGATCGCGACCAGCGCGACATACGTCACGGGGCGATACTTCACCGCAAACTGTGTGAGGCTCATCGACTTTCTCCTGAATGCACGAGGCGAACGTTCGCGCCGTCCGACAGACGCTGAGGCGTTGCGGCGACTGCGTCGTTGGCCTGCACTCCCTGCACGATCTCTACCTGATCGCCCAGCGGTGCGCCGAGTTTTACGCCGGTTCGAACGGCTTTCCCACCTCGCAACACGAAGACGCAGGGCGTGCCGTTATCGGTAGTGACCGCACTGATCGGGACGAGCAGGCGGGCGGTGGGTGGATCTATCGTGAGCACGAGATGGGCGACCATATTCGGCAGCAGACGCTCTCCGGGATTGGCGACGGTGATCTCGATAGGGAAGGATCGGGCCTTCGCATCGGCCTGAAAACCGAGACTGGTAAGCATGCCAGAGAACTTTTGGTCTGGCAGGGCATCGACGGTGATCGTCGTGGTCTGCCCGAGGTGCAACGCAGGTCGCGAACTCTCAGGAACGGCGAAGACCACCTTGACGCGGTCGATTGCCCCGAGGCGCACCAGCGGTGTTCCGATGGCGGCCATCTCTCCGGCCTCGGAGAGAGTCGCCAGAATGCGACCGCGAAAGGGTGCGACGATGCGACTCTTGCCGAGCGAGATCTCCGCCAGGTGGACAGCGGCGACGGCCTGCGCCTCCTGGGCGCGTAACCCTTCGATCTGATGCCGCAGCGCCGCCAGGCGCGTGTCGCGTGTGTCGGCGATCCGAACGGCAGCGCGTGCGCTCTGGGTCTGGGCAGCGGCGGAGCGAACCTGCGCATCGGCGGCATCGACCTGTGCACGCGCAACAGCGAGGTCCTCCTGCCGCGCGCCTTCGGTCGCCAGAGAGAGCGTTTCCTCCGCGCTCTGACGGCGCGCGATCGTGACCTCCAGAGCGGCACGCGTCCGGTCGAGGGACTGCTGTGGGGCCGCGCCCTCCTTCACCAGCAGCACATTCCGATCGTTCTCGATTTTCGCCAGTTTCTCGTCGCTGCGCGCCTGCGCCAGTCCTGCCTCTGCCTGTCGCAGCTCCTGTCGGCGCGTCAACGTCGTGGCTTTCTGCCGTCCGGCGTCGGCCTGTGCAACCTGCGCTCGCGCCTGCCCTTCGGCCGCGGATGCCTGAGCCAGCCCGGCCCGAGCCTGCTGCCGACCGGCATCCGTCTCGACTACCGCCCGCTCCAATTCACTTTCGGCCTGAAGCCGCGCCGCCTTCATCTGTGCCGCAGAGGCGCGGGCCTGATCGAGCGCAGCCTGCGCCGTATCCGTCTCCAGGACCACCAGGGTCTCTCCTGCTACGACAGGATCCCCTTGCTGCACCGGTCGGCGGACGATGCGCCGCGCAACCTCGGTCGCTACGGTGGCGATGTGAGCGGGCTCCACCTGCCCGCTCAGGGAGTTTTCGGACGGTACGCGTCGTGTTCGCACCGGAACGGCTTCGACCAACAGCGCCGCTCCCGAAGAAGCAGGGAGCGCAGAGACCTTTTCCGGTCTGCTTCCAGAACGACTCTGAGCCTGTACCAGATAGAGCCCTCCGCCTCCAACGGCGAGTAAGAGCGTGAGCGAGAGCGCCAGACGGATTGCGAAACGATTTGACTGCGGCATCGGTTTCCCTCCTAAGGCCTGCCGGAGCAGGCACAGAACACATCGAATATTATTTTAGTCGTTATGTTACTTAACACTGTTTACTTGCGGTCAAAAAAAGAGGGGCGGGCTATGCTCTCATTCCGCGCAGGGTGGTTTCGATCAACTCTTCGGAGAAGGTTCCGTACTCTTCCGGAGTCAACTTGCCCAGCCGTCCGGAGAGCATGAGAGCGGCAGCCCCGTGCACCTGCGCCCAGAGGACATGAGACGCGATGTTGTCGCTGGCGAAAGGCCGCAGGAGACCTTTGGCGCTCGCCTCCATCACACAGGCGACGATAAATCCGAAAGCGCGCATCCCCAGGTTGGCCTTATTCATACAGGCTTCCGAGTCGTCCGGCATCTGCTCCGGCCCGATTTGAAACATGATCTGAAAATACTGCGTCTGAGTGCGTGCGAAATCGATATAGATGCGTGCGCCCTCGCGCAGACGCTCGATCGGATCGGGGTTATCGAGCGCCTCCAACCGTTCCGCCAGCAGCGTGAACCCTTCCGAGGCCAGAGAGGCCAGGATCTCCTCTTTGTCTTTGAAATAGAGATAGATCGCCGTCGGCGAGTACTCGATCTTCTCCGCGATACGCCGCATGGAGACCGCATGAAAATCCTCAGTCACAAACAGTTCTCGCGCCGCATCCAGGATGGCGTGTCGCAGATTCGCTTTCTCTCGTGCTCGCCGTTCTACGGACGCCAAAACAGTTCTCCCTTGGATAAACTTAACAGTGTAAACATTATACGCACATATTTCCCGTTTGTCAAGACGGCGCTTTTTGTCGTCGCGCCGACGGATCTATCTTGACTTTCGCCCCGCTATCCGCTACAATGATTCTAAAGCGATCCCCCCGTTTTTCACGCCACGGAGTTGCACACTTGAAGAACGTATCCTATGCGCGGCCTGTATTATGGGGCATTGCCGCCCTTTTATCCTTATGTCTGCCCGCTGCGCTGCCTGCGCAGTCTCAATTTCCGACCGGTGGCAAACCCGGCCCAAACACCCCTCCGGCGATGCCCCCCGAAGTACAGAAAGCGGCAGAGCAGTACTCCCGTGCCGTTGCGCTCGATAAGGCGCACAAATGGGCGGAGGCCGTGCCCGCTTATGAAGAGTTCCTGAAACTCGGCATCGCGGCCCATCTGCCTGCCCAGAACCTGATCGAAGTGAATGGTCGATTGACCTTTCTGTATCAGGCACGCGGCGACCAGAAGCAGGCGGAAGCGACTATGCTGCGTATCGTCGCCCTCGATCCCAACAATCCCCTGGTCTACGTGCAGATCGCCTCACTCTATAACCAGCAGAATAGACTTCCGCAGGCAAAAGATTATGCGAAGCGCGCGCTTGCACTGAAACCCAAATCCGCCATAGCGGCGCTGGCGCATCATGTGCTGGGCGCAATCGCTCTGGCGCAGCAGAACCCGGCGGAAGCGGAAAAAGAGTTTTCGCTCTCCATTGATGCCTATCCGCGCGGTCCGCAGGGCTACCTGGACTATGCTTATGCGCTTATGCAGCGCAAAAAGACCAAAGAGGCGCTCATTGCAGTGCAGAGAGCGGCCGGTCTCGCCCCGACGATGATCCAACCGAAACTGATGATGGCTGGCATCTTCCAGGAGCAGAACCGATTGCAGGACGCCCTGGCAAAATACGACGAGGTGCTGCGGGCAGAGCCCCGAAATACTATAGCGCTCTACAATCGTGCCGCAGTCCTGCATCGGCAGGGCAACGTGCAGGAGGCGATTTCGGCCTACCTCACGGTACTCAATTTCACGCCTCGCAGCTTCGATGCCAACTTCAATATCGCGCAACTCTACTTCGCGATCGAGAACTGGGAAGCAGCGCGCCTCCATTTTCTGCTGGCGCACAACCTGGCCCCAAAGGATCCGCGTACCCTGGCAGCCCTCGCCCTCGCCGAGCAGAAACAGGGCATGCATCTGTTTGATGCACCCCAACGTAAGAACGAGTTAACCCTTTCGGAAAACCACTTTAAAGAGGCCCAGTCGTTGGCGCCCAAGGACCCCATGATCCAGTTCGGCCACGCTGCCTTGCTGGAAGATATGGGGCGTTACGAAGAGGCCATCGCTCTCTATCGCAAACGGATCGTCGAAGCTCCCAAAGAGATCGACGCCTATCGACACATCGCAACCGCCTACACCAAACAGAAAAAGGCCGATGAGGTGGTGAAGATTTGGCGGGAGTATCGCTTACAGGACCCCAAGAACCCGATCTCTTTCCAGGAAGCGGCGGACATCGAGGAGAAGTCCGGCAAACTGGCGGAGGCGACCGAGGAGTGGAAGGCGCTTCTGGCGACCAAGCCCTCGAACGGAGTCGCCAGCAATGCGCTGAACAGCATGGCGCAGGATTTCATCAAACTGCGGCGCCTGGACGAGGCGCGCGCTCATTTCAATGCGGTACTGGCCCTCGATGCGACCGGCAGTTCCGCTCCGAAAGAGCTGCAAGTCGCGGAAGCGGCTGGCGTAAAAACCGAGCGTCTGGTCGCCTTGCGAGGCCTGGCAGGGATGGCACAGCAGGCGAACAAGCCGGACGAAGCCATTGCCGACTGGGAGAAGATCAAGACGGAAGAGGCGCCTCTTGCCGCCAAAACCGGGCAGTACGATCCGGAACCGTATACCGCCATCGCCAGGCTTTACGAACAGCAGCAAAAGCTCGATCTGGCCGCCGCCGAATACAAAGCGCTCCTCATGGTATCGCCGAAGAACGCGACTGTCTTTGCCCAACTGGGCAAGCTCTACGAGAGTCAGAAAAGGCCGGACGAGGCCATCGCCGCCTACCGCCAGGCCGCCGCCCTCTCGAAAACTCCTATCGAGGATGGCATACGCATCGCGCAGACCTTCCAGCGCTTCAACCAACCGGACAAGGCCATTGCCGAATATCAGCGATTACGCCGTCTGGCCCCCCAGGATATCGGTGTCCTGACCGCGCTGGGGCTGGCGCTCCGCCAGGCCGGGAGGGACGCAGAGGCCATCGAAATCTACGACCTGATCGCGAAAAACGATTCGCGCTTGATGTGGGTTCTCGATTATAAAGCCATCGCCCTGATCCACCTCAAGCGCTTCCCCGAAGCAAAAGCGCTCTATGTCGTTCAGTTGGACAAGAGCCCGCAGAACCGCCAGACGTATGCCGACCTCGCCAATGTCTATAAAGAGGAAGGCAAGCCGGACGAATTCCTGCCATGGCTGCAACCCCGCTTTGAAAAGACGCCCGCCAATCCTGTTCTAATGGGGGTCGTGCTGGATGAGTTTACGCGCCAGAAGCATGCAGAGGCCGGATACGCCTACCTCAAAGGGATTGTGGAGCAGCACAAGACACAGCGCCCCGTGCTGGATACCTATGCGACGTTCCTGGCCGGCCGGGGCAAGCGCGCCGAGGCTATCGAGGTCTACCGACAGATCGCCTCCCTGGCGCCGAAAGATGTCACGGCGCAGTTGATGCTCGCCGACGAGTTCGATATGAATCTGCAGAAAGACGAAGCCGCCAAAATCTATCAGACGCTTCTCGCGCGTGCGGACCTGCCTGCCGATCAGAAACTGAATATCCGCCGCCGGTTCGCGCAACGCTGTGTGCTTCAGGGCGATCAAGACGAGGCCATCCGACAGTATCAGGAGGTCGTGAAGGCCAGCCCGAACGACTTTGAAGCCATGTCGGAACTGGCACAGACTCTGACCGTCTCCCATCGGGAGAACGAGGCGGTGCCATACTACCAGAAACTTACGACGGAGAAGGCCTATCCGCCAGAGGTCCGGGCGGACATCTTCTCGAAGTTGGGGGATATCTTCGCTCTGCAGAATCGCAAGCCGGAAGCGATCACGCAGTACCACGAGGCTCAGAAACTCAATGCACGCGATCCTGCCGCCGCGCAGGGATTGAAGCGCCTGGGCGAGAAATAGACACTGCGCCAGCCCGCCAATCTTTCCGTTGTGATTCGCAAAGATCGGCTCAAGAGCCGAAACCAACCCGTCAGGAGAAGAGACCCCGTGACCGTCGCCCCACCCGCAATAGCCCCCGCGCTGGAAATGCGCAACATCAGCAAGCAGTACCCTGGAGTCCGTGCGCTCGACGATGTCTCTCTGAGCGTGGACGTGGGCGAGATCCACGCGCTGCTCGGCGAAAACGGAGCGGGCAAATCGACGATGATGAAGATCCTCGCCGGAGCGCAGTCGAAGGATAGCGGTGAGATTCTGCTGAACGGTACGCCGGTCCAGATCGACAGTCCACAGAAGGCCATGTCGCTCGGGATCTCCATTATCTATCAGGAGTTCAACCTGGTGCCCTATCTGAGCGCTGGAGAGAACATCTATCTAGGCCGCGAACCCCGCGCCGCCATTCCCGGCTTTGTAGACTTCAAGAAGTTGTATGCCGATGCCCAGGTGGTCCTGGACAAGCTCGGCGTTAAGATCGATGCCCGCGCGCCCGTCAATACGCTCAGCGTGGCGGGGCAGCAGATGGTCGAGATCGCCAAAGCCACCAGCAAAAAGTCGAAGATCATCGTCATGGACGAGCCGAGCGCGACCCTGACCGACCACGAACTCCGCGCCCTCTTCCGCCTCATGCTCCAACTCAAGTCCGAAGGTGTCAGTATCGTCTACATTTCGCATCGCCTGGAAGAGATCGTCGAGGTGTGCGACCGGGCGACGATCATGCGCGACGGCCATCATGTCGCGACCCGAGAAGTCAAAGATCTGACGCGAGAAGAGATCATTCGGCTCATGGTCGGACGCGAACTCAAAGACGCCATTCCGAAGGTCGCAGCGGAGCAGGGCGACATCGCCCTGGAGGTCAAAAACCTGACCCGCAAAGGCGTTCTGCACGACATCTCCTTTACCGTGCGCAAGGGCGAAGTACTGGGAATCGCCGGGCTGGTGGGCGCAGGCCGTACCGAGACCGCGCGCGTGATCTTTGGCGCAGACCCCATGGACAGCGGCAGTATCGAGGTGTTCGGTCAGCCCGTGCGTATCAAGTCGCCGCAGGACGCCATCAAGCATGGTATCGGCCTCGTGACGGAGGATCGCAAACAGCAAGGTCTGGTACTGGGCATGGTCGTGCGCGAAAACACCACCCTCGCCAATCTGGACTTTCTCTCCTCCCTCGGCTTCATCCGACGCGGTGAGGAGCGGCAGGTCGCAGAGAAGTACAAGATCGATCTCGCCATCAAGACCCCGACCATCGAGCAGACCGTCCACAACCTTTCTGGCGGCAACCAGCAGAAGGTCGTTCTGGCGAAGTGGCTCTTCACCGGCAGCAAGATCCTGATCTTCGACGAGCCGACGCGCGGCATCGATGTCGGCGCGAAAGCCGAGATCTATAAACTGATGAACGAACTCGCCAAGAACGGGGTCGCCATCATCATGATCTCGTCGGAGTTGCCGGAGGTGTTGGGCATGAGCGACCGCATCATCGTCATGCACGAAGGCCGCCTCACCGGCGAACTCTCCCGCGCCGATGCCACGCAAGAAAAAATCATGCACCTCGCCACCGGCGGCGAATAGTAAGCCGGTTCGAAGGAGCCCTGTTATGCTGGATCGTAGATCGCTCATTCTGAGCAGTGTGCTGCTCACGCAATCGCTTCCCACACTCTGCACGGCGGAAGGAGCGGGCGCGGTGACGCTGATGCCGACGCCGAATGGAGGCATTCAGCCGCAAGTCGCTGTCGATTCGCGGGGCGGCGTCCATTTGATCTACTACAAAGGCGATCCCGGCGCGGGGGACCTCTTCTATGCCCGCATGCAGCCGGGAGAAAAGCGCTTCTCGGCGCCGATTCAGGTGAACAGCCAATCCGGCAGCGCCATCGCGATGGGGACGATTCGCGGAGGACAGATCGCCCTCGGTGCGGACGACCGGGTGCATGTCGCGTGGAACGGCTCAGACAAGGCCGAGCCGAAAGGGCCGGGCGGAAACCCGATGCTCACCACCCACCTGAATGCCGCCGGAACCGCCTTCGAGCCGCAACGCAACGTCATCACCTGGGCAGGCGGCCTGGATGGCGGCGGGACGCTGGCGGCGAACCGCTCGGGATATGTCTACATCGTCTGGCATGCCAATCCTAATCGTGATGGCGAGGAAAACCGGGCGGTCTATCTCGCTCACTCTACCGACAACGGCCAGACTTTCGGACGCGAGCATCGGATCAACACCCTCCCGACCGGTGTCTGCGGATGCTGCGCCCTGCGCGCCTTCGTGGATAGCAGCAACACGCTCTATGTCTTCTATCGGGCGGCGACCGCAAAGATCTATCGGGACATGTACCTCCTGGCCTCCTCCGACAAAGGCGCGACGTTCCGCTCAGAGAAGGTTCACCCCTGGAATATCAACGCCTGTCCGATGAGCAGTTCCTCTCTCACACAGACCAGAGCCGGGGTGCGGGCGGCCTGGGAGACACAGGAGCAGGTCTATTTCTCCGACTTCCGGTCGGATGGCAGCAGGATCAACGCTCCGGTCGTCGCGCCGTCTGGCGGCAAGGGCGTGCGCAAGCATCCTGTGGTGGTCGCGAACGCCAACGGGCAGACGCTGTTGGCCTGGACAGAGGGCACAGGCTGGAGTCGAGGGGGGTCGCTCGCCTGGCAGGTCTATGGCCCGGACGGGATTTTGCCGACGCAGCAAGGCCGACAGCCGGGCGTTCCCATCTGGGGACTGTTGACCGCATTTGCCCGCCCGGACGGTGGATTTACCCTGCTCTACTGAGTTTTCAGGAAATTGAAACCGTGATGACCTGTCGATTCGTCTCTTTGTTATACGGTCCGAAGCAGAGGGGCAAGCCTCTGGGCACCGCTCTCGCCAGGGAGCGGACCGCCATGAACGGCACGCAAAATTTTGATCGTTTCCCTCTGTCGGGTGACTCAACCCCCGTGTAATAACAGGAAGAAGGCTATTTATGGCTGGTAGAATGCAGGGCGCGTACCCGACGCCCGCGCCCGCGCGGAAACAGGGCAACAACGGTCTTCTGCTCTGGAGTCTGATTGGGTGCGGTGTGATCGTGCTTCTAGGTGTTATCATCGCAGGCGTTATGCTGAAGGGCGCCATACAGAGCGGCGGTTCTAAGGGCATCTTTGGCGTGGTCTCCGCGATACCATCGACCGCAGAAAGCGTCCAGAAGGTCGGAGCCAGTATCGCGGAGTATAAAAAAGACAACGGCGGCAAATTCCCGCCGAATCTCGAAGCGCTCGTACCCAAATACGTTGCCGACAAATCGACTTTCATCTGTGGCAACGCCGATGATCCGAGGACGATGGAGTATACGCCGCCCAAGGCGGATGCACCGGAGAGTACCGTCGTAGTGCGCGTTCATGTCGGCGACATCGTGATGCCCAACCAGCGACAGCAGATGTACGTTCTTTTGCTGAAAAACGGGGAAGTCGATTCGGAGCAGCAGGCGCGTACTGTCCTCAACAAGGCCGGCAAAAACGCCGGTGACCATTCAGCACAACCAAAACGGACCTACTGATCCGAAGCTCCTGCAATTTCGGGAACAGTTCGTCTCTTCTTTAGTCTACTGTATAGTCGTCCGGAGCATACCTCTGGCGGCGTTACGCCTGAGACAAGAGGAAACGAACGATGCCTGCTCCGAACCAGTCCCCGAGTTCTGTCGATAAGACCCGCACCCGGCGGGACGTCCGCGCCGCCATGCGAGAAGTACGTCAGGCGGCGCGGCCCAATGTCTTTTCCCTCCGTTCTGGGGTATCACTGGTTGTCGCGCTGGCGGCAGGCGGCCTAGTAGCCTGGCGCAGCGTCGAGGCTGGTCTGCAAGCGCCGCCGGATGGTATGCCGCCTCAGCCGATTCTGCCCCGCCCCACGGTTCCGGCAGTGTCGCAACCGCAGCGCCCTACCAAGCCATTGGACGAGCGTGCCGCAGAGCGCCCCAAAAGCACGGCGACAGCGGTAAAAGCCGACGGACTAATGGGACTGGCCAAGGAGTTTCTCGCCCGCTTCAACGACGACGAATGCGGCATGCGCGCCCAGTCTATCGCTTTCGTCGGCATTCTATCCTTGATCCCAGTGCTGTTGTTTGCGCTGGCGGCCATGGGCTTCTTCGTTTCGCCCCAACAGGCGATCCGCTACGTCCATGAGTTAGTGGCGCATATTCTCCCCGGCGCCGAGGCGACAAAGGCCGCCGATCAGGTCATTCAGCAGACCGGGCTCGTAAAGTCGGCGCAGGAGATCATGCAGGCGCGTGGTTGGGCGCTGGCATTCGGGATCCTCTCCCTTCTCTGGGCTGGCATCGGGATCGTCAGCAATGCGACCCCCTCGATGAACGCGGCTTGGGAAGTGAAAGAGACCCGTGGTTTCGTGCAGTTGAAGCTGCTCAGTCTGGGGGGTTTCCTGGGAGGCGGTCTGCTGTTTCTGCTGTCGTTGCTGCCCTCTTCCGGCCCCGACTTTATCCAGACCCTGCATATCCCGTGGCTGGGCCTGCCGAAGCAGCCCCCGTTCTGGCTGGCGACGCTTATGCAGTTCGGTTTTGAACTGCTGGCCTGGGCGCTCGACATCGCCTTGTTCGTGCTCCTCTACCGAGCGCTGCCCAACAAGAGAGTGAAGTGGCGCGCTGCTCTTTTCGGCGGGGTGGTCGTCGGATTTCTGTGGGAGATCTTCAAGAAAGGCTTTTCGATCTATCTCGTGCACTCCGGCGATCATAATAAACTCTACGGCGCGTTCGGCGGCGTGGTGCTGCTCGTGACCTGGATTCTCTACTCCAGTATGATTCTGCTGGGCGGAGCCATCCTGTGTAAGATGTATCAGGAACATACCGAGGAGGGCGGGGTCGCGCAGAAAGCCTCCTGACATCCGTATCGATACACTCGTTTTGACCGTGCTTCAGGAGTAGGCTTGCCATGAGACCCTTGCCCGCGCAAAATCTGTTGGTCGCTCATCACGGCAAGGTACGGGTCACGATTGGCCTGGAGCGCCCAGAAACGCTGCGTCAGTTGTCGGACGCCCGCAGTCTGACCTGTCCGGGCTGTGGCGGTGCGGTGGTGCTGCATGCAGGCACTGTGCGCGCCCATCATTTCGCTCATATGCCCGGTGCGGTTTGCAGTCTGCCCGTCTCCGAGCCCGAAACGGAAGAGCATCGGGCGGGAAAGCTGCTGCTTGCGGAATGGCTACGTCTCTGCCTGCCAGACGCCGAAGTGTGGATCGAAGCCTTTCTGCCTGCGACGCGTCAACGCGCCGATGTGCTGGTCCTCCTCCCGGATCACAGTAGGATCGCGCTGGAGTACCAGTGCGCTCAACTGACGGCCCGCGAGTGGCGCAGAAGGCACCGACAGTATCGAGAGGCAGGAATCCGCGATCTCTGGCTGCTCGGCGGTTCTCGTCTGATCGCCACGCCTGCGGAACAACCCTCTGTCACCGCAGAGAAGGGTAACGAAGGCAAACAACAGGGCAAACGCGTGATTCTCCGCACGACCGAGTTGGAGCGCGCCCTGCTCTGGGACGGCGCGCCCTTGCTGTTTCTGGAATCAGTGGGAGAAAGTGAGCAAATCGGAATGCTGGCGCGCTTCCGCCCCGATTCCGACGCGCAGGCGCACCGTCCGCAAGGCCACCTCGTGACCCGTGGGCTGCAAAAGCTGCCCTTTCCCTTCCACCTGCTCGACTGGCCCGCACACTCCCGTCTCGACGCCCCTGCCGTGGCCCCAACCTCCACGCCCTCTGCCTCCAATGCCGCATCCGCTGCTCCTGGCTCCGACTTCTGGCTCTGGCAGTGGCTCGGTCAACGCTATCAGCTGACTCCGGATACCCTGCCCGAGTTCTTCGGCCTCGCTCTCACCGGCGAGGAGGCGTTTTCGTGCCGCAGTGCGCTCTGGCAGGCCGCCATCTACTATCGCTTTGTCCACCAGCGCATCGGAGAGAAATGGTGGCTCAAAGAGATCGAAACGTGGGCTCTAGGTGGCTATCTACCCCTCGCAAAACCGTTGCGTCTGAGCCGCCTGCGAGCCGCGCTCACAGACTATCAGGAGGCGCTGGCAGCGGCAGGCATGCTCACCCTTCCGATGGGCTACGGCCGTGCCAATGCTCGCATCGTGGCGGACCTGACCACGCTCCCCACCCAACCCGACCGCACTGAAGTCCAGCGTCTCGTCCGCTATCGCCGCACCCTCGCTCGCGAAAAAGCCTCCTCTTACAACACCCGCTAGCCTCCTCAAACTCGATTAAGGACATTCATTTCTTCCTTCAGGGGCTGCCATTCTGAGGAGTTGTGACGGATCTGCAATCAGTTGTTCACGGGCGGCTCGAAGCAGGGTTTGGACGCTGCCTGTTCTCAGCAGAGAAATACGTTCGGCTATGACGACTCCGTGGATTCGACCTGAAGGAGTTGGCGTAAAGAAAGAAGTTCCAGCAGATGAGCCTGATCTTTGGGACGATTGGCGGCACGCTTCATAGCAATCAAATCGTCGATCGAAGCGACCTGTACCGTCATACCATAGAGATTCGTCGCGACACTACGATTCCAAAGACCTTCGAAAGAGTCAACCCCAGCGATATCGCCAAGCAGATCCACCGGACTAATATCGGTATCAAGCGTAAGATTTGCGGCGGCACGCAACGTCTGCTCATCCCAGACAAATGGTAAATCAGCCGGAAATCCACGTAGACGAGGGTGCAAAGGCGCAAACGCAGCACAAATCGCTGCGATATTTTGCCGATCTCGCGCATATCCTGCATTGATGTCTTGTGTCACATGCGCGCTGCCATAGGCAGCCATCGCCAACCCACCAATGAGGACGAACCGCACATTATTTTGCGTCAGTGCGATGAGAACGGCCTGAAAGTCCGGCAACATTTCCGGCATGGCGTACCTCCTGAACCAGCGTCAGAGAACGACGCATCTTTTCAATGCGCTCTGTCGGTGTCAATTTAAGATTAGCACGTAACAGGGAAAGATCGACTCCATTCTCGTCCTGTTCGCCGTATCCTTGTGTAAAAGCCTGAAACCGCTCCCACTGTTCCTCGGTTAGCCCAAGTCTATTATCCTGCATCGGTCTTCTCCTCTCACTTCATCGGCACATCAGGCAATGTTCGTCTGTTCTTGCAAAACCATCGAGCGGCGACGGATGGTCCGCTTGATCTCCTCACCAATATGCTCGGCAGCGAGGTCAAGTTCGTAGGTCTTTTGCAGGTTCATAAATTCATACCAGGAGACCCCCTGTCTTTAGGCGGGGGAGGAATGGTATGAATTTATGATAGGGTTGCACAATGATGTTCCGAACATACTCCACGTCAAAAGAGTTGTCTTTATTATGCGCCTCGCAGGACGGGACGGTAATCAACCCTTTACGATGTCCCTCTGGAAAGAATGACTTTGGAGGAACGTGTTCGTCTGTGATGCCTGCCTGATCGCACCTATAGCACTGTCTATCTCGTTTTTTTGTTTGTCGTGTCAAGGCTTACACTCTCCTCTATTATAGACGACAGGTTTGCGCATGAATAAGTGTCGCAGATTGGGATATATTTTCTATGCCAGTCGTATCGACAGGATGTGGCGGCGACGAGAATAGGGCAATGGTGACGCGGGGCGCTTGTTTATAGGCGGTCGTCGTTCCTGGTGGCAGCGCCATTCTCAAAAGCATAGGCAAAAGCCCCTCTTACTGGATAAGGAAGAGGGGCCGTCAGGTGGGATCGAGGCAGTAGTTCACCACCGCGAATGATGGGTTATTGCACCTGGGGCTGGCCGAGGCGGGCGAGTTGGGCCTGGGCAACGTAGGCGACATCGGGATCGGGGCTTTTGGCCAGGTCTTGCAGGGGACGGGCGGCTTCCGCGATGCCCATGTCTCCGAGCGCGACGGCGGCCCAGCGCTGACCGACCGGGTGGGCGTTATCGGCGGCGAGCTTCTTGAGCGCGTCGAGAGCGGGCATGCCCTGTTGGGCGATAGCCTGAGCGGCATAGAAGGCGTCGGTGTTGCCGGCCTGCATGGCGGCGATAAGGGCATCGGTCGCTTCCGTGCCGATCTGTACCAGGGCGCTTTGGGCGACATCGCGCACATCTCCGTCTTTGTCACTTAAGGCGCCGATCAGGCTGGGAACGGCGGCCCTATTGTGGGGAAAGCCGAGGGCGGTCGCGGCGGCTCCGCGCAGGTCGGAGTCGTTGTTTTCGTTTTTGAGCGCGGCGATGAGGGCGGTGTCCGCTTCTGGGGCAGCGACCCGAGTGAGCGCGTTGGCGGCGCCGGTACGGATGTTGTCGCTGCTGTTGGAAAGTGCAGCGATCAGTGCCTGGAGCGCCTGCGGCTGCGTCGGACCGTTCAGGGTAGGACGACCGGCATGGGCGAGCGCGGCGACGGCTGCCGAGCGCATCTTCAGGTCGGGATCGTTCAGGGAGGTGACAAGGGTCTCTACGGCTGCCGGGGAAGCGATCTTGCCCAGGCCGGACGCCGCCTGCAAGCGAGCCTCCGCATCGGCGTTTTTATCTTTGATCGCCTGCATCAGAGCGGCTTCCCCAGAAGGCGCGGCGATCAGGGCGATAGCGCCGATCGCAACACGCTGTACCGTGGGGGTATCCGTCTTCAATGTGTCGATCAAAGGCTGTACGGCACGGACGTCACCGATCTTGCCAAGAGCCTCCGCCGCGCCGCTGCGCGCGTCCACATCGTTCTTAAACTTAGTGGCATCCTTCGGATCTTTCTCGGTAAGGATGGTCAGCAGTTGCGGCACCGCGATGTCGGCAGCGCCCTCTTTGAGAAAGCGCGCACTGCTCAACACATCGCCACCGGGACCGCGCGTGCCGCCGTCCGCCTTCATCTTCGCGACGAGCGCATCGACGACCGCTTTTTTCGGGCCGATGCCGTCCGGGTCGGTCAGCACATGCGCCACGCCTTTGCGCACATTGGCATCGCCATCGCCCACGCCGCCGATCAAGGCCGTGAGGTTGCCCTCGCTGCTATAGTCTATCTTTTTCAAAGCTACTACCGCTGCTGCGCGCACCTTCTTATCGATGTCTTTCAACAGATTGATGCCCTGTTTGACGGCCTGCGCGCGATAGTCCGGCGCATCCTTCTCGGTCCCCATCACCACACTGGTATCGTTCGCCAGGGAGAGCACCGCATTCACGGCATGCTCCCGGACTTGTGCATCCTCTCCGGTGATCGAGTCCGAAAACTGCTCGGTCTTGATCAACTCCAGGGCTGCGTGGCTGCGCGTCGCACTGTCCGCACTGCCCATCCCCTCGACGAGAGAGTGCACATAGCGGCTGTGATTAACCGCGATCCCTACGACAAGCAGTACGACGACCGCGAAAATCAGATAGTTCAGGTATCTCTTCAAAGACAGACTCCACCGCGAAAGAGCGTAATATGACGGTCAGACAGGAGACGACAGGATCTCGAATTGAGTGCAGGAGAGGCGACAGCTATCAACGACAGCCACTATTGGCAGTATAACACGTGGGTCAAGGCCTTGTCAATGGCAGGTGTCGGCCCGCTTGCACCCCGGATCTCCGGGCGCGAATCAGCGGGTGAGAACGTGCAGCAGCACGCCTCCGGTGACCAGTCCAAGCCCCACCACCACCGCCCCCCAGAACTTCCAGCGGCGCACCGTAAACAGTTGCAGCAAGAGCGGCGCCGCGATCAACGCTCCCATGGGTAGCGCGTGAGTCAAAGCTTCTCGGGCGAGACTGCTGTGGGCGCCCACCTGCGCCGAAACTCCCAATACAAAGCACATTACCGCCATGATAAGGCCGCAGGCCAGGCGCTCGGCGATCCCCACGTTGGCGGCGACTCCGATCAGAAGCAGCATCGTCGCCAACAGGCCCGTCGAGAGCGAGGCGGAGGGGATCAGACTGGTCATGGCTTGTGCAGCCTCCGCCTGGGAAGCGCCGCTATTGCCGAAAGCCACCGCCAACACCGGCAGGAGCGTGGTCAGGAAGCAGGGCACATACCATTTTGCGATCTGTCGGAAGGCCGGTCTGGAGCGCAAAACCACCAGTCGTACGGGAATATCCACGACGCCAGCGGCCGATTCCACACGCACGGTCTCGTTGAATTCGCCTGTCTCCCAAGCCCGCCCTGAATGGGCAGTCAGTGTGATCGTCTGTCGATTCCGGTCGAACGCCGTGGGATGTACTGTTAGCCAGCCGGGCGTCGAGAGCACGCGGCCCTCCACACCAGTTTGGAGGCCCACCACGCGGGCCTGTATCTTGACGGTGCGTATCTCGCCTTTGTAGACCTGTCCAAAATCGACGCTTTGCGGATCTACCAGCAGGCTGGCGTCTTTGGGGCGAAACAGTCCCAGGCGGGAGCGTTTCACGGGGGCGACCAGCGCCTGGGTCGGCATCACTTCCGCAACCACCGTTCCCGGCCCTTCCCACGTTGTCGTGAGCAGCGCAGGCTCCACATTTTCCGGGCGCGCCCACTCCGGCAAGGGGCGGCGTGGGGCAGGGAACAGGGGAGCGGTAAGCTCTACCGTCGGCGTTGGCCCCTTGTCGGTCAGGCCGTATCCCGCCTCTGCAGCGCGTTTCATGCTGTCGGTCAGATCGTAGTCGGGAATACGCGGCGCGTGATTGCGCGCGCTGAGATCGTAGTCCGCGACGCGGCGCGCGGCGATCTCCTTCTGCAGGTTCAGCGTGGTAGAGGTCAGGCTCTGACCTTCCCGCAGTCGCAGGACATCGTCGCGGAAATCTCCGGCAGTGCGGTAGCGGCGGGTTTTGTCTCTTTCGAGAGCGCGATCGAGAATGGCGCGCAGTCCGGGCGGAGCCTCGGGCAGATAGTCGGTAATCGGGGTCGGAAGCTGGCTCTCCAGCACGCGTTTCCAGGAGAACGGATCTTTCACCTTCGCTACCTGGAACGGGCGCTGCCCCGCGACCATCTCATAAAGGGTGACGCCGACGGCCCAGATGTCGGACTGGCTATCGGATCGGTCGTCTTCTGCGAAGTCTTCCGGAGCCATATAGGCGTAGGTGCCTGCTCCTCCCGCGTAAGCGTTGGTCGCCAGGATCTCTGCCAGCCCGAAATCGACGAGTTTAATCTCGCCGTCGCGACCGACCAGAATATTGGCGGGTTTAATGTCGCGGTGTACGGTCTGCATCCGGTGTGCATAGTCGAGGGCGTCGAGCACCTGTGCGATGATGTCTAGCGCGCGGTCGAGCGGCAGGACGCCTTCGGAACGCAGCAGATCCTGGAGGTTTTTGCCGCGCACATACTCCATATCGATGACGACTTTGCCGTCGATACGGTCCACCCCGTTGACACGCACGATATTGGGATGGCGCAGACGATCCATGACCCGCGCCTCTTCCAAAAACCGGCGTAAGTCGCCCGCCTGCACGTCCACCTCTTTGAGGGCGACCTGTTTGTTCAGGAGGGTGTCTTTGGCGAGATAGACAATGCCCGAGACCCCGTGGCCCAGCACATCCAGTCGCTCATATTTTCCGAGCATTCCCAGTGCCATGAATTTCTCAGCTAATGCCTTGTAGGTCCCGCGCCGGGTTCGAGATCGATGCGGTAGAGTTTGTGGTTGTCGATGACGAAGATGATATCCGCCGCATTGACCGCGATTCGGACAGGCGACGTCATGCGCCCTCGCCCGATATTGTCTCCCACGCGGGTGCCGCTCTTGCTATAGATACGGATGCTCTTCGTCTCCGGATCGATCGAGAACAGGTTGCCGTTGGGATCGAGCGCGAAGTCAGCCTTCGGGGGTCCAAAGCCCAACTCGTGAGTGTCCAGGGTCGGCGGCAGACTGGGGAAGGTGCCTCCCAGCAGATCTGCGTTGCCATTGAGTTGGACACGGATCAGATTGCCGCTGCGAGAGGCCACGATGGGATTGCCCAGATCATCGAGCAGGAGGCAGTTGTCCTGGACCTCTTTGGAAGTCAGCAGTTTTGGGTTTCCATAGTTGTGCAGATCGTAGACCGGTTTTGCCGTCACCACAGGCGTATCCGAGCCGCTTTTCGGCTTGACAAGGCTGTTCTGGTAGAGCAGATAGCCTTCTGCCGCCGCCACTGCGGTCAGAAGCAAAAGGAGCCCGACCAGCATGCCATTCGTATTATTGGTCTGTCGCCGGGAGCGATGCGACATCGGCTCCGGCGTCGGGCGTGCCGGACGCGGTTCCGAACGCCGGGGTGGCGCATTCGGCGTCTCGTCTTCGAAGTCGTCGTCCTCGTCGGGAAGCGGGCGGCGTATCTGCTGTCGCCACGCCTGGTCGGGATCGGTATCGTCTTCGTCCGTGGTCACCGGAAGGGTGGTCGGCAAGAAATTCCCATAACGCACCGCGACCACCGTGACGTTGTCATGTCCGCCATGTTCCAATGCGGTCTCGACAAGGCGATCACAGACCTCTTGAATGTCGGCATGAACGGCCATGATCTGCGCGATCTCCGAATCCCGTACCTCTGCATTGAGGCCGTCGGAGCAGAGCAGTACGGTATCGCCGTCTAACAGAGGAACCCGGAAAACATCGGTATTTACTTCCGGACCAAGGCCGATGGCGCGGGTGATCCGGTTACGAAACCGGCTATTCTGTGCCTCTTCACGGGTCATGCGGCCGGCAGTGACTTCTTGCCATACCTCGGAGTGATCGTCCGTGAGTTGGCTCAATTTTCCATTGCGCAATAGGTAGGCCCGACTATCTCCCAGGTTTGCAACGGTCAGGACATCATCATTGACGACGGCGGTGACACAGGTGGTGCCCATCTGCTTCAGTTCGGGCCGCTCGAACTTGCGCGTCGTCCAGACCTTGTGGTTGGCACGTGTAAAGGTCTCCCGCAGCATCTGCTCGACATCTGGGCTGCCGCTCCCGCTGGTGCGGTCGTAGAGGAACTCCAGAATCGTGTCCGGCACCGTCTGCGCGACGATGCGAGACGCGATGTCGCCCCCTCCCGTCCCGCCCATGCCGTCCGCCAGAACCAGCAAGGCGTCCAGTCGGTTGGACAGGTCGCCACGCCGCAGCACTGCATAACTGTCCTGATTGCTGTTGCGCACGATTCCCACGTGCGTTTTGAATCCGATTGTAAGAGTCAAGTGCCTTCTTCCAAAGGGGATCGGGGGCGGTGCGCCCCCATACTCCCTACTCGCGCTCACGTCGCAGCATCTGAAACAGAACCAGCAGAAACAGCCCGAACCCGACCGGAAGGGCGATACGCAGCAGCGAGAAAATCCAGTTCATGCCCCACCCTTCCTAGAAACGACCGGCGCGTTCATCATTCCCCATACCTTTGCACATCGAACTCTGCGGAGATCAGTTTCCGCCGACGAAGCGCAACACCAGATCGCCCAGGCCGATATGGTCGCCATCTTTCAGCGCGGCTGTCTTATGGGCGGGCAGGCGTATGCCGTTCAGCGCGGTGAGTGCGCTGTCGCTCAGGCACTCCAGGGTGTACCCGTCGCCATCGTTCAGCAGACGCGCATGCCGAGTTGCGATAGAGCGATCCGGCAGCACGACATCGTTGGTCACGCCGCGTCCGATAAGCGTCTCCGAGCCCAGCATCACCTCGTCCACATCCTGTTCGCCTTCCATGATGATCAGGCGGGCCGTATGCGGGCGCAGGAGGCGCGAGGGCGGGGAAGAGCTTCCCATTCCGTCGTCGGAGCGCATGGCAGCCGCACCGCCGTACGTTCCCTGAGGGCGCGTGCCGTTTGCGCTGCCGGTCAAGACAGGTTCACGGTCCAGGATTTCGGTCCGGCCCTGCTGCTGAAACGTGATGCGTGTCGCGCCGAGCGTGATCTCGTCGTTGTCGTGCAGGATGCGGTTGTCCACTCGCCTGCCGTTGACCTTGGTCCCATTGGTGCTGCCGAGATCGTAGAGCGTAAAGCGACCCTCGGCGTCCATCTCGATGCGGGCATGGCGCTTGGACAACTGGCCGTCGCTTTCAATCACCAGATCGTTTCCCACGCGCGGCGAACGCCCGATACTGATGGCCCCGCGTGCAATGGCGAACCGATGCGGAGGGCGATCCGGAGCGTAGACGATCAGGGCGGCAGAGGCGACGGAGGGCACGGTGCCCTCCTCCAGATCCTGGTCGCCCCAGGTACTGGCGACCGTGCGCTCCTCGTAAGGCACGGAAGGCGGAGCGGCAATGCCCCCCGGCACGTTATTGCCCTGCGGCAACGTAAACTCCGGTTTCAGATCCGGCGCGGTCACTTTGGCGTCGTAGCGGCAACGCACCCGCACTTTTTCGCGTTTGCCGTTGTTCTCAGCTTCGAGATCCTCGACCTCTTTGATGGTGAAATCGAGCGTACCGCGAATATGGTAGTGGTTCTGCTGGCAGTAGCGGCGCAGCGCTACCTCCAGTTCGTCCCGATCCAGGAAGGAGAGCAGATACTGTTTCTCTTCCTCATCGTGGACGTTGATCTCCAGCACATATTGGTTCGGCACATAGACGCGATTGTCGAACCCCTCTTTGCGGTGATCTTCCATCGCAGCGATGATGCGCCGCAGAATATCTTTCGGGCGCACATCGTCGCCACCCCCAAAAAGTCCTTCGTACCAGGAACCAAACGACCGATTGATCTTTTCGAATAAGTCCATTGCCCCGTCCTGTCCGCCCTGCATTGTTGAAGGGGTCGGAAGCGTCTCGAAGGGGCGTCTCCCGCCGTCTCGCTTTAAGATCCAGCGTACTTTGCGGGGTTACGCACCTTCATTATAGTCTAAGACGCATGTTCCGTCAATCCGGTTGCACGAAGGTGCCCGCCGGTCAAAACGATTTTTCGTGCAGGAGAACGGGGGTAGGACGCACAATCTAGCGGGGGAATACCACCTAACGTTTTTTAGGGAACAGGAGAGAGCGATGCGGCAAGAGAGTGATGAAGTCGTTGTGAACTATTTTGTCATCTGTGATCAGGTGATTACGGAGGCGCAGACCAGCAAACAGTCGCTGATCGGCATCTATTCGGCCCTGATGACGGACCAGACACCGATGCAGGCCAACCTCGCGGTCGCGGTCGGGCTGCGGGTGCAGTCGGCCAAGTCTCGGGAGCTGACATTTCGCTTCCACGGGCCGGATGGCGAACAGATCTTCTTCTCGCCGCCCCTTCCAACGGACTGGGCCTCTGTAAAGTCCGGCCTCGAACTCTCTGGCTTCGCGACCCTTCAAATCGGATTGAACCTGCGCGCCGTCCCGTTCAACAAGTTCGGCGTCTATACCGCCGCACTCTACTGCGACAATACCCTGCTCATCACCTACCCGATCTCCGTCCTCCAGAACCCTCCCCAGGGACGCTAACCTAACCCCCGTCCCCTTCCCTACTTCGTTCGCTACGCTCACAGGGAAGGGGTGCCTCAACACGTACCAACACATCGCCTATTACTCAGTGCAGACCCACACGCGTGTTGTGCACGGCGGCACCTACCTATGGATTGAAAGCAAAGTGGAATGCTGTTCGGTCGTTCAAACGGCGGGCACCCCTTCCCTGTGAGCGAAGCGAACGTATCAGGGAAGGGGACGGGGGTTAGGTCTCTTATCGCAGGCCGAGGAGTTCGACTTCGAAGAGAAGGGTGGCGTTCGGCGGAATGACGCCGCCTGCTCCACGGGAGCCGTAGCCGAGCGCCGCAGGAATGGTCAGTTTGCGGGTGCCGCCCACTTTCATCGTGGCGACGCCCTCATCCCAACCCTGAATCACCTCTCCCACCCCGATGCGAAACTCGAACGGTTGGCCTCGATCCTTGGAACTGTCGAACTTCTTGCCGTTGGTCAGGGTGCCCACATAGTGGACCTTCACGGTCTGACCTGTGGTCGGGCTAGGGCCAGTCCCTTCCAGAACGTCTTCGTACTCCAACCCGGATGCGGTGATCATGTCGTCAATTCTCCTTGTTTGAAATTTTTCTCTTCGCGCGAATGCTGGATCGATGCGTGCTTTGGCGCTTCGGCGGACTTCTTGGCCACCAGCGACTCTTTGAGCAGCCAGAAAGCCAGTGCCAGCCCGATGCCGATGATGACGCGCCGGACATTACGCTGTCCGATGCGACGGGCGGTTCCAGCGCCGGTGTAGCCACCGACGATAGACCCGGCCGCCATGAGCAGGGCGATATGCCATTGTACCTGACCGCTGGTGATGAAGAGCACCGAGGCGACCGCATTGATGCAGAGGCCGTTGATGTTCTTCAAGCCGTTCATCTGATGGATGTTCGTGAATCCCATGAACCCGAGCGTGGCCAACATCATGATGCCGATTCCGGCCCCGAAATAGCCGCCATAGATGGCGACAAAGAACTGGAACACGATCACCCCTGCCCAGGCGGTGGGCGAAGGCTCTCCAATCGGCGCTGCCCCTGTTGTGGAAATTACGTAGGGCGGCAGAGAAGCGTTCGCAGGAGAGGTCGATACCGGAGGGGAGTCGAGGGCGACATTCTTGGCGAGTCGGGCAGATGCCTGTTCGGCGCGGGCTTTTTGTAGGCGCGCCAGGGGCTCCTGGACGATAAATAGAGCCGTCGCCAGCAGGATCAGGAAAGGCACGATGTGGCTGAAAAAATTCGAGGAGGTATGCAGCAGCAACCATGCGCCCAAAGCCCCGCCCAGCAGACTCGGGATCGCTAGACGCACGATAGCCTTCCGATTCTGTCCAAGCTCTTTTCGATAACCCCACAGGCTGCTCAACTGGCCCGGCCAAAGCGCCACCGTGCTGGTCGCATTGGCGATCTTCGCGCCGATTCCTGCGGAAAGCAGCGCCGGAAACGTTATCAGCGTTCCGCCCCCCGCCACCGAATTGACCATCCCGGCAATCGCCGCTGCCACAAACAGAACCAGATTATGCTGCCATAACATAACGCAACAGCGCTTTCCCCACCCAGAATCGTCTCCACAGACGTTTCGACACCCGCCGCCCAGAGTCCTGCCCAAGGAGAAACCTGCGTAGAATCGTTTTGCAGACACGATTTGCGCCCTCCGCAAAGCGCGGAGGGCGCAAACCGGGGCTTTTATGTTGTCAACATTCCCTCTCGCGAAAACAGGGAATCGAGTTCGAATGATTACTCCTTGTCGGTTCTAGCCCTAAGCCTCTTATCAATCTTACCACACATTCCCTGGCAGGCATAAGGGTCTTGATCTTAGTTGGTGTGTGCCGAGATTTCCTTTGCAAGTTCATTGCCTTCGGGGCTTTCGGGACTAATGACCAGCAGATGCTTAACGGCTTCACCGGCCCGACTCATATCACCGGCCAGTTTGGTGGCGATGGCATAAGCCAACAGTACTTCCGGGTCATCCGGATGAACGGTCTTTACTCTATCGAGAACAGGCATCGCTAGTTCAGACATTCCATTTTCCGCGAGCGCGCGACAGAAAATTGCTGCCTCCATCCAGTGCTTTTCCGGATCCTGAAAACCGTCCATGTTGTCACGCATGATCAGATCATTGGCTGCTTCCGGATAGCGGAAACCGACTCGTGTGCTGCGCGTAGGTCCGCTCTGGAGGTTGTACATCGTTCCCTGGACGATGGTATATCCGGTAGTTCTTTCTTCAGCGGAAGGGTCGTTTTGAGCCACGGAGATCGCTTTGCCGAGCATCTCCCTGGCCTGATTTATATTTCCCTTTTTCATCAAAAGGAGCGCATAGTTGTGACACGGATAGAACTGTATGCGACCTTTGCTTTTGGGATCATCCAGTGCCGCTGCATAACTCTTCATTGCCTCTTCCGAGTTATGTTGCTGCAGGTAGGCATCGCCTAAATGCAGTTGAACATTCCGTGCGATTTTTTTGTCTGACGCAAGTTCCTTAAGTTTTCCGATACACTCGTCTGTCTTACCTTGTGCCATCAGTACGCTGGTCATTCCAAGCTCCTCTTCCGAATTTGTCGGAGGAGGCATATTCTGTAAGGCCGTCTCCGCCTTGCCGTCGCTCCCACCAGATTTCCAGAGGCTATAGAGTTGAGCCCGTGCCTCGAAATCTTTGGGTTGCTTTTGTATTTTGTGAAGCAGCGAACTCTCGACTTGCCCATCTCGTGTCCCGGATGACAGATAGTGTCTCAGTTCCGAAGGCCGTGCATACGACACGTAGGGACTACTTTCCGGAACCAGAACGACCGAAGCCAGATTGACTGAATAACTCTTCTCCTGCACCGACTCGACCGGTACTGGACCGTAAAAAGTCTTATAACCCGCTTTGCTGACAGTGATCAACACCTGAGAGATATTGATCGTCTTCTCCTTCTTATTCGCGGCCCCTGTGAGTATTTCGATAGGCGATAGAAAAATTAAACCGGAAGCGTCGAATTTCACGGACGTCGTTCCGAGAGGCACTTTGATCTTGTAGAAATCCGGTTTGCCCTTCTTCCGTTTCCAGTTCGCTTTTGCGATGCTTGAACCTTTGATGGTATCCATATTTTCGGGCAACATCAGATCGATTTTAGCATCCGTTACCAGCTCCTTCGAATCGGCTGCAACGACACAAACGATTGCATCGCCCAGCGTGCCGTGCTTGATATGTTTCTGTTGCGCACCGACCTGCTGTGAGGCTAACGTACAACAGCCGAGAAAAAAGAGCGACGGGGAAACTCTTGAAGGTCGAAACATGATTTTTATCCTTTCGTAACCGGTGTGTGATGACGTTTCCATTGTGGAAACGAGGCTGGAGAACGCATCGCGCTCACTGAAAAACGAAATGCTGCTCCGAAAAAGTAGTTAATGGTTAGAGAAAATCCAGTTCAAAACATCGTGGTTTGCCTGGCTGGAACCTGTAGCAGAAGTGATACCGACCCAGGCCGTTCCATTGGCGAGTTTCAGGCCAGGGGCGGTTTGGCCGTTCAGATAAGTTCCTCCGTTCTCGAAAGTATAGGGGATATCCAGAAGGGGCGTCGTGAGGTTGTCGACGTAGACTTGAAGCCTGTGGGTCGTGTAAACGATTCTTGACGTATGAACTTTTCCATCCGTCAATAACGGTACGTTCGTGGTCGATCCGAGGGAAAACGCTTCGTTTTCGTTGTTGGGATCAGAACCGCGGGTATGTATACTGATATGGTTGTCGTTAGGATCGCCTTCATTGCTGTTGTTGTACACGTCGAACTCGATCGCTAGAGAGTCTGCTATGGCGGACCCGAAGGTTCCCCCATAGCCGATCCCTTCGCCGGCGCTGCCGAGTGCATTGGATCCACTGTTCTGAACGACGAAGGCCAGACCATCCGCCTTTTGAATATCTGGACCGGAAATTCGAAATTGGAATGTGGTATCAAAACCATTGCTCACCGATTGTTCATTGGTGTACCAGAACGAACCGACGGTGTAGGAGCCGAGCGGGGCAACACGGATAAATGTATCTATCGGTGCGGCCTTGCCGTTAAGTGTCAAGCCGCTTACAGACGCAAAATCGGGATAACTGAAGCCGTTTTGCACCACAATGGAAACGTGGGTCATAAAGCCCGTCTCGGTTTCTACCACACTGATATCTGCGGAGCCAGCGGAGCGAGACTGCAAGGTGGCTTGAGAGCCATTGGAAACGACTGCTATGACAGAGGGGTTGCTGCTTAACCACTGCCACTTGGAATCCGCAGTCAATACCGTGCTGCCTGAGGAGTCCAGTGCAGAGGCAGCAACTTGCGTCCCACTACCCGCGATCAAGGTATGAACGGCGGGCGTGATGATGACGGAAGCAATCGTGCTATTCATTGTCAGGGAGGCATGGGTCACCAGGCCAGACTGAACCGTTACGACCATAGTCCCGTGCGCCAGCGCATTTCCCGAACCGTCATTGGCGGGCAACGCCGTTGCCTGAACGGTGACATCTACGGAGGGAAGGCCATCGAAAACGATGTTGGATAGATCCGTGCCCTCAGTTGGGCGAGGAACCAACTGCTGACCTACCTGCTGCCCATTTGCAGTCAGCGCAATGTTGATGCTTTGCGTCGCGATTGGAACCAATCGCGTCAGGTGAGGCCAGCGCACAGTCATCCGAATAGAGCCGGAGGACTTTTTAGAGATACCGTCGGCGAGTTGAGTGCGACCGCCACCGCCACACCCTATCAACCCTCCCAGCGCTATGAGACTGCCCATAAGCGCAAGGAAACGCATGCTCTTCTGGTTCAATATGTTGATCTCCTAGTTGATACCGAGTTTGATGCTTCCATCTGCATTGAACACGCGATGAAAGACGTCGACCTTTTGATCTATGAGGGCAGGGGTGCTATAGTCTGCGGAAAATCCGAAAATCTCGGCATGGACGCCTGCCGAAGCTTTAACACCGATCCTTCCAAATGCTTCAACGCTAGGCGGGCTGGTTTGCGCAGTGAACTCAACCTCACCATAAGGCATATCGACATGAATGGTGGGTCCGGCTATTCCGGCTATTTCCAGACCGAACTCAGTGCAAACGGGACATATGTCAGCCTTGAAACTGGCGTAAACATTGGGCATATCCGGAAGCGTAAACGTTTTGTCGAGAGAGGCAATATTTTGCCATCCTGCGCCGGCGTCGTACTCTATACCTGCGCTTGCCGTTACAGTAGCGCTTGGCGAAAAGACCAGTCCGGTCGAAACAGACCCACTGGCTCGCAGGTAGACGAGAATCGTCGGTACGAGAGGAATGCCCAGAGGCCCTGGAATAGGCGTTCCCCGAATTTCTCCGATCTCGATATCTTTTTTAATGTCGAGACTCGTTGTGGCAACTTTCAGGTTGGCTGTTACGCTGCCGCTGAGTCCTTCCACACAACGAAACTTCTGAACGGCGAAATGGCGTATTTGAAGGTCGATATCGAGGTGGACAGCCAGGGTCATATTCCCGTCTATATAAACCGTGGGATTATCTGCAGGTCCACTCAAAGGCATCTTCTTGAAGTCGTAGCTTAAAGTGAGTCCCGCATCGCGCGTAGAGCGGTTCTGGGTAACGGTGACGCCTGGATATGTCGCCGTAACCGATTCGAAATCGGAAGATTGAAGCGGCTTAGACAGCGTGTAGTCCGTCTGTTCAAAGACATCGGTAAGATTGCCGTTTGTTGTCTGGACTGTCACACCGCCAGTAATTGGAGTGACTGAAACCACCTTGCGGATAAAGCCATGTCCGGCTGTAGCAACCAGAGTGTTTCCCACCTGGATGGCGGGAATGTTTCCTGTAAGGTTCACGGACGAGGCAGTCAGGCCGCTAACTGTCACCGAATTATCGGTTGATAACTGCACTACGCCTGAGCGGAGAACAGTAGGCGCTTGTCCACCAGAGTTCGAACCGCTTCCTCCCCCACACCCTTCTATCGCGAAGAAGACGAAACAGAATAGGATCGAGCGAAGGCGGGCAAGACGAATTTTGCAGGGCATAAGCAAACACCTCCAGAGATAAACGATAAAACTGATTGAAGCGGGGAATTCCCATAGCCGCTCCACCGAGATGTGGAGCGGTCACAAGAGTCGATGGCTTAGAAACGACCTCCAAGAGAGAAGATCAGCCCGGATCCGATTTTCGCGTCGGTTCCCATGTACCGAACCTCGGCGAACAGAGATTGGAAGTCGCATCCGGCTGAAACCCCATAGAGAATGCTGGATCCACTCGCGATGACGCTGTCACTCCCTGCACTCACCGAGGAGAAGAGGCTGTTCACTCCGAGATTGGGACCGATGTAGAAATTCTTGCCCAGACGAAACTGGTATTCGACCAAAAGAGGGATGAACGTGACATCAGCGCTGGCCTCGACAGACTGCGAAGTGTCGTCGATGTGATAAAAGTAGAGGCCCGTCGAGCGTACAATGTAGCGAACGAATGGGCATGATCGCCCCGTGGGAAAGGAAACGCTACAAGGAAAATTATGGAAGCAAGCAAGGGGTGATTAGAAGGTATTCTGTGACAGAAACGTGACGAAAAGGGGGTTTTTGACTGCTAGACTAGGAATCCGGAAACGAATGACGAATACCGTAAGCAGTCTCAGCAAGGGGAAGAACATGATCCCGTCCGCCGCATCTGATTTGTCCATCCATCTGCTTGGTATCATGACTGTGCGTAAAGGCGGGCAGCCTGTTGCAGGATTTCGCACTCAAAAGTCGAAATGGCTCCTCGCCTATCTCGTGCTCCAGCAAGGCAAAGCTGTCGAGTATGAAGCGCTGGGTGAACGGCTATGGCCGGGTACGGAGATCGAACGGGCGGTCAGCAGCGTGCGTCAGTGCGTCAGCGACCTGAATGCGGTACTCGGAAATGAAGCGCTCTATAAACGTTCGCGCAGTGAAGTTGGAATCGATCTTACACAGGTCTATGTGGATGTCTTCGCCTTCGACGCCGCTGCCATGCGTCGAGACCCAGCTTCCCTGCTTACGGCCGTCGCATTGTACGAAGGAGACCTTCTGGAAGGTTGTCATGAGACGTGGGCGCTGCCCGCGCGAGAATCGCGACGGCAGCTCTATGCGCTGGCGCTCGACCTTCTTATCGAACAGGCCCAGGCCGATGGAGACTACGATGCGGCGGAAAGGTACTTGCGGCGTGCTGTGGCTGCGGAAGGACTGAAGGAGACGAAACGCTGCAGTTTGATGCGCCTGCTTGCGCGACGCGGCGAATACAATGCGGCGATGGAGGTCTATACGCAGTTTCGTTCCCTGTTACACGACCCCCATATGGAACCCGGTCGGGAAATAACACGCCTGTGGCGTGAACTTCGGGAGCGAGCTCGGTCGGCTACCAGTCATAACCCCACCGTTCCAACCCCTTTGTACCGCATGCCTCTGGATCTGAAGGCGCTTGTAGGGCGTCAAGCAGCGATCCTGGAGGTCGTGAACCTTTTTACGCTGCGGCGCTTGGTCACACTGACAGGCTCCCCTGGCATAGGCAAGACGCAGATGGCCCTGCATATCGCGGAGCATCTGCGCGATGACTTTCCGGACGGAATTGTCTTCCTGGACCTCACGGATGTAAAGAATGAGGGCCATTTGTGGCGCTCTTTTCTTAGCACGCTTCAAGGGACGCATACCTCCCGCCAGAGTGTGGAGGAGAGCGTTGTCGCTCAACTGGAAAACAGGCAGATGCTGCTGGTACTCGACAGTTGCGAACATTTGGTAGATCGGTGCGCGAGCGTTGTCAAAGAACTGTTGCAGACATGTTCTTCTCTTCGTATCCTGGCCACCAGCCACAAAGCCTGGGGCACGATCTCAGGCGAACGCATCTACATCGTTCCGCCCTTGACGATCCCGGGGCACGCCTGGTCCCACCATCACGGCGCCGTCTCTTGCACAGATCTGGCAGACTACACCTCCGTCCGGCTGTTTCTGGAACGTGCGCAGGAGATCGTGCCGGGATTTGACCTTACTCAGGAGAATGCCAAGAGCATTGCCCAGTTGTGCCGTCAGCTCGACGGCATTCCTCTTGCAATCACCCAGGCGGCGGGGTGGCTCAAAACGTTGTCGCCCCAACAGATATTCACACGACTTCAGGAGGGATTAGACCTTTTGCACGAATCGCGGCAGATCATGCCGGTTCGGCATCGCCGACTTATCACTACTCTGGAAGTCAGCTACCAGCTGCTTCCCCCGCCGTTACAGAGCCTCTTTCGCCAACTTGCCGTCTTTCACGATGGCTGGTCGCTCGAAGCAGTCGAAGCTATCTCCGGCAGCACACGTCTTCTCGAAGGCATTCGAGACCTTCAGGAGCGCTCTCTGGTCGAAGGCGGAGACGGCGCCGCCGACAGGCGCTGCCGTTTACTGAAAACGATGCAACAATATGGCGCCCTACTCCTGGAACAGTACGGCGAAACGGCAGCCTTTCGCCGACGTCACTGCGACTATTTTCTGCGGATGGCCGAAACTGCGGAAGCCGAATTTTTGGGACCACATCAGGAGGTGACCCTGGCGAAAATCGCAGTGGAGTTTGGGAACCTTGCCGCAGCGATGGAATGGACTTGTGAAACCGGGGAAACGGAGATGGGATTGCGTATCGCAGGCGCGCTCTGGCGCTACTGGTATGTGCGCGGAATCTGCCAGGAAGGTGTCTACTGGTTGGGGCGCCTTCTGTCGCTGGAGGGAGCAACCGT
>JAYUMV010000318.1:0-3463 GCA_043762265.1 Chthonomonadaceae bacterium | reverse complement strand
GAGATCGACTTGATAGTGGCAACCGGGTTTAAGTCTGGTTGAAGAAGGGCACCTTTTTATGGCTTTCAACAATCCGCGCACTTGTATTATTGTGTCTGTTGGGACAGAACTGCTGATGGGCCAGATCGTGGATACGAACGCCGCGTATATGGCGCGTGGGCTGGCAGAGGTGGGTGTTTCGATCTACCGACGCATAACGGTCGGCGACAATATGGAGCGTCTGGTCACGGCGCTGAAAGAAGCGTTTGCGGAAGCCGATGTCGTGATTACGATCGGCGGCCTCGGTCCGACCATGGACGACATCACCCGCGAGGGGCTTGCCACGGCGCTGGGAGATACGCTCGTGCAGGATGAGCAGATCGCGGAAGGGCTGCGGCAGTTCTTTACGAAGCGCAATATGCCGGTACTGGAGAGCAACCTGCGTCAGGCGCTGGTTCCCGTGCATGGCCGCGCCATCGCGAATCCGAACGGCACTGCCCCCGGCGTCCTGTTCGAGAAGGATGGCAAGATCGGCATCGCTCTGCCCGGCCCCCCGAACGAATTCATCCCCATGACCGACAACCATGTCCTGCCTTACCTGCGTCAGAAGACCGGGAATATCGGCACCATCCGGTCGCTCGTGCTGCGGGTCGCCGGGGTAGGGGAGAGCGCGGCGGAAGACCGCATCAAAGACCTGATGATGGACGCCAACCCCTCTGTGGCGCCCTACGCCAAGGTGGGTGAAGTCCATCTGCGCGTCACCGCCAAAGCTGAGACCGCAGAACTGGCCGAACAGATGATCGCCGTGCGCGCCCAACAGGTGCGCGAACGCCTCGGAGACGCCATCTACGGTGAAAACGACGATCCGCTGGAGAAGGCAGTCGTCTCCCTGTTGAAAGAGCGCGGCCAAACGGTCAGCACCGCAGAGAGTTGTACCGGCGGCCTGGTCGCCCAGCGTATCACCGACATCGCAGGCAGTTCCGCCGTCTTCCTGGGTGGCGTCGTCGCCTATAGCAACGCTGCCAAGACCGATTTGGTCGCGGTTTCCACTGAGCTGATCGAACGCGTCGGCGCGGTCAGTCCGGAAGTCGCGCAAGCCCTCGCCGAAGGCGCCCGCGCCCGCTTCGGCACGGACTACGGCATCGGCGTCACTGGCGTTGCCGGACCCGATGGCGGCACTCCGGAGAAGCCGGTCGGCCTGGTCTATTTCGCCGTCGCCTATCCCGGCGGCTGCGAAGTAGATAAGGGCAACTTTATCGGCTCACGGGCTGTCGTGCGGAGCCGCGCGTCCCAAAACGTCCTCAATATGCTGCGCCTGCGTATTCTGAGCCGAAAATAAAAAATGAATAGAGGGTTTCCGCTTTTCCGGTCGTAGGCATAGTGACAAGGACAGAAAAGGCAATACGGAGGGAGATGTTTTTATTATCTTTTTCGAAGTGAAGACGTAGACACAAGTAGAGGGTTTGGGGTACACTTCTTACCATGTAGGGAGACGAACTTCTGCTCTCTCCTGTACCGTTTTTTGCCAAGATGTGACCCTCCCCCATTCCGTTCCTTCCGGGGAACTGTGAGCCGGGTCCGCTCCTGTACGATCAGGGAGAGGGGGATAAGACACGCCAGAGGCCACTCGCGCTCCCGCCGTATCTCGGCAAACCCGCGCGTCGTCTGTTCGCTGCAAATTTTCAGGCAGTCGAATGGGCGGCGGTGGGCGGAGACGCCGCTGCGTCCTTCTGGAGACGCGCCTGCGGGCGCACGAAAGGATGAGACCACCCACTATGGCAACCGAAAAGGCCGTCAGCGAACGTACCATCGATCCGAAAAAGGGCAAAGCCCTCGATATGGCTCTCAGCAATATCGAAAAGCAGTTTGGAAAAGGCAGCGTCGTCCGCCTCGGACAGTCGATGCGATTGCAGGTAGATTCGATCTCTACTGGCTCCATTGCGCTCGACATGGCGCTTGGGGTAGGAGGCGTCCCACGGGGGCGTATCACGGAGATCTACGGCACGGAATCTTCCGGTAAGACGACGATCGCGCTTCAAGTCGTGGCGCAAGCGCAGAAAAAAGGCGGCACCTGCGCCTACATCGATGTCGAGCATGCCATCGACCCGGAGTATGCGCGCAAACTGGGCGTCGATGTCGATAATCTCTATATTTCGCAGCCGACGACGGGGGAAGAGGCGCTCGATATCATGGATGCGCTGATCCGCTCCAGTGCGATCGATGTGGTCGTGCTCGACTCGGTGGCGGCGCTGGTGCCCAAGGCCGAACTCGAAGGCGACATGGGCGACTCGCACGTCGGGCTGCATGCCCGCCTCATGTCGCAGGCGCTGCGCAAAGTCGCTGGCAGCATTAACCGCACCAACACCGCCGCGATCTTCATCAACCAGATCCGCCAGAAGATCGGCGTCATGTTCGGAAACCCGGAGACCACGTCCGGCGGTCTGGCGCTCAAATACTATGCCAGTGTCCGTATGGAAGTGCGCCGTACCGAGACCGTCAAGAGCGGCACCGACGCCGTCGGCGCGCGTGTCAAAGTCAAGATCGTCAAGAACAAGGTCGCGCCGCCCTTCCGACAGGCCGAATTCGACATCATGTTCGGTAAAGGCATCTCCCGCTCCGGTTCCATGCTCGACATGGGCGTGGACATCGGAATCATCCACAAGAGTGGCGCCTACTTCTCCTATGGCGACATCCGCCTGGGCCAGGGACGTGAAAACGCGCGTGGCTTCCTGGAGGACAACGAGCCGCTGATGGACGAGATCGAAGGCAAGATCCGCCATCAAGCCTCCGATACGCCGGTCGTGCCGGTTGCCGAGCTTGAGGACGAAGACGAAGCGTAACTCCGTCGCTCCCTTTCTCCCTCCGTGAAATTGCCTGCAATTTCACGGAGGGAGATTTTTGTTTGGACCGGAAGAGATGAGGCGAGCGGGGCAGGTTAACGATACTCGTCCGACAGTTGATCAAGATCCTGGCAGGAGTCCGGAAAATCGAGGAAGCGATCCGTCCACATTTTACCGGTGCAAGTAGAAGCCAGTTTGAGCCGTTTCATATGCAGGTCGGCAAATAGGAAGTTGCACACACCATTGTGGGATTGGTAAGCCCCCAGTCCATTGCTGCCGGAATGGAAGGTCATTAACCAGTTGCCCAGATCGGGATTGGGGAAGCGGGACTCCAATAAGAAAATCAGGTTACTGCTGGCGTCGATTTCAGCCAGATAGCGTGGGCGCTCCAACTTCTCTCCATAAAGGCAGGGGGGGAAGGGCTTCATTGATAGAGATCGAAGAGAAGAGGTGCCTTCCATAGAAGGCCGTCAACCACAACCCATCGAAACTCATAGCGACCTGTAGGATAAAATCTTTAGATGGTAAGGGCCACTCTCACATTACCGTCAGATACCCCCACCTAAAGGTTGGGGGCTTGTCCCTACGCTGAGACCGAAGTCTCTGTGCGGAACATTAGGCAGACTGACAGTTCTGCCCGTGCC
>JAYUMV010000317.1:0-1709 GCA_043762265.1 Chthonomonadaceae bacterium | reverse complement strand
TCGCAGCCGTCAGCGAGGTTTTGCCGTGATCGACGTGGCCGATGGTGCCGATGTTGACGTGCGGCTTCGTACGCTCAAACTTTACCTTACCCATAGTATTATATCCTCTCCTTTGGAGGTTGGAATGATTGCATCTAAATCGCCGCCTGTAAGCGGCGCAGAATGGCGCGTCCATGATGACGCGCCATTCCCGCCTATTCCTACAGCCTCTCTCCTGCCTCCTCTCATAAAGAAGAAGCGGTTAGAGAAGCCCGGTCATCAGGCTGCTTTCTCGCGTGTTGGTCCAGCGATGGAATGAATTCCGTCGCTGGGATGCTTTGCACCGAGTAGCCGCCTATGCGGCCACAACGGCAGATTGTATGCCAGAGTAGATCAACGGTCCGCGCAGGCGGACATTCAGCCGAAGGCTCTAGCGAAGGAATTTATTCCATCGCTTATATGCCTGCCTATTTTTTCTTGCCTTCTACTTTGGCGACTATCTCTTCGGCGACGTTGCGCGGGACTTCCTCGTAGTGCGAGGGCGTCATGGTGAACGAAGCGCGTCCCTGCGTGAAACCGCGCAGATCGTTGACGTATCCGAACATCTCCGACAGCGGCGCACGGGCACGGACGACCATCTTGTTACCGGGCTCTGGATCGCTGCCTTCCAACTGGCCTCGGCGGCGGTTCAGGTCCCCGATGACGTCGCCCATGTTGGCGTCGGGCGTCGAGACTTCCAGCGCCATGATCGGTTCGAGCAGGTAGGCTTTGCCTTTGCGCATCGCCTCTTTCATCGTCTGGCTGGCCGCAACCTTGAACGCGATCTCCGAGGAGTCTACATCGTGGTACGAACCGTCCATGACGGCCACCCGAATATCGACGACCGGGAAGCCTGCGATGATGCCGCTTTCAATGGCTTCGCGCACACCCTTTTCGATACCGGGGATATATTCCTTCGGGATCGATCCGCCGACGGTCTTGTTGACGAACTCGAAACCCTTACCGGCTTCCAGCGGCTCGACCTCAAGCTCCACATCGCCATACTGTCCGGAACCACCGGTCTGCCGTTTGAAGGGCACACGGGCGCGGGCCTTGTTGTGGATGCTTTCGCGGTAGGCAACCTGGGGAGCGCCGAAGTTGGCTTCTACGCCATAGGTGCGCTTGAGGATGTCTACTTTGATGTCGAGATGCAGCTCGCCCATGCCGCTCAGAATGGTCTGCGCGGTTTCGGGATCGGTCGCAACGCGGAAAGTCGGGTCTTCGCTGGCGAGTTTCACCAGGGCGGACGACAACTTGTCCTGATCGGCTTTGGTTTTCGGCTCGATGGCAATGGAGATAACCGGGTCCGGGAAGGAGATGTTCTCCAGTAGGATCGGCTTCTTATCGTCACACAGCGTATCACCGGTGCGGGTATCCTTCAGGCCGACAATGGCGGCGATGTCTCCGGCATAGACGGCGTCCACATCTTCGCGACTGTTGGCGTGCATACGGACGATGCGTCCGATGCGCTCTTTCTTGTCACGGGTGGAGTTCATCACGGTCTGTCCGGTCTGCAAAACGCCGGAGTAGACGCGGAAGAAGGTCAGCACGCCATACTGGTCCTGTGCGATCTTGAAGGCAAGGCCGCTGAACGCGGTCTCGTCGGCAGGATGGCGGCCCTCCTCTTCCCCGGTATACGGGTTGGTGCCGGGAATATCGCCGACATCGGTAGGAGACGGCAGATAGTAGAC
>JAYUMV010000316.1:0-11154 GCA_043762265.1 Chthonomonadaceae bacterium | reverse complement strand
CTCTGCTGGAGCGATTATCAAGAAGGCCCCACGTTACAAAGTCGTCTACAAGGCGACCGAAAAGACGAAAAAGGAAAAGACGAAAGTCTAAACGTCAATGCTCATCGGAAGGCGCTTTCTTAACACCATTCTTAGCATGGATGCTCGGCTTGACACAGCTAACGTCGTCAGGTACACTACCACCATCGCAATCAACACAAATGAGCCAGCCGAACTTTCGGTTTGGCTCCTGTTTTTATCATATGACGCGCCGCCTCTCCCTCGCAGGAAGCGCGTCAAATCGAAGGGAATGCACTCGCTGATGCTACTCGGAACGCAACGGATCAACGCACAGGGCCATCTGGAGATCGGCGGATGCGACACCGTACACCTCGCCGCAGAGTTTGAAACCCCGCTCTATGTGATCGACGAAGAGACGATCCGCGCCAACTGCCGGAACTTTCAGGCGGCTTTCACCCAACGCTACCCGCGCACCGAAGTCTACTATGCGAGCAAAGCCCTGCTCACCCTGGCAATGGCCCGCGTCATCGCGCAGGAAGGGCTCTTTATCGATGTCGCGTCGTATGGCGAGCTCTACGTTGTGCTGCAGGCCGGCTTTCCCGCCGACCGCATCGCCCTGCACGGCAACAACAAGTCGCGCGCCGAACTGGAGTTTGCCATTCAGAGCGGCATCAAGCATATCGTCCTCGATAACTTCTACGAACTGGATCTGCTCGGGCAGATCGTGCAGGGGGCGGGCGTCGAAGTCGAGGTTCTGGTGCGCTCTGCTCCCGGCGTCGATCCGCAGACCCACCGCCTGATCCGCACGGGGCAGGCAGACACCAAGTTCGGCTTCAATATCGACGATGGCTCCGCGCTCCGCGCCGTGAAGTGTGTGCTCGCCACACCGGGCCTGCGCTTCCGGGGCATCCACTGCCATATCGGCTCCCAACTGCTCGACGCCGATACCCATACCGAGGCCGCCGAGATCATGACTCGCCTCATGCAGTCCATCGTGGTCGAGACCGGCGCAACGGTCGAAGAGCTCAACATCGGCGGAGGGCTGGGAGTGCGCTACCTCAGCAGCCAGGAGCCGCCCTCCTACGATGCCTTCGCCGAACAGATCGTCACTGCCCTGCGCCACGCGCTCGACGCTGCCGGACTGCCGCACCCTATCCTGGCGCTCGAACCGGGCCGCGCCCTCGTCGGCGAAGCTGGCACAACGCTCTACACCATCGGCGCCATCAAGACCGTGCCCGTCAATGAGACCGGCGGCACCCGCACCTATGCCGCGATCGACGGCGGCATGTCCGACAACCCACGTCCGCAGCTCTATGAGGCGGTCTACGAGTGCCTGCTCGCCAATCATGCCGATCAGCCTGCCGACGCCGTCATCACCATCGCCGGCAAGCACTGCGAGACCGATATTCTCATCTGGAACACAAACATCGCTGCGCCGCAGACCGGGGATCTCCTCGCTGTGCAGACGACAGGCGCCTACAATCACGGGATGGCCAGCAACTACAATCGCTTCCTGCGCCCCGCCATGGTCTTCGTCGCAAACGGACAGGCCGATCTTGTCGTAGAAAGAGAAGTACCCGCAGATCTGATCCGCCACGAACGCATTCCTGCCCGCCTTCGAGAATAGGGAGAGTCGTTTCATGTTCCAGCACATCGACATGGAAAGAATCATCATTTCGCTGATCGTGATCATCCTCAGCATCACGCTTCATGAGTTCGGTCACGCCTTCTCTGCCGACTACCTGGGCGATCCCACGCCTCGCAAAGAGGGGCGTGTCAACCTCTGGCCCGACAAGCATTTCGATCCGCTGGGCTTCTGTATGATCCTCTTCACCTCTTTCGCCGGAATGGGGATCGGCTGGGGTAAGCCGGTCATGGTCAATCCGCGCTACTTCCGTAATCCCAGGCGCGATATGGTCATCGTGACTGTCTGCGGGCCGCTCATGAACTTGCTGTTGGCGCTGGTATTCGGCCTGGCCATTCGCTTTATCGTGCTGTCCGGACACGACGCCTGGATCTTTGCGGACAACGGGAGTGTCAACACGGCTGGCCTCTTCCTGGAGAGGTTTCTGCTCATCAATCTTGGCCTGATGTTCTTCAACCTGATCCCCGTCCCACCGCTCGACGGATCGAAGATCTTTGCGGGCCTCGCCCCTGCGGATCTCGCTTACAAATATGAGCGGTTCGTGGGGATGTACGGTCCGTTCATTCTCATGGTGTTGATCTTCACCCACAGCGTCAGTTACATCATCGGCCCGGCCCTCTATAAGACCGCAGCGCTGATCAGCGGCCTCGATTTCTGATCCACGGACAGAACCTTACCCCAACGCACTCGAAGGAGACAAGAACCTACGTGGCAGCTACAACGCCTGACAATCCCACCGTGCGCAAGCGGCTTCTAAGCGGAATGCAGCCCACCGGCACGGGCGCTCTGCACCTCGGCAATTTGGAGGGCGCCCTGCGAAGCTGGGTAGACCTGCAGGACGAGTATGAGATGTTCTGCTTTATCGCGGACTGGCATGCGCTGACCACACGCTACGAAGAGACCGAGAAGATCAAACCTTCCTCCTATCAGGTCGCCGCCGACTATATCGCGGCAGGTCTGGACCCGGCGAAGTGCGCGATCTTCCTGCAAAGCCACGTCAAAGAGCATGCCGAACTGCATCTGCTCTTCTCCATGATTACGCCGGTCGGCTGGCTGGAACGCGTCCCGACCTACAAAGAGAAGCGCGAACTGATGGCGGAGAAGGGAGGAGGCGACGAGTCCGTCTCTTACGGCCTGCTCGGCTATCCCTGCCTTCAGACCGCCGACATTCTGGTCTACCGCGCCCATGCCGTGCCGGTCGGCAAAGATCAGGCGGCTCACCTGGAGATCAGCCGCGAGATCGCCCGCCGCTTCAATCGGCTCTACGGCAACGTCTTTCCCGAACCTCAGACTGTACTGATGCAGGGTGCGGCCACGCTGCCCGGCCTGGACGGGCGCAAGATGAGCAAATCCTACGGCAACGCCATCTACATCTCCGACAGCCCTGATACCATCGCCCAGAAGGTCAAAGACGCGTTCACCACGCCCACCAAGATCCGCAAAACCGATCCTGGTATCCCGGAGCACTGCGTCGCCTGTCAGTTGCGGCGTGTCTACGATCCGGAAGGCTACCAGACCTCCTGGAACGAAGATATTGCCGGAGAGCGCGGCTGTATGCAGAATAAGAAGGAGTTGACTGAGATCCTGGTCGCCGTTCTGGAACCGATGCGCCGCCGCCGTGAGGAGCTACTCGCAGATACCGCCGAACTAGAACGCATCCTCGAAAACGGAGCCGACCGCGCCCGTGCCGTCGCGGAGCAGACTCTGAAACAGGTGCGCGCCGCCATGCACCTCGGTTAAAGCCTGCGTTCCCATACAACGTCTCCACACACGTGAAGAACCCTTCTGGACTACCAGTGCATTTGATCGTCGCCGTGCAGGGCGTGCAGGTAGTTGAGTTGGCCATCGTGATACATCATGTGCATGGCGGGCAGTTCGGCCAGGGCAAAGCGGGTCATCGGGCCGATGGGGCCGTCTATCATGTCGCCGAGCGTGCTTTCGTCCAGGCCGTCCAGCGTCGTCAGGAGCAACTGCGTCTGGAGTTCCAGGAACGCCAACGCCTGTTCACGGCTGGTAAAAGTGGCGTAAAACGCTTTACTCTCTTCGGGCGAACGGCGGCTAAAGTCGCCGCCCGTCAGCAGCGCGGCGACCATCATGTTGACGCCTCCACATTCTACGACAAATTCGATGGCGGGACGGGCCAGGCCGCCGGGACACACGCTGGCTTTCTCTTCCGCAAGGGCATTCAGGTCTTTCACCAGTAGGGAATGGGCGCGTTCGGTATTGGCGCGTAGGTGGGCGTGAGGGTTTAGAGAGGCCATCGGTTTCTCCTTGTAGGGTTCGACAAACGTTTTGCGTTTCTCTTATGCCGACGTGTGAGGAGTGCCTCCCGTTTCGCTTTTTCTTTCGAGAGCAATTACCAGCGAGACAAGGGAAGGCGGAGGCATCGAACCTCGCGCCTTATCAGGGCGCTCCCGTTTTCGAGACGGGTTCCGGAGCCGACCGGTCACCTTCCACAAACCAATAAATGACGGGGCCGACGGGACTGGAACCCGCGATATCTTCCTCGACAGGGAAGCGCATTCGCCGCTATGCTACAGCCCCAAAAAGCGGAAGACGGGATTTGAACCCGCAACCTCCAGGAAAAGGAGACGCCTCTCCAAGCGCGGGGGGCGGAAATCGAACCGCCGAATGAATGGATATGAGCCATTTGCCTTGACCCCTTGGCGACACCGCAACAACACTTCTCTTCACAGCCGGGCGTACTGCTATTACACCACTCAGGAACCATTCGCACACATACCCCCAGCGAGATTCGAACTCGCTTTCTCTGATTGAAAGCCCGAAAGCCTAAACTATAGCCGATAAGGGCAAAGACACTTCACTCTCTTCCAAACACAAGCGGCCCGGTCTGTTCGCTTTCGCCAGACCGGGCCGCTCTTGTGCACCACGCGGGAAGCGTATGTCAATCGGTAGATTGGTCAGGCCAGGGACGCCGCGAAATCATCGAAGGATTGCCTTCGGTAATACCAGAGCCGCAAGATAGGGATCGCATCTCATAGGAAGATGTGCCTCGCCCGGAAGCCTCACAATAGGAAGGATTTCGGGGGATCGTATATGCACTTGTGGATTTTCCAAAATTCATGTTGCTCTCTTTTGCCCGTCAGTTCGCACCTCGTGTGTGCGCTTCATCCTTATTGACCGGCCCCCCTGGTGAAAAGTTGCAGCGATGCAGAAAACATTTTAATCAAGGCCACTCTGGAGTACAATAGGCTGTTACGGCTTGTTGATGCGATCAAAGTCAAGGGCAACGGCAGAACTGTACTGCCTCTAAAGTCCTGTTCCCACTCGGCACTCCTGCCAATCACCACATTTTTTTCCTTTGCAGCAGACTCTGCCAGATCCTGGAGGCGTCTAACATTCATGCTTGAAGCTTATCAATCCCTGCTCAATCGATTGCGACAGTCCAAGAGTAACTGGCCGGAAGTCGCCCATCATGCCATCTATCTCGAAGATAAGCGTATGGAAGACCCCCACTATCGTCAGCGCTATGGCGTCCTCCTCTGCCTGCAATACGACCGACGAGACGAGGACGATGCCCTCATACGTTACTTGTTAGCAGAAGAGACCAGGAGCCGTCACAACGATCCCTTTCAAGGGGAGAGCCCGGCGCTTCTGTTGGCCGCTTATCTTATCTCCTGCCATCGAAAAATCGAAGATGTCTGGCTGTTATGGCAGGCCAAATCAGCGAACTTCGACACATTCTTCGCTGTGGATACCATGCATCTGTTTGGCGCAGGTATTAAGGAGACGCTGGACTACCTGAAAGCGAGTGACCGTTTGGAAGCCACTGAACTGCTCCAATTCCTCTCCGATGACCCGACCAACCTGGGCATTCCCACCGTCGAGGAGATGGAGCAGTTCTGGCAACAGAAGCAGCAAGCTTATCCGATGGATCCATCGCAAGAAGACCCCTTAACGTTGGCGCATCGGGCATGGGAATTGGGCCAGTTGGAAGAAGGCCGTCGCTGGTTGGATCATTGGCAAGCCCAGCAAACGGACACAGAGCAAACGCTGAACACGCTGATGTATACCCGTGGTATGCTCGGTCAGCCTGCACAGGCCCTTCTGTGCGCTAATCAGTTGCTGGAAATGGCAGGAACCGATCTATGGAAACAAGTCAGCGCACAGTTCAATGTTGGTCGCCTTGCAGTGGAAGCGTCCGATTATGAACAGGCATGGAAAATGCTCGAGCAGATTGTACAGGGTTTCCGCATGCACCCGGAACGCCACTTTCTGGGGCAGCATATCGCAACGTTGGAACTGGCGCTCAGCATCGGGCAAGCCACTTCAACAGAGTATCCTCTGAGACATAAGGCATTGCAGGAGACACATTCGCTTATCGAACAAGGCTTTTCTACTTCTTACAATATTCTGAAGGGCGTGAGCGAGTTAGCCCAGGCTTTAGGGGAAACAGTTCTGGAAAAGCGCTATCGTGACCTGGCTGAGGAAGAGCACTGGCGCATCCAACGCCAACTTTCAGGAGACAGTCCATGAACGAGAAGACGCCGACACAGCGGGTGTCGGAGTGGCTGGCCTTACTCGGTGCGGCGCTTGAATGCGGCGATGTCGAGGGAGCAGCGGATCTGTTCGGAGCCGACACCTACTGGCGTGACCTGGTGTCGTTCACCTGGAACATCGCCACTGCCGAGGGCAACGCCCAGGTGAGCCATATGATCGAGCACGCGGTGATCCCCGCAAAGCCCACTGCCTGGCAGATCGAGGGGGAGGCCACCGAGACCGGGGACATGATAGAAGGCTGGTTCCGCTTCGAGACCGAGGTGGCACGCGGTTGTGGTCATGTGCGGCTGATCGGCAGCAAAGCCTCGACACTGCTGACGACGATGACAGAGTTAAAGGGCTACGAGGAGCACAGAGGACCAACACGTGACAAAGGAGTCGAACACGGCGTCTACTCCGGCCGCAAGACGTGGCTCGAACGGCGACAACAGGAAGAGGCCGAAATCGGTTTCGCCACGCAGCCTTACGTCGTGATCGTTGGGGGCGGGCAGGGCGCACTCGCGCTCGGCGCACGTCTGCGTCGGCTGAACGTGCCGACGATCATCGTCGAGAAGCACGCGCGGCCCGGCGACTCCTGGCGGAAGCGCTATAAGAGCCTGTGCCTCCACGATCCGGTCTGGTACGACCACCTCCCGTACCTTCCGTTCCCCGATCATTGGCCTGTGTTCTGCCCAAAAGACAAGTTCGCCGACTGGCTCGAGATGTACGCGAAGGTGATGGAGCTGAACTACTGGGGCAGTACCGAATGCAAGCGCGCGACATACGACGATGCGAAGCAGGAGTGGACGGTCGAGGTCGTTCGCAATGGGCAACCGATGACGCTGCGGCCGCGACAACTCGTGCTCGCCACCGGCTCGTTGGGAGTGCCGCACCTGCCTTCGGTGCCTGGAATGGAGAGGTTCCAGGGCGACCTGCACCACAGCAGCAGGCATCCGGGGCCTGACGGCTACCGGGGCAAGAAGGCCGTAGTGATCGGCTCCAACAACTCGGCCCACGACATCTGCACCGCACTCTGGGAGGAGGGCGCCGACGTGACGATGGTGCAGCGCAGCTCGACAATGGTTGTGCGCAGCGACACCCTGCTGGAACTGGGATTCGGCGCCCTGTACTCAGAAGCCGCAGTGCAGGCCGGTATCACCACTGCCCGGGCAGATCTGACCCTCGCCTCACTGCCCTACCGGACGCTGCCAGTCGTGCAAACGCCGTTGACGGAGAGGCGAAAGCCGGGTACAATGCTGAATAATTGAAGATCAAGAAAGCAGGCGGTCGCCGCTTGCTTTTCTCCCGTTGCCATCGCGAAAAAGCAGCGCCCTCGGGCGAGGCTGAGTCGAAGTGGAGGCCGGAGACCTCTCGGAATGTTGAGAACAGACAGACTGTTCCCGCTATTCCCAGGGGTCCCCGGCCTCTTTTTGTGTTTCCAACCGAAAAGAGGAGATCATGAGGCGAGCAACAGACCGATATCGCACCCGATGGACGACCCCGCAGCTTCTGCACGCCGCCCTGGCGGGCCTTTGCCTGGGCGCGATGCTGCTGGCCCTGGTGGCCTACAACGGGGTGCTGCAACACCGGCGTGCGGTCCAGACCGTCGGCAAAGACACGGCTCCGAGCATCATTGCGGCTCAGTCTATGAAATCCAGCCTGGCAGATCTGGACGCCAATGTCGCCAATGAGTTGATGGTCCAGAAGGGCCAGAATTTCCAGTCGATCGCCGGATATGGGCAGCGGCGTATGGAAGTGGGAAACGGCCTGATCCGAGCGGCAGAAAACATCACCTACGGAGAGGCCGAGAGGCAGCCGATTCGGACGGTGGAAGCGGGCCTCGGCGACTACGGCTCGCTGGTCTCCCGGGCGCGCACCCTGCATGAGCGTGGGGACGAAACGGGGGCTTTGGAAGCGTATCACCGCGCCTACGGTGTCCTGGAAGGGACGATCTTTCCCGCAGCCGATGCTCTCTCCAAAGCCAACTCCCAGTTCCTGGATCGCTCCTATTCCCATGCCGCCCAAGGCTCCCTGATGGCGACAGCAGGGATGATGACCGTTGGGCTCTGTCTGCTTGCCCTCCTGGTCGTCGTGCAGATTTTTCTCTCGGTGCGTATGCGCCGTATGCTGAACCTGCCTCTCCTCCTGGCGACTTTCCTGACTGTGGCATTTATGCTCTATACCATGCATGCCTACCAAGCCGCAACCGGACATCTGAAAGTGGCGAAGGAGGACGCGTTCACTTCCATTGCGGCCTTATGGCAGGCGCGCGCGATCGCCTACGACGCGAACACCGATGAGAGCCGCTGGCTGTTCGACCATGCGAATGCTGCCCAGTACGAGGCAGAGTTCTTCCACAAAACCGCGCTGTTGCTGGAGATTCCGGAGGGTGCGAGTTACGAGAAGATGTCGGCGGTGACCCAAGGCGCTCTGCCGCCTGGGATCCAGGGTCAACTTGCCAGGGAGTGGAACAACATCACCTTTGAAGGCGAGCGAGATGCCGCGCAGCAGACCCTTCGCACCTTCGGCGTCTACTACGCAGCGGACAAGAAAATACGCGATCTGGAAAACTCCGGGCGGCATGCCGATGCGATCGCCTTCTGCATCAGCATGAAGCCGGGCGATTCCAACTGGGCGTTCAGTCAGTTCGATACGGCATTGGGCCATACGATCGACATCAATCAGGTCGCGTTCGATCATGCGATCGAACAAGGATTTCAAGACCTGCGCGGCCTCGACCTGCTCTGCCCTCTTCTGGGCGTCTCCGTCGCCGTGCTTGCTTTCTTCGGTCTGCGTCCCCGGATCAAAGAGTATGCCTGATCGACCGCGATCACTCCCGCTCTTCGCGTTGCGGCTTTACCGAGGCAGGCGCGGACTTCCCTGGAGATCGAGAGGGATTGACAACCGACGCGTCTGCTGCGGGCTCCTCTCCTGCCAGCAGCACCGCATCCTCTTGTTGCTCTTCCTCCGGCTCATTCGTGAGGTGCAGATCAGTGGTATCGACACGCGCCACATATTTCAGAGCGACCAGACGCTGCACGAGAGGCGCAACCTGTTCCGGCCGCAGCGCCCTGCCCAACTCCACGCGCAAAACGGCGCTCTCTCCTGATCCAGGGGTCACGGTAACTTTCTTCACAGCCATTCCGGCGCGACTCAGAAAGGCCAGGGTTTTCCCGACGGCTTCACTGTCATTGTTCAGGTGGATCACTATGCCGCCTGCCCCCGCGCCGAAGCGCAGACGGGCTTCCCATTGTTGCAGGGGAGCCAACGTAAAGAGCATCAGCAGCGCCGCGACGGTTGCCAATCCTCCCAGCCCGACGCCGACGGTGATTCCTACGCCCGCCACACTCCACAGGCTGGCAGCCGTAGTGAGCCCGCGAAGCGTCGTGCCATGCCGCAGAATCGCGCCTCCTCCCAAAAAACCGATCCCTGAGACGACATAACTGGCGATCCGCATCGGATCGCCTCCGCCGTTATGCAGGTCGTGAAAGCCATAACCCCCCGCTTGCGTCATCAGACAGGCTCCCAGGCCTACCATGATATGGGTGCGTAACCCACTGGCCCGTTCATGTGTAGAGCGTTCCAACCCCACGAGACCGCACAGAATCAGCGTCAAACACATGCGACTGACCATGACCCAATCCAGTTGGCCGACCAGCGGAGAAAGCGCATGTGCCATGTTCGCAAGCATTATAGGCATGAAGGCCGATCTCCTAGCGATTGTTGAGGTAGGTCTATCGAGGAACGCACAAGTCGGAAGCCGTGCAAGCGGATGGGTTCCGAGGGGACCGCGCCGTCAGAAATAGTCCTGTTTCACTCCGAACTTCTCGGCGATCCGGCGCAGTTCTTCGTCTGTCAGGCCGTCGGCAAGGCCGTGGTTTGTCAGGTTCAGGTATTCGTAGCGGGCGCCGGTCTCGGCATACTCGATCCGGTCGGCAGCCCGTTTGACCGACTGGTCGCTGCGCGCCATCACGCCATGCTTGGCCCACAGTACGACACGGAAGTCGGCCTCCATCGCTGCCACCGTTGCGGCCATCAACTCAGGTGAGCCCGGCAATAGGAACGGCACAAAGGAGACCCCTTTGGGCAACTGCACCAGGGTCTCCGGCTGCCAGCGCAGGATGTGGCGGTTGAGATAGCGGGTATCGCTGTAACGCGGAATGTGGCTCAGATAGGTCAGGTAGAGCGGCTGGGCATGGATGACCGTGTGGAAGTTCAGCCCGTCGCGCTCGATCATCGCCTTATGGACGGCCAGATGCGAATTGAACTCGCTGGTAGGCCGCTCGAACAGGCAGCGTTCGGAGGTGTAGAGGGTAGCGGACGTGCCGCCGGGCAGCACACGGATCGCGCCGAGGTTGGCCTCCGGGTCGCGGCCGATCTCGCGGAGGCGTCGGCCGGAACCCGTCACCAGGAAGAGCTTACCGGCTAATTCGGGCACCGCCTGAGGCAAGGGGTAAGGCTGCTCTCGTGGGAAATGGGGGAACAGATCCACCTCCCAGTCCAAAAAGACGGATATATTGCCTGCGGCCCCCTCGGCGGCCTCGATTTCGACCAGGCGCGTTCCGGCCTCGCCGATGAGGTGCATCAACTCTTCTAAAGAGGGGTACGGCTCGGAGATCGGCCGAGGCTGAGGCCGCGCTTCGCTGCGATTGGTTTCCATTCGGTCTTTCCTTCTAATCGATAGGCCGGAGGCTAACTCCGGCCCGACGACTCTGTCTATCGTGCGACTGAATAGTACCCAACTGCAGCCACGCAAAGCAATCCGCCACTTCAGAACAGGTTTTGCGCTACTTCCCCATTAGCAGTGCGATGGCCTTTTCGAGTTGGGGGTCGCGTTGGGCGAGCCAGTCTTCATTGGTGAGGGGGACGAGTACGTCGGGCTGTTCGCCCATGTCTTCCATGGGAGAGCCGTCGGCGCGGAAGACGCCGCTGCCGGGCATGCGGGCCGAAGTGCCATCGACGAGAGACCAGCCGGAAGTCCAGATGACGTATCCGGGGGTCGGTGTGCC
>JAYUMV010000315.1:0-13980 GCA_043762265.1 Chthonomonadaceae bacterium | reverse complement strand
GTGACACGATCACCACCCCAACCGGAGTGGATAAACGTGAAATGCTCTTTCGGAAACCGGCTCACACAGTAGGACTCGATAAACGTGGAGTAGAGCCGCTGATCGGTGATGCTGTCCCCGTAGAACACGACCCGGTCTCCATCCTTGAGATAAAAACCCTTCGATGCGTTGGTCGTATGCGTGGTCTTCCCTTGCGCGTTCGCCATTTGTGGGGTCGAACCGAACAGGTATCCGACAGCGAGGACGCCTAACAATGATGCCCATTTCGTTGATCTCATATACTGATCTCCTTCGATACGTTCGGTAGTTATGCGGTTCTGGGATCCTCGCCGGTATCGCCATTCAGAATCCGCCGCTGGATAAAATCGGTCGTAATATCGCCGCGTCGATAGAACGCGTTGGCAAGGATCCGCCGCTGAAACCCGATATTGGTCTTGATCCCGGACACTTCCATCTCCGTAAGCGCCCTCTGCATGCGCGCGATAGCGCCTGCACGGGTCTTGTCCCAGGTAATGACCTTTGCCAGAAGCGAGTCGTAGTAGGAGGGAACTTCATAGCCTGGATAGATGTGTGTGTCTACGCGGACGCCCAAGCCACCCGGCAGAACAACCTTGTCGATACGTCCTGCGCTGGGGGCGAAGTTGCGGTCGGGGTCTTCGGCGTTGATGCGGCACTCGATCGCATGCCCTTCCCAACGCACCTCTTTCTGACTAAACGGCAGTTTTTCTCCCGCCGCCACCAGGATCTGCATCTTCACCAGATCGACTCCGGTGACCATCTCCGTGATGCAGTGCTCCACCTGTAGGCGTTTATTCATCTCCAGGAAGTAGTAGTCGCCCCGCTTATCGACCAGGAATTCGACGGTTCCCGCGTTAGAGTATCCGACAGCCTGCGCTGCCCGAACGGCCGCCTCCCCGATTCCGCGCCGTTGGGCTGCGGTCAGGATCGCCGCAGGTGCCTCTTCGAGCAGTTTTTGATGGCGCAAATTCTGCACGGAGCAGTCACGCTCCCCAAGGTGAACCATATGTCCATGCTCGTCTGCGAGGATCTGAACCTCGATATGACGCGGCTCTTCCACAAACTTTTCGATATAGACGTCCGGGTTTCCAAAGGAGGAGGCCGCTTCGGCACGGGCCATGTCCAGTTGCTTCGGCAGTTCTTCGTCGTTCTGGACCAGCCGAATCCCCCGTCCACCGCCGCCGTGCGCGGCTTTGATAAGCAGCGGATACCCGGTCTTTTGCGCGAACTGAAGGGCTTCTGCGGCGCTGGTGACGGAGGCGGTGCCGGGCACGACCGGGACGCGGGCAGCGCGCATCGTCTCTCTTGCCGCCGCTTTATCGCCCATCTTATCCATCGAGGCGGCTGAAGGCCCGATGAATTTCAGGCCGCACGCTTCGACTGCCATCGCAAAGCTGGCGCGTTCGGAGAGAAAGCCGATTCCAGGATGAATGGCGTCGGCTCCGGTAATCTCGGCGGCGCTGATGATGTTGGGCGCATGCAGGTAACTGTCACGGGGAGGCGGAGGCCCGATACAGACCGCCTCGTCCGCCCATTGTACCGCCAGCGAATCGGCATCGGCAGTGGAGTGGACAACGACGGTCTTGATACGGAGTTCTTTGCAGGCACGGATGATGCGAACAGCGATTTCACCACGGTTGGCGATCAGAATCTTATTGAACATTCATGGTTCCATCCTATTGGAATTTTTCATGACCAGGGTACGGACAGTGAACCTGACCGGTCGTCGGATCGTATTCGTACGGCACTTTCCCGACCGGGCAGGTGAGCATCTCTTTCGGCAGTTTTAGCTCCTCCAGAGAGGCCGGATTCTTGCCATCGGTTTCGCCTGCCTGCGCGGCGAGGATCGCAAGATGGACCTGATGCACATTGTTGATACACTCAGAGTCGTGCGCCCGTTCGATCGGATTGTGCGCCTTGCCAGGAGGGGCATTTTTACTGTGCCCGAAAAACACGCTGTAGGTGACGGCGCTGAGAATGACGATGATAACCATCACGACGAGGATCTCGATGAGCGAAAATCCCCGTCGTTCGCGCGCCAGTTTGCCGTAGTTCCCGTGCATGGCGGTTTCCTTCCGGCCTACTCGGTAGCAGGCCTGATCGTAAAGAGGGTATGTCCATATTCGACGGGATGCCCATCTTCAATAAACACATCGACGATCACGCCATCGGTCGGAGAGGTCAGATCCGTCAGGAGCTTAACCGCCTGAATCGTTCCGATTTTCTGGCCTTCTTTGACTTTCGCGCCCTGGCCCACCATCGGCTTGATGTGGCGGAATACGCCGACGAGGGGAGCGATCACGGTGATGTCCTCCGGAGGGGGAGGAGTCGCAGGTTCGGCGAATTCCACTTCCGTCAGATACTCGCCTTCGCTGCCGCCATACGCGACCAAAGCCGTCGAGGAGACGGCTCGTTTTTTGCGTAGAGTCACGCGGGAATCCCCTTCACGCAGGGTCAATTCGCTGATTCTCGCGTTCTGCATGAGCGCGATCAGACGCTCCAATTCGGAGACATCCATAAATGCTTGCCGCAAACGCCGACCTCTGTCCGCCGAGGATGAGCCAACAGAGATCGGCTTGATGTTCGCGCCTTTCAGATTTTGATTTTGAACATCGTGTATTCGAGAAAACGCTGCGCCCAGGTCATCAACACCAGGGTCAAACAGACGATGAAAATGACTTCGATCCCCAGGTTGCCGCTGACTTCTCGACTCAAGTTCGCGGTGGAAGCCGCGTTGAAGGTCACATTGCCGATGATCTTATCCAGCATCCCCAATGCGCCATCGATCAGATGGCGAAGGTTGTCGAACTGCAATATGACTAGCAGCGGAACCGCCAGCGTGGTCGGTGCGGAAAGGAACTGGTATTTCTGCCGCTGATGCTCGTTGAAGATCACGCAGTTGTGGCAGCGCTGGCGCTTCTGACCCTCGCTCAAATGCGGGTTGGTCGGGATTCGCACTCCACGGGGTCCAACGCGTGTCGGAATGGCAGCTTTTTTCTCCTCCGCATTTTTGCTGAGGAGGTCCCCAATCGGAATAAATCCCGACTGTTTGTTCAGCGGCTGTGTCTTTTCCGGATCTTCGGGGCCAGTTCCACCCATGGCGAGCAGAATGATGTTCTCTTCGCACATGCAGCCGACACGCTCTTTCCAGCACTTGGTTTTGGCATGAAAGATCGGACATCGGACTCGGATGCCTTCTCGACAGAACGGCAGTTCCCAACACTTCGCCAGTGCGCCGATAAGAGGAGCTTTCCGCTCGGTACGCGAGGCATCTTTGCCAAAGCTCAGTCCTGCAAGATCGCGATGTCGGCTGTTGAAGATCTTGCCCATCAGGGTTTTGATCGCCAGCAGGACGCCGGGTACGCCGAAGATGTAGGCCATCATCTGGATCTCTTTCAGAGAGGCGGTCGAGGCATCCCCATTCATCAGATGCGCCGAATCCCCGCTAAAAAAGGCTGTCATAATGAACTTCAGGCCGAACGCCAGGAAAGCGGAGATGAGGAGATAGATCACCCCCAGCGCTTCGAGTTCCATATAGGCCAGGCCCGCGCTGACGACGGTCACGAGCAGACTGACATTCAGCGCTTGAGACAGAGTCGTGATCGTGTGCAAAGCGGCCGCATGTTCCGTCCTCGACATGGCGGCAACATCGGCCAGTCGGCCCGAAAAAAGACCCCACAATAGCCAGCCGGTCAGCAGAATGGTGGGAATGAGCGACAGTTGAAACGCCTTTGTGAGGAAGTCTACAACCCTGTCACTGAGAAAACCGTTGGAGTCAAATTGCACTGAAGGACGGTTGATCCGCACTTTTATTACCCCATTCTTAATTATCGGCGGAAGAAGACTCTCTTGCAGCAAGCCGAGCCGTGGGAAAGAACGGGGGCAATTCGCAATGGATCTACTTCACGCGCTCCAGATAGCCATCGGACCGGGTGTCTACTTTCACCTTGTCGCCGATGTTGACAAAAAAGGGAACGTTGATCATCGCGCCTGTCTCGAGTTTGGCGGGTTTAGAGCCGCCGGAGGCGGTATCCCCCTTCACACCCGGATCCGTATCTACGACTTCCAATTCTACAAAGATCGGTAATTCCGCGCCGAGTATCTTCTCGTTATATTCGACGACCTGCACTTCCATGCCGTCCTTCAGATATTTGATGGTGTCCCCGAAAGTAGAAGCGGGCACTCCAACCTGATCGAAGGTCGTCGGGTCCATCAGGAAATACTCGCCATCCTGATGATATAGAAACTGCATCGGGTGGCGGTCCAGCACCGCCTGCTCAACCTTCTCACCGGCGTTGAATGTCTTATCCACCACTCCGCCCGTGCGGAGGTTTTTCAGTTTGGTCCGCATCACGGCCCCACCCTTACCGGGCTTATGATGCTGGAACCAGACGATGGTGAATATTTCGGTATCAAGCAGGATGGAAACCCCATTCTTGAAATCCGAAGTGTCTATTTTCGGCACGGTGCAAACCTCCCGCGTGAGGAGATATCGGTCGATATATCCTCGCATGCTCTATAATGGCAGTCGCAAAACTGGCACATTATAGCACAGACGCAAGAGGGGACGCAACCGGATCCATTGCATCAGAGCCATCCCTACTCTGTCTACAACGTTAGACGTAGTTGAAACGAAACAGTTTCATATTGTCCGTATACGAAAGTCTCCTATGGCTATGTTCGCTTGTCGGTCTGCACTTCGACGCTGAACGAGAGAATGTCCCTTTCTGGCAGCGAGTCCTTAACCGGCACAGGCCGCTCCGCTACGGTATAATGAGAGGCATGTCCACATCAAAAGGTTCACTTCCGCTCCGCGTTCCCTTCGACAGCCTGACACTCGCCGGGGTCGTCGCCGAACTGCGCCCGCTCGTTGTAGGCGGCCAGATCCAGGACATCCGACAGCCGGAGCCACACGAACTACTGCTAACGATACGAAGCCAGGGCCATAACGTGACGTTGCTCCTCTCTGCCGACGCCCGTTTCGCCCGCGTCCACCTCACCACACAACGAAAACCGAACGCCCCGTCACCCTCTGCGTTTTGTACGGCGCTCAGGCGTCATCTGGAGAGTGGCAGGATAGTCAGCGTGCGCCAACGCGACTTCGACCGTATCTTCGAAATCGAGGTGCAAAGTCAGACGGGAGAAGGCACGCTTGAAGTCAACACCTTGATCGCGGAGTTAATGGGCAAACACAGTAACTTGATCCTGGTCAATGCCCACAACACGGTCCTCGAAGCGGCCAAACGCATCTCGCACCGCATTAATCGGCTGCGCGAGACGCTCCCCGGCAAGCCGTATCTGCCGCCGCCGCCCGTCCAGCCCGGTAAAGCACAGGCGGTCGCTCTGGAAGGAATAACCTTCGAAGCCCTGGCCAACGCGCTTATCGAGAACGTCGGAGGCATCTCCCCCTTCTTAGCCCGTGAGGTCGCGTTTCGAACGTTGCAGGATCCACCCGTCAGTCATGACAAACTAGTCGCGGCTTTGAACCGTATCACCGACGCCGTCGTCCATGGGACCAATCAGCCGAGTCTGCTGTTACAGCCGTCGAGCAAAGGCGCTTACCCTATTGAAGTCCTGCATCTTCCCGTAACACAGCGGGTAGGCACGGAGAGCTTGAACGCCCTTCTCGACACAGTATTCTCCTTTCAAATGGAAAGAGCCGAACTTGATGCCGCTCTCCACGAGTTGGATACCAGGCTGAACCGTGAAATCCGAAAGTTGGAGAAACAGCAGCACGATGTGGAGCGCACCCTCCAGGAGGGAAAACGCGCAGACGACTATCAGCAGCAGGGCGAACTTCTGCTCGCACACCTGTGGAAAATCGAAACGGGGGCGAAGCAGACAGCCGTTCAAGACTTCTACTCGCCGGATCAGACCGAACGCACTATCTTGCTCGATCCGAAATTGAATCCCCAGGAAAACGCGCAAGCCTATTTTCGGCGCGCTCACAAAGCGCGAGACGCCCAGGCGCAGGCGCATAAACAGGCGACCGATCTCGAGTTTCGATCCAAAACGCTCGCGACAGCGCTCCAGCAGCACCGAACGTACCAAGAGGACCCTGACTGTACTGCCGGAGAAGCGCTCGCCTTTCTGAGCCGACTGATCGCAGAGGGCATCGTGCGCGAAGAGCAGTCCGCTCCCAGCGCACAGCCCTCCGGACCCGATTTTCAAGGCCACAAGATACGGCGCTACACGACCCCGGAAGGCTATGAGATCTACTGCGGCGAGACGGCGACGGCGAATGACTTTCTCACTACGCGTGTCGCCTCTCCCAACGATCTCTGGCTGCATGTGCGGGCTTCACCTGGTTCGCACGTCGTGATTCGGACGAAAGGCGCGCCCGACAAGGTTCCGCAGTCGGTACTGCACCGTGCCGCGATGATCGCCGCGCTCCACAGCAACCAGAAACATTCGGGCCTCGTTCCGATTGACTACACACTGAAGAAGTATGTGCGTAAACCCCGTGGGGCCGCTCCCGGAAGTGTCGAGGTGCAGCGTGAGAAGACCCTGCATGTCGCGCCGCACGAGGACGCGGAGAGGACATAAGCCGGAAGAACGGTTGCTTTCTCCGAGCGGAAGCTGCAATTTCTGGTACACTGTGTGCGTAAAAGGAGCAGGAGACGTATGGTGAGCGACGGCAAAAAACGACTGCGCATCGGAACGCGGGGCAGCCTGCTGGCACGCACACAGACCGGAATGGTCGTGGAGCGCTTGCAAGCGGCGAATCCGCATGTGGAGATCGTAACGCAGATTATTCAGACGACCGGGGACGTGCAGCGCAACGTCCCTTTTGCACAGGTCGGCACCAAAGGCATGTTCGTCAAAGAGATCGAGCAGGCGCTGCTCGATGGCGTGATAGACGTCGGCGTGCACAGCCTCAAGGACATGCCCTCCGAACTCCCGGAAGGTCTAGAACTCGCCTGTGTGCCGGCGCGGGAAGATCCGCTCGACGCCCTGCTCTCTCGCAACGGCCTGCTGTTTTCCCAGTTGCCATTGAATGCCGTCATTGGCACGAGCAGCCTGCGGCGACAGGCGCAACTCCGCGCCCTCCGTCCGGATCTGAACGTCCAGGAGCTGCGCGGCAATCTCGATACTCGGATGAAACGCCTGGACGATGGTGATTACGATGCGATCCTCCTGGCCGTAGCGGGGCTCAACCGTCTTGGATTGGGCAGCCGCATCACCGAGAGGCTTGCACCAGAGGTGTGCGTTCCTGCGGCGGGACAGGGCGCGCTTGCCCTGGAGACTCGGTGTGGCGACAGGGAGACGTTGGCGCTGCTGCAATCGGTACACGATCCGCAGACAGCGGCGGCCGTAACGGCGGAGCGGGCGTTTTTAGCCGCCCTTGGAGGAGGCTGTTCGGTGCCAGCGGGGGCTCTGGCGACCCTTCGAGGTTCTCGCCTCCATCTGGTAGGACTGATCGCTGCGCCGAATGGCGCACACGTTTTGCGGGCCGAACGCGAGGGAGATCTCTCCGCGGCGGCTCAAATAGGGGCGGATGTGAGCGCGACGCTGCTGGAACAGGGCGGACGTGAACTCTTGAAAGGCTGAATCATTTCCCATGAGTGTCGAGGTGGACTTTCTCGTGATCGGCAGCGGACTGGCGGGGCTGACGTACGCCCTCACCGTTGCCGAGTTCGGCTCGGTCGCCCTGCTGACCAAGAAAAACCGAACAGATGCCAACAGCAGTTGGGCGCAGGGCGGCATCGCAGGCGTTATCGCAGACAACGATTCGTTCGAACTGCACAAACAGGATACGCTCGTCGCGGGCGCAGGCCTGTGCCACGAGGACGCTGTCGATGTGCTGGTGCATGAGGGTCCGGAGCGCATCCGCCACCTGATGACCCTCGGCGCACAGTTCAACACCGAGACCAATCTGGAAGGATTGGAAGTGCTTTCTCTGGGGCGGGAGGGCGGACACTCGCGCAATCGCATCGTCCATACCGCCGACTACACAGGCTGGGAATGCGAACGCACCCTCCTCGAAGCCGTCAAAGCGGAACCGAAGATTCAGGTTTACGAACACCTCTTCGTGACCGACCTGCTGATTACGCAGACGTCCGAAGGACGCATCTGCACCGGGGCCTGCGCCCTCGACGGCGAGACCGGAACGCGCAGCACGTTCCTCGCCCGGGCCACTCTGCTCGCGACCGGCGGATGCGGGCAGGTCTATCTCCACACCACCAATCCTATCGTCGCCACGGGAGACGGAGTCGCGATGGCGTGGCGGGCAGGCGCACACGTCGCGAATATGGAGTTCATCCAGTTTCACCCCACGACCCTTTACCATCCCAAAGCCCGCGCCTTCCTCATTACCGAAGCCTTACGCGGCGAGGGCGGCATTTTGATGCACGAGGATGGCGAGACCTTCATGGACCGCTACCATCCGCTCGGCGCGCTCGCTCCGCGTGACATCGTGGCGCGTGCGATCGTCAGCGAAATGAAGCGCCGGGATGTGCCTTGCGTCTATCTCGATGCCACGCACATCGCCCCCGACTTCCTGCGCGAACACTTTCCCACCGTCTACGAACGCTGTCTGAGCGTCGGGATCGACATCACAAAGCAGCCGATCCCTATCGTCCCTGCCCAGCACTATCAGTGCGGAGGGGTTGTGACCGATCTGGAAGGCTGCACCAATATCCCCCGTCTCTATGCCGCTGGAGAGGTCGCCTGCACGGGCGTCCATGGCGCGAATCGTCTCGCTTCCAACTCCCTGCTCGAAGCGATGGTCTACGGCTACCGGGCCGCCCTGCACACCCTCGACTTTCAGAAGGACTCCCCTCCGGAAGGGGCGCCTTGCCGCTGCGACGACCCCGTCTCGCTCTCCGAGACGACCATCGATCCCCTCTGGAAATCGATAAGGCGGCTGATGCAGCGGAACGTGGGAATCGTGCGGACAACGGCGGAACTCGAAAAAACGCGTAAGGAGTTGGCGCAGATTCGGGCAGCGCTTCAAAAGGAGCCGGATACCGTCGCCGCCTGGGAGACCAAAAACATCGCCACTGTCGGCAGCCTGATCGTCGAGTCCGCCCTCCAACGTCACGAGAGCCGTGGACTGCACTACACGCTGGACTACCCGGATCTCGTCGAAGCCGAACGCCACGACACCGTCCTCGATCCAAACCAAATTACGTTGTGAGGCTTTCCGGTTGACCCCTTCCAGACGGAGTGACGAAGAGAGAATCCACGCAGGATTTCAACCCCGATCATTCCCGCAAACGGAGACCCGAAATGATGAAGATTCCTGAGAGCTGGCAGCCCGCTCTCGAAGCCGAGACTACACAGCCTTATTTCAAGAAGCTGCAAGCGTTCGTCGCCGCAGAACGTGCCGAGTACGAGGTGTTCCCGCCCGAAGAAGACGTGTTCAACGCGCTGCGATTCACGCCTTACGAGAACGCGAACGTGTTCTTATTGGGACAGGATCCCTACCACGATAACAATCAGGCGCATGGGCTCTGTTTTTCGGTGCGTCCCGGTATTGTAACGCCTCCTTCTCTCGTAAATATCTATAAAGAGCTGAAGACAGACGTTGGTTGTAAGATTCCCAACAACGGGTATCTGGTTTCCTGGGCCGAACAGGGCGTCGTAATGCTCAATGCGGTCCTGACCGTCCGCGCGCACTCCCCGAACTCGCACAAAGGCCACGGCTGGGAGACCTTCACCGACGCGGTTTTGCGGGCTGTGAACGCAAAGGAGGAGCCGGTCGTCTTTGTGCTCTGGGGCGGCTATGCCCAGAAGAAATTGGGTCTGATCGATACGACACGGCACACCGTTATCCAGTCGGCGCACCCGTCCCCTCTCTCGGCTCGCAACGGCTTCTTCGGCAGCAAGCCCTTTTCTAAAATCAATACCGCACTCATCGCGGCGAACAAACCACCCATCGATTGGCAGATACCTGACCTATGACAGACCCGTCTTCTTTTCCCCCTGGCACCGTCTATCTCATCGGAGCCGGGCCAGGCGATCCCGGCCTGATTACAGTACGCGGCATGGAACTGCTGCGCACCTGCGATGTGGTCGTCTACGACCGGCTCGCGCATCCTTCTTTGCTCCAATATGTCCGCGCCGATGCCGAAAAAGTCTACGTCGGCAAGGCGAGCGCCCACCATGCGATGAAGCAGCCCGACATCAATGCTCTGTTGATCGCGAAAGCGAAGGAGGGCCGATCGGTGGCGCGCCTCAAGGGCGGCGATCCGTTCGTCTTTGGCCGAGGCGGGGAAGAGGCGGAGGAGTGCCGGGCGGCGGGAGTGCCGTTTCAGATCGTGCCAGGCGTCACCTCCGCCATCGCCGCGCCCGCCTATGCGGGCATTCCGGTCACCCATCGGGACGCGGCTTCGTCGTTTGCGGTCATCACTGGCCATGAACGAGACGACGCCCGCGAGTCGGGCACGCGCGCGCCGGGCGAGGCGGAGGGACGCCGGAACTGGGCGCATATCGCCTATGCGGCCGACACGCTTGTCTTCCTCATGGGCGTCGAAGCCCTGCCGGAGATCACGACACGCCTCCAGGAGCACGGACGGTCGCCGGAGACACCCGTGGCGCTCGTGCAGTGGGGTACATGGGCGCAGCAGCGCGTCGTCACGGGCACCCTCGCTACCATCGTCGAGGAGGTGCGCGCCGCTGGCCTCACCCCTCCGGCGGTCTGCGTGGTCGGCGAGGTCGTAAAACTACGGTCTGCGCTCCGCTGGTTCGACGATACCGCCTCACGCCCTCTGCATGGCAAGCGAATTCTGGTCACCCGTGCCCGCGAACAGGCCAGTGGCCTCGTCGATCTGCTTCGCGCCAAAGGCGCGGATCCGATTGAGTTTCCCGTGATCCGTATCGCCCGCCTGGACGACTATACGGCGCTCGACCATGCCCTCTCGAAACTGGCGGAGGTGGACTGGGTCGTGTTTACGAGCATCAATGCGGTTCCCATCGTCGCGGAACGATTGCGGGCGCTCGATCTCGATGCGCGTGCCTTCCACCCTACCAAAATCGCGGCGTTGGGACCTGCCACGGCCAATGCAGTGCTCGAACATCTCGGGCTGCGAGCCGATTTCGTGCCGAGTGAAGCCGTTGCAGAAGCGATGCTCGCGCAGTGGCCCGAATCCGACCTGACCGGCAAGCGCATGCTGTTTCCCCGAGCGAAAGAGGCGCGAGAACTCCTGCCCGAACAACTGACGGCGCGGGGAGCCGTCGTCGATCTGATTCCAGTATATGAAACCGTCTACGAATCGCTCGACGAGGGCGGCAGCGCCGAGAATGTATGCCGTCTGTTGCAGGAAGGCAGGGTCGATGCGATCACCTTCACGTCTGCATCGACGGTCAACAACTTTGCCCAAGCGCTTGCTTCCCCGGTTTTAGGATACGCCAATATCGTCGGTAATACACCTATTGTCGCCATCGGACCGGTCACTGCAGAGGCCGTTGGGGGCTTTGGTCTGACCGTTCATGGCGTTGCCGAGGAGCACACGATTCCCGGCCTCGTGGCGGCGCTGGAGAAACTCTGGAGTCAAGAAGATGCGTAATCTGATCCATAGGCCCCGTCGTCTGCGCCGCACCGAAACGCTGCGGCGAATGGTGCGCGAGAATCATGTCACAGCGGACGATCTGCTCTATCCCATGTTTGTAACGATGGAGAGTGAGACCCGCGAAATCCCGTCGATGCCGGGGGTGTTCCGGTATACTCTCGACGATCTGTGCCGAACGGTCGAGAAACTTCCGGAGTTGGGGCTGCCCGCTATCATGCTGTTCGGTATCCCGGCCGAGAAGGACGACGTCGGGAGCAGCGGCTATGCCGAAGACGGCATTGTGCCGCAGGCGATACGCCGCCTGCGCCGCGTCGTCGGAGATAGTATGCTGATCGTGCCCGACGTCTGCCTGTGCGAGTACACCTCACATGGACACTGTGGCGTGATCCGCGATGGGCATGTCGATAACGATCCGACACTTGAACTTCTTGCGCGTGCCGCCGTCTGTTATGCTGAAGCAGGGGCGGATGTGATCGCTCCCTCCGACATGATGGACGGACGCATCGGGGCGTTGCGTGAAGCGCTCGATGGTGCAGGGTTTGCCCATCTGCCGCTCATGGCTTATAGCGCGAAATACGCGAGCGGCTTCTACGGTCCTTTTCGGGAAGCGGCGGACAGTACTCCCCAGTTCGGAGACCGCAGGGCCTACCAGATGGATCCGCCCAACCGCCGTGAAGCGCTCCGCGAGATGGAACTCGATGTGGCGGAAGGCGCGGACATCCTGATGGTGAAGCCGGGACTGGCCTATCTCGACATTCTGCGCGATGCACGCGAGCGTTTCGATCTGCCCCTCGCTATCTACAACGTCTCGGGTGAGTACAGTATGGTGAAAGCTGCCGCCCGCAACGGCTGGATCGATGAACCACGCGTCGTCGGAGAGACGCTGACCGCCTTCAAACGCGCTGGCGCAGATATTATTTTGACCTATCATGCCGTTGACTACCTGAACTGGTTGCGTTCCACCGCTTGATCCGCGCCCGGTCAAGCTGGTCACCGGGGCAATGAGATCTCCGCTCAATCCCTTATGAGAAGGAGGAGCTTTATAGGGATCTGAGGGCGCATGAGGACAAAATGATCGGTACCAGAGTCGCAGACCGTTATGACATTGAAGAACAGATCGGGATCGGAGGCATGGGTATCGTCTACCGTGCCTATGACAGCCGTCTCAAGCGTCATGTCGCCCTCAAAGTCATCGCGCCGCATCTGGTTCAGCAAGAGGCAGCTCGGTCACAGTTTCTCCGTGAAGCCCAGGCGCTTGCCGGACTGATGCATCCGAACATCGTCACTGTCTTCGATCTCTGCGAAGACGACGCCACGCACACCGTCTTTATCGTCATGGAGTTGCTGCGCGGCAGATCGCTGCGGCACTGCATGGCGGAACCTGACCGACCTAGTTTCTCTCAGGTGGCGCTCCCCCTCTGCCGTGCGCTCGAAGCCGCGCACGCCCGAGGGATTCTCCACCGGGACATCAAACCGGAAAACGTCTTCGTTTGCGATGACGGCACCCTCAAATTGATGGACTTCGGCCTCGCCCGCCTGCTGACAGCGAACTCCCGCAGCCAGGCCAGTCTGCTGGCCGGAACCCTGGCCTACATGGCGCCCGAACAGTTGAAAGGCGAAAAGCCGGATTTTCGGGCGGACCTCTATTCGCTGGGAATTCTGTTCTACGAGTATCTGAGCGGTGTCCTCCCCTTCGATGGCGACAATCCGGGCGCGATTCTGCTCAAGCACCTGACGGAAGAGGCCCCTCCTCTGCACAATCGTGTGCCTACCATCGCTCCCGAACTGGAACGTGTGGTTCTGCGCCTGCTTCAGAAAGAACCTTCCGCACGTTTCGACACCGCGACGGCTCTGCGCGAAACTCTCGAACAGCCGCAGTCGGGCGGCGCAGCGCCTCTGGTCAATGCGGCAGATCAGACCTTTCTGCCACCCATCGTCTCCTCGGCAACCACCCTGCCTGCTGCACTGACCGAAGGGACACCGACCCCGGTGTTGCCCGTCGCGGCCGTCGCTCCACAGAAATCGGCATCTGTCATCCTTGGGGGTACTGCGGGCAGAGTAAAGTCTGCCTATCTGGTGGGCGGACTCGCCTGTTTCAGCATCGGTGCGCTCGTTTTTGTCGGCCCTGCGCACCGTCGCTTCGTCTCCGGCAGCAATAGCACACCTCATCCGCCCACCAATACAGGGGCCGTTGTCGCCACGCCTTTAAGCCCGTTAACGCAGCAGATACACCCGAACGCCTTACCGGCGCCCGTAGTGACGCCGCCAACTGACCAGCGTAAACTGGAGGCCTCTCAAGCACATACCGCTGCTGAGATCGATGAACTCATCAAACAACAGGAGCAGACCCGGTCAGAAGTAGAACGGATGGAGAAGTTGGTGGCGAGTTCCGAGGAGCAACGCAAGGCAGCAGAACTGCGCGCTATGAAGGCGGAGGCGACGTTCTCGC
>JAYUMV010000314.1:0-2272 GCA_043762265.1 Chthonomonadaceae bacterium | reverse complement strand
CGCTTCCAGAACCGCCTCCTTCCGACCGGAGAGCGAGCAACCTCAGAAACTCTCCGACCGTAAAGAGTCTATAGGCGGGGTGCCACTCTGTATGCCGGAGGCTTCTATGCTGCCTGGAAGGAGTTCCATGTCCGTATTGCTGCGCACACCTGCAACTTACCGGGCGGCGGCTCCTGTCGTATCGGGTATAATTCACGCACACCGCAAATCACTGCTACGCCAAGAGAGGTTTTGTCATGCCTTTGTCGCTCTATAATACGCTGTCTCGCCGCAAAGAAGAGTTTGTGCCGCTCGATCCCTCGAAAGTGCGGCTCTACTGCTGCGGCCCGACCGTCTACAACACCGCGCACATCGGCAACCTGCGCACCTATCTCTTCGAGGATGTTCTGCGTCGCACGTTGAAATTTAACGGCTATAACGTCGAACATGTGATGAACATCACCGATGTCGGCCACATGACTTCGGACGGCGATACCGGGGACGACAAGATGGAGAAGGCGGCCCGCGAACAGCAGAAATCGCCCTGGGAGATCGCCCGATTCTACGAGCAGGCGTTCTTCACCGACACCGACCGCCTCAATATCGAGCGGCCGGAGGTGACGCCGCGCGCCACCGAGCATGTCGTCGAGATGATCGAACTGATCCAGCGACTTGAAGCCAACGGCTATGTGTATGTTACCTCCGAAGGCGTCTACTTCGACACCTCCAAATTTCCCGACTACGGGAAAATGGCCCGCCTGAACCTGACCGGCCAACAGACCAGCCGCGATGAGGTGGTGACGGATGAGACCAAGCGCAACGCCTCCGACTTCATGCTCTGGTTCCTCAACAAGCCAACCCATCTCATGCAGTGGCAGAGCCCCTGGGGTCCCGGCTATCCCGGCTGGCATATCGAGTGCTCCGCCATGTCCATGAAGTATCTTGGTGAGACGTTCGACATCCACTGCGGCGGCGTCGATCATATCACGGTGCATCACACCAACGAGATCGCGCAGTCGGAGTGCGCCACGCACCATCCCTTCGTCAAATACTGGATGCATGGCGAGTTCCTGCTGATGAAGAAAGACGGCAAAGAGGAAAAGATTTCCAAGTCGAAAGGCGGCTCTATCAACAGTATAGAAGCGCTGATCGAAGCGGGTTACGATCCGCTTGCCTACCGCTATTTCAACCTCCAGGCGCACTACCGTTCGGAACTCAGTTTCTCGACCGAGGCGCTGGAGGCGGCGACCTCCGGCCTGCGCAAAGTCTATGCGCTCTGCCCAGACAACGATCCGCTGCGCGACGACGAAGCCGCCTATCAGTCCGCCCGCACACGGGTGCTGGATGCCGCGAACGACGATCTGGCGCTTCCGCAGGCCGTCGGCCTCCTGAACTCCTACGGCAGCTATCGCCTCTGGGTCGAGTTCGACGCGATCCTGGGCCTAGACATCGCCAAACGTTCCTGCCGCCCGGAAGAGGAACTGCCTGCGGAAGCGCTGCAACTGATCGAGGCGCGCAACGCCGCCCGCAAAGCCAAAGACTGGTCCGCCTCCGACAGCCTCCGCAACGACCTGATCGCCCTCGGCTACGAAGTCGGCGACGGCCCGCAAGGAACGACTGTCAAGAAGCGCGCCCTTTAAGCTTCAAAAGGAGAGAAGAGCGATGAGTGATTATGGTGGGCGGATCGCGCGGTTGCAGGCGGTGATGCGGGCAGAGGGTGTAAGCCTGACGCTGCTGGCGGGAACGGATCAGATGCGTTATCTGACCGGATGGCGTGAGGGCGGACATGAGCGCTTCGTGGGGCTGTTCGTTCCGGCGGAGGGAGATCCGGCCTTTGTGGTGCCGAAAATGAACGCGCCGCAGGCCCGCGAGACCCCGGCAGGCATCGCGCAGGTTGCCGGTTGGGAAGATCATACGGGCTGGCAGGGCGATGTGGAGACGCTGCTGGCAGGCTGGGGCATCGGCATGGACAGCACGATCCTGGTCGATGACGAACTGCTCAGTGTCCACCTGCTCACGTTGCAGGCTCTCTGTCCAGGCACGACCTTTAAACCGGCAGGCGACCTCATGGCGTCGCTGCGGCAAATTAAGACCGAAGCCGAACTTGCGGCGATGCAGAAAGCCGCGGATATGATCGATGCGATCTATGCGGAGTCGCTCGGCTGGCTGCGCGAGGGCATCACCGAACTGGAGTTTCACGACCTGATCCTCGCCGCCATCAAGCGGGAAGCCTCCCGTCCCTCCTTCTCTCCGCTCATCTGCTTCGGCGCGAATGCCGCTCTGCCGCATCATC
>JAYUMV010000313.1:0-1606 GCA_043762265.1 Chthonomonadaceae bacterium | reverse complement strand
TCGGCGTCTGGGGCGCAGGCCGCTCTGGGCGGCTGTTGCGTCCGTTGGGCTCCCGGTAGTCGGGGCGTTCCGGCATCTCGCGGATACCGAAAGACTCGTCTGCCTTCTGTACGACCTCGATCTCTCCCTGCGCGTTGCGAACGCGAATCTCAGGACGAGGGGCAATGCCGCGCAGCAGTTTGTCTACGGTCCGCTCCACATCCAGATGCAGGGCGAGTTTGTCGACTTCCATGATCTCGATGATCACGTCGAAGGTCGGCGGCGCTTTGCGCTCCAGTACGGTTTTCTGGGTGCCGCGTCGCTTGGCTTCGTCGTCGGAGAGAGTCACAGCCTGGATGCCGCCCACCAGATCGGAGAGGGTAGGGTTCATCATCAGGTTTTCCAGGGTGTTGCCATGGGCGGTTCCGACCAACTGCACGCCGCGTTCGGCGATGGTGCGGGCGGCGAACGCTTCCTGCTCGGTGCCGATCTCATCGATGACGATCACTTCGGGCATGTGGTTTTCGACGGCTTCGATCATCACGTTGTGCTGAAGTTCGGGCGCAGACACCTGCATGCGTCGCGCTTTGCCGATCGCAGGGTGCGGAATGTCGCCGTCGCCCGCGATCTCGTTGCTGGTATCGACAATGACGACGCGCTTCTTCAACTCTTCGGAGAGGATACGCGCGACCTCCCGCAGTTTGGTCGTTTTGCCGCGACCGGGGCGACCGAGCATCAGAATGCTCTTGCCGCTCTCGACGACATCCTGAATGATGTCGATGGTGCCATAGACGGCGCGACCGATGCGACAGGTGAGACCGACGACTTTGCCCTGGCGGTTGCGGATCGCCGAGATGCGGTGCAGGGTGCGTTCGATACCGGCGCGGTTGTCTTTGCCGAACGACCCGACGCGTTCGATCACGTAGGCGATGTCTTCGGCAGTGATGGTCTCCGTACCGAGATCCAGCACATGCTCGGCATAGCGCGCTTCGGGGATACGACCGAGATCCATGACGATCTCCAGCAGATCCTCCGTATTGCCGCCTGCTTCGACTTGAGCGCGAAGAGAGCCCGGCAAAGTATCCAGGAGTTGTTCGAGGTTATCCGTAATCTGATGCTGTTGCGCAGTGAACGGCGAGCGGTTGGCAGTCTCCGGAGTGACAAGGGTCAGGCCAGGGCCGGAAGAGGCCGGTGCAAAGTAGTTCGGGGTCATATGTTGTATAGTCATGGAACGGTTTTGAACCACTCCTTTTTGCGCTCACGACCGGAAGAGCGCAATGGGCGGCGGACGGAAGCACCGCAGGGCCGGATCGGTTCTCCGAAAGCAGCGCGATTTCGTCTGCATCCGGCAACGTGGGAACCCTGGTGTTCGGGCTGCGCCCGCGATAGTGATAAGGCGTCCCGCTTGCGGCAGGTACGCAAGGCGCGCTTGTCCGACCGGAGGACAGAGGCGCGTTGGAAGGACTGCAAAGCCCCCAAAGAGGCGCTGCGTCACTGTACGAAAAATCCGTACACTTATCAAGACCGATTCCCGACGTGGAAAGTTTCCACTTCTCTATCATAGACGATTTGGAAGGTTTTGACAAGTACATCTAGGGACTTTTTTTGGCTGGACCCATACATTTAG
>JAYUMV010000312.1:0-12401 GCA_043762265.1 Chthonomonadaceae bacterium | reverse complement strand
TTTTCTTCTGACGGTAAGATTCTCCAAGGTCACCGCAAATTCCTTTGGGGATTTGGGAATGCCGAGAAAATAATTGACTTTTCGGCTACGCTTCTAGAGTCAGGTATTCCCAATGGATTGGGGAAAGCGTCTTGTTCATGTCTGCTCGTGCTCCCAATTCTGATTAACCAAAGTGTGGTCACATGTCATTAGTTTCGCCTACCAATGAAATGGTCGATAGGTGGCCGGTAATCTCAGCGGCCATCGTTCAATTGTGCAACAATTGTTGCATAATTGCCTGCCTCTTGAAATTGTTACCCAATTGGTGGACAATTGATGCGGAAGTGATACGCGGCTAATTGTACATCCGTTGGTGCATAATTCAAGCCTGCGCTTCCTTATGATTACCTTTGATGGCGGGTTCTACGACGTGAATGTCGGGTTTATGTCGGGTTTATGTCGGGAATGTCGGGTATTTGACCTATCATCAGGTATCTTGTTTGTCGACCGGACTTTCGGGGCTCTAATACACCGACTTTTACCAACCCTTCCAAATCGCGCAATGAAGTACGGTCTGTTACGTCTCCGATTCGAGCGCGATGTTCTGCATTGGAGATGCTGCCTTTTTCCCGCACATAGTGTACGGCTTGGATCTGCCGCTCGGACATTCCTAATGACCGGAGGCGGTCGTCGGAATAGGGATCTTTGCGGAAGGTGACGTGTATCTCTCCACTGATTTGGGCAAATTCAGGCGGAGGAAGGTTCTGGGCGATGCAGAGTTGCGCCATACGGGTCGTGCCACTGCCCCATCGCTCCACAATTTCGGCAAAATAGAACGTCTGGGCGAGCAGCGGGTTCCGCAACCGGGAAGGGTGCGGATCGTGGGAGAGGTCGGCAAGGGTTATGCCATCGGGCAAAATTCCGGGACTGGTGATCAAGATGCGGTCGTCGTAGATACGGATCATCACGCGGCCTGAGTCGGTATAGTCCCGATGTAGAAGCGCATTCGCCACCGCCTCGCGGAGCGCAGCGCGGGGATACTCCCAGACTTCGATGGGTTGCAGCGCAGCAAGGCCCTCCCGAGTGTCGCCATCTATAGGAAATTCATAGCGCACATGCAGGTACTTGCGAAACTGCTCCATGACGCCGTCCAGTTGCGCGAACAGGTTGCCGGGAATCTGCTTTTCGTCCAGGATGATCGCGCCGTTTTTGAAGCGGCCTATCTGAATAAAAGCCGTAGGCGAGAGCCGTTGTGGCTCCTTATCTTTGCCGAACAACAGCACCGCCGCGCGGAGCAGTCTGCCTTCTTTGTCCCGCATTTCTAGATTGTTAAGGATCGTCTCGGCGGTGTCGTCAGGGCGCAACGCCGGCAGACGGTTTCGCGCCAGCGCCTTGAACTCCGCAAATGTCCGAGGGTCCAGAGCGTCGGCCTCTACTGCACATGCCAGGGTATCCCACTTCGCGCCAGTGCGTTCCAACAGGAACCGCATCAGTTCTTCGGCAGGCACTTCCCGCGACGAATTGCCGACACGCCGCCAGTAGTGGCCGCTCAACAACACAGGCGCGGGAGCGCGGTGCATCCGTATTGCCAGCACCGGCTTGCCCTTCAGCGTTTCGACCGTCACCGAGGCAGGATGGACACCCAGTTTGGCGACGATTTTGTTGGTGATGGCTTCCATTTTCCCGCCGTCGGCGGCGTCCGGCCAACCGTTCGGTTCCACGGGAGCGCCATTGTCTTTTACGCCGACCCAGAGCGTACCGCCGCGTGTGTTGGCAAGCGCGGCCAGGGCTTGCAGGCACTCATTATCCTGCCAGGACTGTTTGCGCTCCTCCTGCTCCGACTCCAGAGCAGGCGCAATACCCAATGCTGCGCTCATGCCTGCTCTCCCATTAAATTCTTCTTGACACGAGTATAGTGTTTCCAGGGTAGCGGCGAATTGTGCACCAATTGGTGCACAATTGCCTCGTCGGGGTATGCTTCCGCAAAGTTACGCATATAAAGCATATTACGGCGGGAGAAACCCTCTATGCCGGGGAAGGCAATTTTGAGGTCATCAGCAAGACGCTGTACTACATTCGCTCCCCATCCTTGTTCTTCCTGACGCTCGCGAATCTCGCGCCCTATGTCCCAATAGAGCAAAACGACTTCGCGGCTTAAGGCAAGCGCGGTCCTAACCTGTGCCGACTGGATACGTGACTTTATGTCCCGCAAGAACTCGTCGTAACCTTCCAAAGGAGTCAGATCACTCATGCGGTTGCCTCCGGGATCAGGCCCAGGCGGGCGAAGGTTGCGGTTAGATGAGCGTCGGCGCGTTCTCGTTCCGTTTTGGCGTCGTTGAGATCGGCGAGGATTTCGGAGAGGGGGCGATGCGTTATCTTCTCCCCAACGGCCACGAACTGCGAGGGACTGAGGTTGTAGTCGGCGGCGCGGATCTCTTCCAGCGTCACGATGCGGCTCAGTTTCTCGCGCGACTCCCACTGCCGAAACACCTCGACGATAGCCTGAACGCCGTCCTGCGTCAGCACGTTTTTGGGTTTCTCTTTGACGAAGAACTGCGAGGCATTGATGAGGAGTATCTGGCCCTTGCGCTCCGCAGGTTTGCCTTTGTGCAGCAGCAGAATAATGCCCGGAGCGGTGGTGTTGTAGAAGAGGTTTTCCGGCAGGAGGATCACGCCCTCGATCGCGTCGGCTTCGACGAATGCTTTACGGATGGTGCGCTCTTTGCTGGAGGAGTCGCTGCCCGATCCACGCGATACTGCACCGGTGTCCAGCACGATAGCGGCGCGACCTCCCTCTTTGAGCGAGGCCCAGATATGCTGCACCCATCCCCAGTCGGCGCTGCTGGACGACGGAATACCGAGCCCGAATCTCTTCCAGGCATCGTTCTCATAGAACGCTTCGGTGTAGTTTTTCTGGTTCCACATGGGATTGGCGACGACGCAATCGAACTGCTGCAAACCCGCCCCTTTCGCTCCAAATCCGGGTGTTTTGAACGTATCGCCGATGGCGAACTGCGCGTCGTTGTAGTCGTGCAGCACCATATTCATACGCGCCATCGCGTAGGTGACCGCGTTGAGTTCCTGACCGAACAGGCGGGGAGCCTGACTGCGCTGATTTTGGGGATTGCGCTCGAAGACCAGACGCGCCTTGATGAGCAGGCCACCGCTGCCGCAGGTAGGATCGTAGATCGTACTGTAAGGCGCGGGAGCGATCAGTTCTGCCATCAGCAGCCCCGCTTCGAAAGGGGTATAGAACTCGCCTGCGGACTGCCCCTGCCCTTCCGCGAACTTCCGCAGCAGATACTCGTAGGCTTGCCCCAATACGTCGGGGCGGGTGTTCATCAGTCCGAGACGATGGCGGGAGATGACTTCGATGAGCGTGGCCAGGCGTTCATCGTCCAGGGTGCGCTGTCCTGACTGCCGCTCGTTGAAGTCCTTTACGTCGAGAACGCCTTTGAGTTCAGGGTTCAAGTCGGCGATTTTGCGGAGGCAGTCGGTCAGGAATTCGCCCAGAGAGCCGTCGGCGGCATGGTTGCGCACCGTTCGCCAGGATACCGATTCCGGGATATAGAAGCGCAGAATCGGCTTGCGTCCGTCTTTCAGGGCAGCGGCATGATCGGCCTCGATGATCTCCAGAGCTAACTCGGCATCGCCATACCCTGTTGCCTGTTCCGCCATCTCATCATCGAAAACATCGGCCAGACGCTTGAAAAATACCAATGGGAGAATAAAGTCTTTGAACTTGGGTGCGTCGGTCGCCCCTCGGATCACGCAGGCGGCGCTCCAGAGCCACTGTTCCAGAGCGGAAACCGAGAGATGTTCGGTGGGAGTAGGTTCCAGGGACAAGGCGGTTTGTTCAACAGACATCGGTTCCTCATGACAGCAACAGGATTTCAGAACGCTCACGAACAGCGCCTAGCGGCGTTTCCAGCGTTCCCACCGTCAACCGGGAGCTACTTGTGTGAAACGTGTAGACATAATATTCACCAGGGGAGACGGGAATCCTGCTTGATGCAGAGGATGCGAACCAAGCAAGCATGGATTTCAGTCTTTTGCAGAGGCATGAAAAGTCTCGGTCTACACATCGAGCGGTCACTAAAACAGGCAACAGGCCGATCCGCTTTTAGAGGATCGGCCTGTTGCCTGTTTATTGTCGTGTAGAATGCGGTGGAGAGAGAGATGTTGGCTCTCATTGGCGCTGTTGCAAGAGTAACCTGGGGGACAAGGATTCGAACCTTGGTTAACGGCGCCAAAGGCCGCTGTCCTGCCACTGGACGATCCCCCATCGGGTGCATTCAGAAATATTATACTCTGCCGGTTCCGCGCTTGTCAAATTGCACGAAAGCCTTCCATCGGCAGAAGGAAGAGGGTGATCGTGAGCAGGAGGCCCCGACGCAGGGTTTTCATCCTGCATCGGGGCGTGTGAGGGGTTTATAGTTGGAGGTCGGAGGGCAGGCCGTTCGGGAAGAGCCCGCCGAAGGTGATGTCGGGATAGGTCGTCAGGGAGTAGTTCGGATAGCCGATCGAGTCCAGCACGTAGGTCGGTGCGAACGCTTTCAGGTCGGCGGGTGGATGCGTGAACCACGCAGCGACATCGATGGTCAGCTTTTCGGTCAGTACGGTTGGATAGTTCCCATCCAGAACGCCAACGCCTGTGGAGGTCGCAACCGTCCCCGAGGCAAACAGTTCGTTGGAGGCGGTCACTGGCTGAACCGTGCCGCCGCCATTGACCGCGACCAGGGGAATCGTCACATAACGCGGGATGGTGAGCGTGACCGGGCCGGTGGTCGCCTGCTGAATCAGCGGCAGGACGTTGTCGCGAATGCTGGCGAGCGCGGCGGCGACATCCGTGCTGTTCGGCACGAGGAAACTTCCGGTCGAAGGGCGCGCGAGCACACCGGTGATGCCTTTGGTCTCACGATCTACGATAGCGAGCATAGCAGCCTGCGCGGTCTGGAGATAGAAAGCATTGCTCAGCGTCAGAAACGGGCTGGCGGGCAGATACTCGTCGGGCGTCAGTTTGCCGTCGCTATTTTTGTCCAGGGCGGCAAAGGGCGAACCGGGCGTCGAACCGATTGCGATTTCCCGACTGCCTTTGACGAATATCGGCGGGGCGGGAGGCTGCGGCGCAGCGCCGACACCGATGGGCACAGGAGGCAGCAGGGCGGCGGTGCCGGGATCCCGATTGTAGGCCAGGGAGAGCGCGGTCGAAACGCGCAGCGACTGCACATAGGCGTCGAACAGATAGACTTCCGGCAGGCCGATGGTGACGGACTGGCCGTTCTGGTCGGGCGCGGGCAGCGTCATCGTGAATTTGGGATCGGCCTCGACGATCTGCAAGTGCTGTGCGACGGTAGCGAGATCGGCCAGCAGTTTTTGGCGGCGGGCCACTTCCTGGGCGTCGCCGGTGTAGCCGTAGTAGGAGATCAAGCCCAGATGCAGGTCGGAGATCGGCGACAGCATATTGAGCAAGGTATTGGGATTGCTGAGGCCGCGATCCAGAAACCAGAAGAGGCCGAGCGTGTGGACGGGTTCGATCGGCTTCGAACTCACTGTGCCGTTGGGCGGCGCGGGCGGCACATGGCCCTGGGTGGGCGGAGACGGCAGTACGAAGCCACTGCCGGGATTGCCCGGAGAAGATCCGGCCGTGCGATGGACAATTTTCGCACTCGTGGCGCTTTTACCGAGCAGCGTAGAGGTGACGCCCGGCGGCACGGTCGCCACTCCGGTGTTGCCATCGACTCCCTGCGCGTCTGCGCCCATCAGGCAGACAGCCGCGCCGAAATGGGCTTCCGAACTGTTGGGATTCTGCGTCAGCGCTTGCTGAAACAGGGTCAGCGCCGACTGGAGTGACTGCGTCGTGGGGGTAGAGGTGTTAGAGGCCAGTTGCGTCAGCGCCGCCCGCCCGCTTGCCAGCGGGTTGGATTGCCCCACGGGGCCGTTACCACCTCCGCAGCCCCAGAGTGACAGGGCGGCTGAAGCGCCAACCAGCAAAAGACGTGCTTTTTTCACAGATTTTCCTCCTTGAGAGCTTGCAATAGTCGTGAGCGCCGAGGCGTTCGAGAAGCGCTTTATCCTCTGCCGTTGAGCGGTTTCCTCAACCGGATTTCGGACAGATTTTGCGGATTCAGTTCCGTCGCCCCGTTGTAAATACCGACATCGCGTCCGCCAGCGCGTGTCGCTAGTTCGATCAACGCTTGCGCCTCCAGTTCGGAGAGGCCGCCTTCCAGGTCTCTCTGGGGATGAAGGACCACCCGGCAACCGCGCAACGAGATGTCCGCCTGCTGCGCCGCCCGCATCACAAAATGCTTCGTCACCAGAATCGTGGTTTCTAAGTTCCCGTAGATGACACGGGGATGGTCGAAGGCTGTGCGAACGACCAGGGTGTCCGGAAAGCGGGCAACTGCCGCATCCACCTCGTCGCCTACCGCGACGACTTCCGGGCTTGTGGAGGCGGAGTCCCGCTTGAGAGCGACCTGAGCCTTGCCCTCGAAATCCCCTAGCAACTCGCCCTGTCGAACCAGACGCACCGAGATCCAGCCGAAGCGCAGACGAATATAGGCGATAGGAACGAGCGCTTTAAGCATAAACCTTTTGCAATCTGAGCCATCCCGGTTTTCGACCATTATAACAGTCGAGGACGATGGCGTCAATAGTCTGTACACGCCCTATAGCTTGACAGGGCGAACGGAGCCCGGTAAAATGGGCAGACGGCAGTTCGGTTCGAGGGGGGAAGATGCGACATATCGGTTTTTTGCTTTTGGGCTTTCTGATGGTATGGGTGGGCGGATGCGGTTCGGGCGACGCTCTCTCTCCTCACTATACGATCGAGGTGGAGGGCACCCGAATCGCTCTTAGCGATCCCAATCTGTTTTTCAGTCCTTACAACTGGTCTGTGGACAGTACGAATACAGCGATCACAGCCCAACCCGGAGCCTATCTGACCGGGAGTTTTCAGAGCGCCGACGTGCGCCTGAACGTCGATACCTCTTTCCTGGCGACTTTGCCGAACCGCAGCGGTCCCCTCCTGCGTTGGCAGGTCGATAGCGACCTGACGCATACCTATCAACTGGCTGCGGGCGATAAGCAGATCCCCCTCAACTCCGGCAGTCTCGCCGCAGGCACGCATACCTTCAAAGTCTGGTTTGTGGCAGCGGACCATACGCAAGATCGATGGCAGACACCGCTCGAAGCGCTCCGAGTCACCGGAATCACCCTCGATGTCGGCGGTACGACCCAGACCTCCACACAGCGTGCCAAACGGATTCTCTTTTTCGGAGACAGTATTACGGAGGGGGTGCGGACCGAATCGGCGCACGGCTCCGTCGCCATCGATGACGATGCCACCCATGCGTTTACTTATACCTGCGCGGCGGCGCTCAACGCCGAGTTCGGGGTGGTCGGGATCGCGCAGCAAGGCTGGACGGTTCCCGGCCAGCCCGGCAGCAATGTGCCCATTTTCTTCGACGCTTGGCCCTTCCATTTTAGCGGCAAATCGCGCACCTTCTCTCCCAGCCCGGACTACGTGGTGGTCGTTCAGGGCACGAACGACGCTCTCGCTCCGGCCGATCCCAATCACGTAAAAGCTGTCGTGGTGAATTGGCTTGTCGCGGCTCGGAGCGCCATGCCGTCCAGTCGGTTCTGCATCGTCGTGCCGTTCGGCGGCTTCGAACGCGAGGCTCTTACGCAGGCTGTGCAGGCCTACAAGGCCGCCCATGCCACGGATACGAAGGTGTTTTTGATCGACCTCGGCATCTCGGTTCAGGCAGGCCTGTCCGACCCCTCCGGAGCGCCCAGCAGCCACTCACACGACGGCATTCATCCGGACGCCGCCACCAGCCAAAACCTCGGAACGCTGCTCGCCACCGCCCTACAGACCGCCGCCCCCTAGCGTCTCTTCAGTAGTCGCCCCCGCCGCCACCGGAGTCGCCTCCGCCTCCAGAATCGCCACCGCCGCCGGAGTCAGAACTACCCCCGAAGTCGGAACTGCTGGAACTGCTGCTTCCGAAATCGGAACTGCCTCCGGAATCGGACCCGGAATTCGAACTGCTTCCGAAATCGCTGCTGTTATCGGATCCGCCGAAGTCTGCTCCTCCCCCGCTGTCCTGCCCGCCGAAATCTGCACCACCGCCGGAATCGAAAGCGGAGTTGTCGCCAAAGAAGGCGTTGCTGCTGTCGTCTATCCCCCCGACATTATCTGTTCCCCCGAAGTTGTCTTGCATCACGAGCGGGGGCGCGGCAGCGAACGGCTCGTTGGTGATGTAGCCGTCGTTGCCGACAAAGACAGGATAGGCGACCGGCGTCGGCTCGTAGAAGAGGGAGCCGAGCAGGAAACCGTCCCAGACGCCGCCGTTGTAGCCGTCGTAATAGGTGTAGGCGGGATAGTACGAGACCTGGACGTAGGAGTAGTCGCGGTAGGGATCGTAGCTGCGGGCATGGTACCAGGCGGTCGGCTTGCCGCTCTCCATCACGGTACGGACCTGCGGCGTCGCCCCATTTTGTACGGTATGGACATCGTCCGCGCAGGCCAGAACTTTGCGGCGCTGCCCATTGAGCGCGATGGTCACGGGCGTCAGGTCCGCGATGCGGGCCGGGCGCGAGCAGAAGAAACAGGCGGCGCGTTCCGACGGGGGGATGTCGGCAGGATTCATCCCTGTCAGAACGGGTGCGGCGAGCGTTGCGCCGTTGGCAGTGCCCGGCGTCACGCGATAGTTGGTGCCGTCTACCACGACCGCAAAACCGGTGCCGCCGGTCGCCCGGTCGATATACTGTTTGAGCGCCTGCACGTTCTGGTTCGCCTGCTCCAGCAATGCCTCGGCCCGCCCGAAATCCTGCGGCTGCCGCGCGGCCTGCGCGACGGCTTTGGCCTGCTCGTAGAGTGCGGCTGCATTTTGGCGCACCTGCTGGTTTGCCGTGAGTTCGGGCGAAGCAGGGAGCAGTTCCAGATAGGTGTCGGCGTAGGCGAGGCCGTTGACGACCTCCCCGCGCAGGCGTTCTACCGGCAGCGCCGCCTGCCGCATCGCCTGTTTGTGACCTTTCTGACCGAACAGTCCGAAAATCGCTCCGAAGATCCCGACCGTGAAGACCAGAAAAGCGCCGACCGGAATCAGCAGAAAGAGCGGAAAACCTCCGAAGGAATCCGAGGTCGGTCGGCTCTCGGAGAACTGCGCCTGCGTGAGCGTTCCAGGAGGCGGCGAGGCTGTTGCGCCACTGTGGCCCTCCATAGCGTCGTAGAGGTCTGTCAGCGCGCGATCCAGCCCGGACAGCGGATTGGCCTGAATGGCCTGCGCATCCTGTTTCATGATCGCGGTTATGCGGTCGGGTGAGAGACCGTTCGTGGAAGCGGAGACGCCTTTGTCCGTCACGATCATGAGCGTGCCGCGCCCCAGGTTGAGATATTTGTGCAGAGCGCGGGTGTAGGTGTCGCGCGTTCCGAAACTCTTGCCGCTATCCGGCAACTGCTTGACCACGACCAGCTTCACCGGCCGATCCGCAGGCGCCTTGCTCGCCAGTTCGCGCAGAGCCTTTTCATCCACCTTGTTCCGCAGGGCCTTGCCGACATAGACGCTGTCGTGTTTCAGCGCCAGCGCCAGCGGATCGTTCCGAAACGCTGTGTTCGGGTCACTCTTGTGTTGCGCGGCCGCCGGAAGCAGTCCGATACAGAGCAGCGCTATCACCACCCACCACCAGTTTCGCATGAAATCGTCTCCTTATCCTTGAGTTCGTTTTCTGACTGTCTGCGAGGATCTACAGAGAGATCCCTTTCGCGAGCTGTAGCATCAGTATTCCAACCTTCTTATGGCAAGACCGCAGCCCCAACTGGACACAGGATCGATCTGCATCACAGTTCATCGGAAAAGGACAGCCGGTGCCTCCGGTCGATGAACTGTTTTAGGCCCACGATATCATGGCTCGCCTGCTCCATCAGTTCCTCTACTCGACCGAAGTCGTGCGGTTGACGCGCTGTCCGCGCGGCAGTTTCGGCCTGATCATAGAGTGCAGTGATCTCCTGTCTGCATCGCTTTTTCTCCGTGAGTTCCGGGAAGTCTGGCAGCAGTTCCAGATAGTTGTCAACGTAGGCAAGACCCTCGACGACCTCCCTGCGTAGACGTTCTAGGGACAAAGCCGCTCGCTGCATCGCCTGTCGCTTACCTAAGTAGCCGGACGTTGTTCCTTCGTAGTTTTAGTGAGATCAAATCGCTCTTGATTTCTACGAACGATATAGGGGCGGCTACTTAGCTGCTCAAACGGTTGGAAGATCCCCCCGAAGATCACAGTAAAAAGCCCGAAGAGAATTACTCCTATGAGCATCATGAGCCCAGATATGATGCAGAGCCCAAATATCCCCAAAAACATAATATCGCCTCGTTCCGGTTGTTGGCGACCTATTGCTGACGAATGCGCCGACAGATTTCGCGCAGTGCGCCTTCGACATCGCCTGTGGCGGTCTTGAAGGCGTCGGCATCGACCGTCAGCGGGGCGCCCAGTACGACCAGTGGCGCTCCGTAGCGCGGGCAGGCGATCGCCTGCTCGATACTGAGCCCACCCACCGCCTGCACGGGAATCGAAACCGCTTGGACGACCTCCGCGAGCTTGTCAAGCGGACTGGGCATGCGTCCGCCGTACTGCGCCTGCACCTCCGGGTCGCGACGCTCGTCGAAACCGATATGATGGATCACATAGTCGCAGCCCAGGTCTTCCAGCATCCGCGCTGCCGCCGCCATATCCGGGCAGCCGAGATTGTCGCCCATCACTTTGACTCCGTGGTCTTTTCCGGCCTGCACTACCTGCTTGATCGTCGCCGGATGCGCCCGTGCCATCACTACGACATGCGTGGCCCCCGCCTTGGCCATCATCTCCGCCTCTAGATAGCCGCCGTCCATCGTCTTGAGGTCCGCGATCAGGGGAGTATCGGGAAAGGCGGATCGGAGGGCGCGCACACCATGCAGACCCTCCGCCAGAATGAGCGGCGTTCCGGCCTCCAGCCAATCGACGCCTGCCCGCAGCGCCATAGCAGCGGTCTCCAGGGCTTCCGCGATCCCCGTCAAATCCAGCGAAATTTGTACAATCGGCTCCATGCATCGCTCCCTTTGCATTCCAATATATTTACGGTAGGTTCCCTGCAACGTTTCGCGTGCTCGCCTCAAACTCCTGCCTTACGACCTCATTTGCCGCGAGGAGATTGTATCGTTCTGGATGGAGGAGACGCACAAGTCTGACCCAAAACTACCAGATCTTCCATGAGACGAGCAATCTTTTTTGGTTTTGGAAATTGGTTTTGGTACGATGAGGGGCTGTTCAATCGTAGATTAGACTGCAAGCACGAGGCGGTTCCCCCTTGAGAGGTTCGGTGGCACCGTGTGCCGACAGGCTATTACGTGCAGGCGGACTACGTTTCTAAACCGCTTAGCGATTCCGGGCTGGTTTCGGGGTAAACTCTATTTACGCAATTATTTGTTCCTCGTTTTACCTATAGGAGAATTATCGCTAGTGAAGAAGACACTGTTCCTCAGCCCACCCTCTTTCGATGGTTTCGACGGCGGCGCTGGCTCCCGATATCAGGCCAAGCGTGAAATCACGTCGTACTGGTTCCCGACCTGGCTGGCCCAGCCCGCTGCTCTGGTACCGGGCAGCCGACTGATCGACGCTCCCCCGCACCATCAGACTCAGGAAGATGTGCTGAAGATCGCGAAAGAGTACGAACTGGTCATCATGCACACCAGTACGCCCTCGCTCGCCAACGACGTCGAGTGCGCCCGACAGATCAAAGCGCAGAACCCGAACGTCAAGGTCGGCTTCATTGGGGCGCATGTCGCCGTGCTGCCGGAGCAGACGCTGCGGGAGAACAAGCTGATCGATTTCGTCTGCCGCCACGAGTTCGACTACACCTGCAAAGAGTTGGCGGAAGACCGCCCCTGGAGCGACATCAAGGGTCTCTCCTGGCGGGACGAGGAAGGCCGATTGCAGCGCACCGAAGACCGCGAATTGGTGCCCAATTGGGACGCCATGCCAGGAGTCTTCCAGACTTACGCGCAGAACCTCGACATCACCAAATATTTCATCGGCTACCTGATGCATCCCTATGTCTCGTTCTATACCGGACGCGGCTGCCCTGCAAAATGCACCTTCTGCCTCTGGCCGCAGACCATCGGGGGCCATGCCTACCGCACCAAAAGCCCGGAGTGCGTAGGACGCGAGATGGACGAGGCCAAGGCGATCTGGGGCGATAAAGTCCGCGAATATATGTTCGACGACGATACGTTCACGATCAACGAGAAGCGCGCCATCGAGATCAGTAAGCACATGAAGCGGCTCAACCTGACCTGGAGCTGCAATGCCCGCGCCCATGTCAAGTACGAGACGCTCAAAGAGCTGCGCGACAACGGTCTGCGCCTGCTGCTCGTCGGCTTCGAGTCCGGCAA
>JAYUMV010000311.1:0-14254 GCA_043762265.1 Chthonomonadaceae bacterium | reverse complement strand
CGTGGCAGAGACCGCCCCCATCGTTCGGCCATGAAAGGAACCGGTGAACGTGATGATCTCGTAGCACTCCGCTCCGCGCTTCTGCTTGCCCCACTTCCGTGCGATCTTCAAGGCGGCCTCGTTCGCCTCCGCACCGGAGTTGCAGAAGAAGACTTTGTCCATTTCCGCCATATGGCAGAGTCGCTCCGCCAACCTGGCTGCCAAAGAGTTGTGAAACAGATTGCTGATATGCATCAACCGATGCGCCTGCTCGGCGATGGCTGCCGCGACCTTCGGATGGCAGTGTCCCACCCCTACGACCGCAATCCCTGCCAGAAAATCCAGATACTCACGCCCCTCGCTGTCCCAGAGCTTCGCGCCCTCGCCGCGCACGAATACCACCGACTGACGCGCATACGTGCCCATCACATATTCGCGGTCCAGCGCCATGATCTCATCGGCATCGGTCGGGAGAGCCCGCAAGGCCTCGTCATTTTCCATCAGGTGCATACTCATCTTCGTTCTTCCTCTTTTGTCTCATCATTCCGACTAAAATGCACTGTCAGTGATCGCCTTCGGCCTCGATGTAGTTCTTCGAGACACCCAGCTCTTCCGGAGCGTGCAGGCGCAGCATCTTGAGCGCGACGTCCTTGGGCATAGACTTCGCCGTGGCGAGCGAAACGACGATCATGATGCCGATCGAGAGGGGAACTCCCCAAATCGCAGGCTGCTCCATCATTGTCCGGATCTCTGGCCCGACCTCCCAATGCAGCCACTTTTTGTCGATCGCCATCGAACAGACGATAGTCGTCAGCGAGAGCAGGCCGCCGGTCAGCATTCCTGCCGCCGCGCCCTGTTTGGTCAGACCGCGCCACCACGTGCCGAGCAGCAGCAAGGGGAAATAGGACGCAGCGGCGATGGCAAATGCGGATCCGACCATCATGGCGATGTCGAACGACTGCACCAACAGGCCGAGCAGGACCGAGACGGTCCCGCAGAGGACCGCAGCGACTTTGAACGCCTTCATCCGGTCAGCCTGCGAGGCGTTTGGCCGCAGCATCTTTCCGTAGATGTCGTGCGCCAGCGCCCCCGACATGCTCACCAGCAGCCCCGAGAAGGTGGACATAAAGGCCGCGAACGCGCCCGCGCTCGTGATGCCGCTCAGGATCTGACCGAGCAGTTTGTTGTCGGTCAGCTCCATCGGCAGTTTCAGCACCACATTGTCCGTCGTGTTGTTGGCATAGAGAATGGGCAGGATATTGCGCCCGATGGTGCCCCAGATCGGCGGGACCATGTAGAAGACCCCGATCAATACCATGACCCAGAGCGTCGTGCGTTTGGCGGAGCGCCCATCCGGATTGGTATAGAACCGCACCAGAATATGCGGCAGGCCCGCCGTCCCGCAGATCAGCGCAAGGATCAGCGAGTAGGTGTAGAGCAGCGGATGGCCATATTTGCCGGTCATGGTGCCGAAAGGTTCGGTCCACTTTTTGTTCGCCTGTGCGTTGGGAACCGCGCCTGCGGCCAACACCCCGACCGTATCGTTTAAAAACTCGATTTTGGGCGCGTTCCGGAGGGCCACCCCGTCTTTCAGCAGCGGCTGCCTGGATCGAGTCGCGGTGTACGGGTGCGTTTCCAGCGTCGCCCCGGCCGGAATCTCGTAGCCGGAACTCCATCCGCCCGCCGGACTCGACGCGATTACTGCGCCGTTCTGGAGCACGACAAGCGCCCCCACGGGAAGCGCATCTTCGCCGGGCTCCAGCTTGCGGGCCGTCGAGACTTTATCGAGCGCGGCGCCTTTTGGAAACGACAGATGTGTCACCGCGCCAGCGGAGAACGCTACCGCATTGGCAGGCGCTCCCGCTTTGCCTTTGAACTTGACGGTCTTTTCCTGACCAAGTTTGGGTGCGTTCTTTGGACTGTCGGCGTTCTGAGCGAAGTTCGTGGGATAGCCCCCAAATACCGACATCAATATGAAAACCGGCACCGAGATCGCGAAAACCTTTACCCAGTACTGAAACGCCTGAACGAACGTGATCCCCTTCATCCCACCGAGCGCCACATTGAACGTGATGACCGCACCGACCACCACGATTCCGACCGCATAGGGCCAGTTCAGGATCAGCGCCATCGTTAACCCCGCGCCCTTCATCTGCGGCATCGTGTAGAAGAAGCCGATGAACAGCACGAAGATGACGGCGATTTTACGGAACGTCGGACTGTCGAAGCGGCCTTCCGCGAAGTCGGGAATCGTGTAGGCTCCAAAGCGGCGTAACGGCCCGGCGATAAACAGCAGCAACAGCAGGTACCCGGCGGCATAGCCGACGGGATACCATAGGGCGTCGTAGCCGTTTTTCATCAGCAGGCCAGCGATGCCCATGAACGAGGCGGCCGACAGGTACTCTCCAGAGATCGCGGAGGCGTTCCAGAAGACGCTGACCGAACGCCCTGCGACAAAGAAATCAGATGCCGACGTCGATTTTTTGGTGGCGTAGATGCCGAGCCAGACCGTCGCGACGATGATGAGAATAACGAATGTAAGCGGTATCCAGGCGATCCCTTCGGTCATTCCGTCCCCTCTTCCTGAGCAGCAGCGGCGCGAACCTCCGTAGAAGCGCGTGCGGGCAGCAGATTCCGTCCGAGCGCCGTGCACTCTGCTTCCAGTCCATCCGACTTGTGGACGAAGTAGGCGGAGAGCAGCCAGGTCAGCGGATAGAAGCAGATCCCGAGCAGGAGCCAGTTCGCACTGAAGCCGAATACCCGAGTATTCATAAGCGCGGATTGGCTCTGGTTGATCCAGGGCAGCGCCAGCAGCGGCACGAGGAAGACAGCCGCCACGCGCAGGCTGAGACCCGCCTGCCGCAGCATCACGATCTTCAGCAGTTTCTCCTGGGTTTCTAACGGGATGGGAATGGACGCCGTAGTCGCAATGTCAGGGACCGTCTTGCTCATAAAATCGCATTCTCCTTTGAAAGCCGAGCCCCTCTTGCGAGACGGGCCTTTAAAATGAGTACATGAGTATCGGAGATCAGGCGTGGATCATAGTACCGATACCGGTGTCCGTGAAGATTTCGATCAGCAGCGAGTGGGGCTGCCGACCATCGATCAGATGGGCGCGACTTACGCCGCCTTCGATCGCCACAATGCAGGCTTCGAGCTTGGGAATCATCCCGCGCTCTGCCGCACCACTCGCGATCATGTCCGAGGCGCGATCCGTATCCATGCGCTGAATCAGCGAGGACTTATCGGCGTAGTCCGCATAGAGCCCTTCGACATCGGTAAGCAGCACCAGTTTCGCTGCGCCGACTGCGGCCGCGATGTGCCCGGCCACATGGTCCGCATTCACATTATAGCTGGCTCCATCCGGCCCGATGGCAACGGACGAGACAACGGGTACATATCCATTTTCGCTCAACAGGTTCAGAATTTCCGGATTAACCTGCGCTACTTCGCCCACAAATCCCAGATCGCCATGCGGAGATTCCATGCGGTAGGCCTGGATCAGATTGGCATCTTTGCCGCTCAAGCCGACGGCTTTCGCACCCTGGCGATTCAAAAGAGAGACGATTCCCTTGTTGGTCTTGCCGGTCAGGACCATTTCGACGATCTCCATCGTAGGAGCGTCCGTGACCCGCAGGCCCCCCACGAAAGCTGGCTCATGCCCCATCTGCTTCATCATGGCACTGATTTCGGGGCCGCCTCCATGTACAAGTATCGGGCGAATTCCTACATAGTGCAGGAGCGCTATGTCCTGCATCACCTGCATTTTCAGACTTTCATCGATCATAGCGTTGCCGCCGTATTTCACGACAATCGTCTTGCCATAGAACTGTTTCAGGTAAGGCAGCGCCTCGATGAGGACGCCCGCATGCTGCGAAGGATCAAGTTTGGTTGTCATAATTAGTCTTAGGTATGGTATTCGGCGTTGATTTTGATGTAGTTGTAGCTGTAGTCGCAGGTCCAGACGGTCGCGACCTCATCGCCAATATTGAGGTCCAGCACGATTCGGACCTCCTTACCGGTCAGATAGTCGTGGGCGGCGTCACGATCGAATTCGACGCTGCCTCCCTGCTCGCAGACCAGATGCTCCCCGATCCGTACATCGATCGTATTTGGGTCGAACGGCACTCCCGCCCGACCAGCAGCCATCAGCAAGCGGCCCCAGTTCGGATCGTTACCGAAGAGCGCCGTCTTCACGAGCGGAGATTCTGCGACCGTCTTCGCGATGCGATGTGCGCCCGATTCGGTCGCCGCGCCGCGCACTACGATCTCCACCAGTTTCGTCGCTCCCTCGCCGTCCCGTGCGATCTGCTTCGCCAGACCGACACAGAGGCGGGTTAACGCTTCCACGAAGTCTTCGAAGGCCGCTCCTGGCCGAGAAATCTCGCCCGCTCCCATTCCGGAAGCCAGCAGGAGGCACATATCGTTCGTGCTCGTGTCGCCATCGACGGTGACACTGTTGAACGAGACGGCAATCGCGCGGTTCATCGCCTCTTGCAAGAGCGGGGCAGGCAAGCGTGCGTCGGTCGTAATAAACGCCAGCATGGTTGCCATGTTGGGCGCGATCATCCCCGAGCCCTTGCACATGCCCCCGAACCGTACCGGCGCCACCCACTGATCGGAATCCGCTTCAAACCCCGCATATTTCGGATAAGTATCCGTCGTCATAATGGCACGTGCCAAGAGAGCGTCGGTATCGCCTTCACGGTCCAGAGACGCGACGGCATCTTCTATCCCTGCTTCCAGCTTATCCATCGGGAGCAGATGCCCGATGATTCCGGTAGAAGCGGTCATGACCGCATCGGGCGGCACATTCAACCGCCGACTGACCCAGTCGGCTAAAGTGCGATTGTCCTGGTCGCCCTGTTCGCCATTGCAGGCGTTCGCGTTGCCGGCATTCACCAACACCGCCCTGGCCGATCCGTTCTTGACGACCCTGCGAGAGTATTGAACACAGGCCGCCTGAACCCTATTGGTCGTAAAGACACCTGCGACGGTGCAGGCGCTTTCGCTGACCAGGAGCGCTAAATCTTCTCCCCGAGTCTTCAAACCGCACCGCACTCCCGAGGCGACGAATCCTTCCGGAAAGGTGATTCCTGCGCCCTCCACCTGTTGCCATCGAATTAACAAGGCCCTTCTCCTCAGCCCAACTGTTCTTTTGATGGGCGCGTTGCACGAGATACGGCGCGATAGGCTCCCGAGCTCTTGATCCGTTCGAGTTGGCGCGTATGATAGACATAGTGCGGAATAGTCGTCGCTAGCCACTGCTTCCCGTTTAAGCGCCCATAGGTAAAATGCCAACTGACCTGGTTCGGATTGAGGGGTCGGCCCGTCGATTCCGCCAGCCTCAGCAGTGAATTAGCATGGTCTGCGCGCACCTCCGCGAAAGGCCTGCGTTCGGCTCCTCGGTAGAGCGACTCCGCGTCGTACTGCAGCGAGCGCCCCCGCGTAAAAGCCTCCAGAATATTCGAGACCCCATAATTAACATCGGCCACATGGGCCACCATGTCCCGGATACTCTTTGTCCCAGCGGTCCGCACTGCGGCTCCCTCTTCACCGATATCTTCCAGCAGGCTGTCGAAGAACCATCCCGCTACCAGGCCCTCTTCGAGCAGGGCATCCCAATCTTTGGCCACAACCAGCGGGTCGATGACCGTACGTTTCCGTAGATAGTTAAGCATTTTTGGTCTTTCTCATCGTCTGCTCAGGGCCATACGCCTCCCATGGTCAGTCCGTCAGTCTCATTGAATCCACACATGAGGTTCATATTCTGGATCGCCTGTCCTGCCATTCCTTTCACCAGATTGTCAATGACGGAGACGACCGTCACGCGGTTCAGCCTCGCGTCTACCGCCAATCCAAGATGGCACATATTGGAGCCAAGCGTCTGTTTAGTCGTCGGCAAATCGTCGCGCACGGCGACGAAAGGCGCATCTTCGTAGAATTCACTGTACATCTTCAACAGCTCGGCCCTTGTTCCCTTCTCTTTGAGCGTCGCATAGCACGTCGCAAGAATTCCGCGGGTCATCGGGATCAGATGCGGCGTGAATGTGAGCGCGATCTCCTGGCCGGCTACTTCGCTCAACGCCTGCTCGATTTCGGGGGTATGTCGGTGGGTCCCTGCGATTTTGTACGCGCCTACGCTCTCGTTCACCTCCGGAAAGTGGTTCTCCAGGCTCCATTTCGATCTCCCGGCTCCGGAGACGCCGGACTTGGCGTCGATCAGCACCGACGTCGGGTCCACCAGACCGTTTGCGAACAGCGGCAGGAGCGCCAGAAGCGAGGCAGTCGGGAAGCAGCCAGGATTGCCGACCAACTGCGCCTGCCGAACTGCAGCGCCGTTCCGCTCGGGTAACCCATAGACCGCCTTGGCATTCCACTCAACTGCCGCATGCGTCTGGCTGTACCACGTCTTGTACAGGCCGACATCTTTGAGGCGAAAGTCCGCCGACAGATCGACGACTTTACAGCCTGCCTCCAAGAGGTGCGGCACTGTGAACATGGCCTTTCCGTTCTCCTGCGCCAGAAAAACCACCTCGCACTGCGCGACCTCCGCCCCGTCGCCATAATTTGAAAAGACCAGTTCGGACCGCTTCGCCAGTCCAGCGAACGCTGCCGACACCGGCTGTCCGGCGTAGGTCTCCGAGACAGCGGTGCGCACACGGGCTCCGGGATGTCCGGCGAGCAGGCGTAGAAGCTCCCCTCCCCCGTATCCAGACGCACCTACTACTGCTACATCGATCATGATCGCATACTCCTCCACGAGAACACGTATATAAATGAATTTGCCGCTCGGTCTCAGGACCGGCGGCGTGCGATTTTTGCAAAAACAACGCCGTCGGCCTCCCGGATCGGGAATGCCCACGGCTCTTAGTCGATTAGAATGTCACATGACAACGACGCGGCGTGGGCTATTTGCCTTTACGCTCGCGACGACGGTTGACGAAACAGAGGTTCTTATTGTCGATGGATATCAAAAGTTCGCTTCCTTGAAATAAGGTTAAGGGGATTATACCGTTAGGAGGATGGCTGTGTCAACCCCTGAACGGAATCCGATTCTGCCTTGCCCCAGCCTCCACCGCCGGGCGTCTGAAGGGTCAATACCGTGCCAGCCGGACAGGCGCTGCTCCATTTGCCTGGGAGGGCTTCGGTAACGCCTGCTGGCAGTGTGAGGGAATTGCGCCCAAGGGAGCCGTCTCCCCCGCCGTGCATTCCGAAAGGCGGATGCACGCGCCGCTCCGTCAACAGGGAAACACGGCATTCCGCAAGAAGTTGCACCCGCCGCACCAGTCCGCATCCCCCGGCATTCTCGCCAGATCCCCCCGTACCATCCACGATTCCATACTCCAACACTCTCAAAGGAAAGTGCGACTCCAGTACTTCTACCGGCGTGTTGCGCGTGTTGGTCATATGGGAATGGACCGCCGAGAGCCCCTGTCCCTGCGGGGACGCCCCGGCTCCTCCCGCGATCGTCTCATAGTATGCGAAGGGTCGATCGCGTTCGGGATCGATTCCGCCGATGGTCACGTTGTTCATGGTTCCCTGACTGGCGGCAGGGAGGAGTTGCGGCGCGGCCTGTGCAAGAGCGCGGAAACAGACATCGACGATTCGCTGTGAGGTCTCCACATTCCCCGCCGCAACCGCTGCGGGGAATCGCGCGTTGACGAGCGTGCCTTCCGGCGCTGTCACATTGATGTCCGTAAAGCACCCCGCGTTCGTCGGAATCTCTTCTTGCACCAGGCACCGCACCGCGTAGTAACAGGCGGATCGTGTGATCGCTTCGGTCGCATTCAGCGAACCCGGCACCTGCGCGGCAGTCCCCGTAAAGTCGAAATGAATGGCTCCCGTTGCCTCTACCGTCAGCGTTAACGCGATCGGGATGTCGGAATTTCCGGCTCCGTCGTCGTCCAGAACATCTGTAGCACGGTACACTCCCGCCGGTAGGAGCCGCACGGCAGCACGAATCGAGTGCGCCGCAAAAGCGATGTTTTCCAGCGTCCGCATCCGAAATAGAGCCAACCCGTAGCGTTGGAGCAGGGCGTGAAAACGCCGGATGCCGGTCTCGTTCGCGCCGACCTGCGCGGCGAGATCTCCCCTCCGCTCCTGCGGAGTGCGGGAGTTGGCGCAGACCAGTTCCCGAATCTCCTCCCGAATCCTTCCGCGCTCCACCAGGCGCACCGGAGAAAGAATCAATCCCTCATGAAAGAGTTCCGTCGAGAGCGGCAGCGAGCCCGGCGTGAGGCCCCCGATGTCCGCGTGATGCGCCCGGCTCGCGACATAGCCAACCGGCGCGGAACGCGGGCGCCCTCCGGGCAGATAGACGGGCGCGACTAACGTGAGGTCCGGCAGATGCGTGCCGCCAACGCGCGGATCGTTACACAGCCACATCCCACCGGGCGACCACCGCACACGCGGCCGGAGGCTCTCCAACATTAACGGCATTGCACCTAGATGCACGGGAATATGGGCCGCCTGCGCCAACAGCCTGCCCTCCCCATCAAAGAGCGCGCAGGAGTAATCGAGCCGTTCCTTGATATTGGGCGAATAGGCGGTACGCTCCAGCGTCGTGCCCATCTCCTCCGCCACCGAGGCCAAGAGATGCCGCCATACTTCCACCTGCACGGGATCAAAATCCGAAAAACTGTTCATAACATCGCAATTCGACCAGGAACAGGGAAAACCCTGCCCTTTCCGGCCTTCCTTGCAAGAACGGCGAAACCAGTTGCTGCCTGCCGTCGTCACTACCTATAGAGTTGGGACAGTATCAAAGGCTCTATAGACGCCTTTTGGCGGCGGAAACGTTCTCTCACTGAAAACGAGCGTAACTGTACTGCCCTACCCGCGTCTAACTCTGCATAGACGATATATCGGCGCTCCACCGTCCACGTTAAGCCGCTCCCCGTCCGCGTCGAATTCAACTATTTGCCCACAGCCACACGCAGCATGGTCTTGCGCTGTGTCGGGCTTCAGGGAGGTTCTATACTGTGCTCAAATTACGGCGTGCCATGCTTGGTTCGATTCTGCTCGAAGAAGGACTGATCACCTCCGAACAGTTGGATACGGCCCTTGCGGAACAGCGCAAAGGCGATAAAGGCAAGCGCATCGGCGAGCTGCTCGTCAGCATGCGGTTTCTCACCGAACAGAACCTTTTGAAAGGCCTCTCGCGCCAACTGGACTGCCCGATCATTGACCTCAACGCAGAGCCGCCTGATCCCGCTGTATTGCATATCGTGCCAGCCGAGTTCGCGATGCGCCATCACCTGATCCCCCTGCGCCGCAACGACGACCAACTTGTCGTCGCAATGGCCGATCCGCTCGACATACATGGCATCGATGACCTGCGTTTGCTGACTGGCCTCGACATCGCGCCTGTGCTCGCGTCCGCAACGGAGATACAGCGCCTCGGCGAACACGCCTATATGTCGAAGATGATCCAGGGGGTCAAAGAGGCGGAGACGGCGGTCGATGACGAGAGTCTCGATGTCGGCGACCTTCAGAAGATGGCGAAGGAAGAGCTCGTCATCCAGATGGTCAACATTATCATCAACCAGGCCATTCAGGACCGCGCTTCGGATATCCACATCGAGCCCTTCGAGCGCGAGGTACGGATCCGGTACCGCATCGATGGCGTGCTGCACGAGCAGTCGCCGCCGCCCCGCCGATACCACTCCGCGATTCTCAGCCGCATCAAGATTCTGTCCGACCTCAACATCGCGGAGCGACGCCTTCCGCAGGACGGTCGTATGCGCATCCGGGCCAGTGGCCGCCAGATCGACCTGCGCGTCTCTACCGTTCCAACAGTCTACGGCGAGAGCGCCGTCATGCGCATCCTCGACAAACAGACCGCCATGCGCGGCCTGACCGAACTCGGAATGGAGCGCACTCAGTTCGCCAAACTCCGCCGCCTGATCTCCGAGCCGCACGGAATCGTGCTGGTTACCGGCCCCACTGGTTCCGGAAAGACGACGACCCTCTACGCGGCGCTCAACGAGATCTACAGCGTCGAAAAGAAGATCATCACCGTCGAAGACCCGGTCGAATATCAGTTGAACGGCGTCAACCAGATCCAGGTGCAGCCTGCGATCGGTCTGACCTTTGCCAACGGCCTGCGCAGTATCGTCCGCCAGGACCCCGACATTATCATGGTCGGAGAGATCCGAGACCATGAGACGGTAGAGATCTCCGTTCAGGCGGCGCTGACGGGCCACCTTGTCTTCTCGACCCTGCATACCAACGATGCCGCCGGCGCTGTCAGCCGACTGCTCGACATGGGCGCGGAACCGTTCCTGATCGCCTCCTCGCTTATCGGAGCGGTAGCCCAGCGTCTCGTGCGCATCAACTGCCCGCACTGCAAGGAGCCGTATGAGGAGACGCCTGAAGTGCTCCGCGAGATCGGCATCGATCCCGCCATGGTCAAGCGCGAACCCCTGATGAAAGGCCGAGGCTGCGCCGAGTGCCGTGGGCTCGGCTTCAAAGGCCGAGGCGGTATCTATGAACTGATCGTCGTAGATGAGGCCATTCGCCGCCTGATTATCGACCGGGCCTCCGCCAGCGCCATCCGAAGCTATGCCCTTCAGAACCAGGACATGGTGACCATGCTTGCCGACGGCCGCAACAAGGTGCTCCAGGGCCTCACGACCATTCAAGAAGTGCTGCGGGTCTGCCAGCGCGAAGACTTCGACTAGAAAAGACTATGCCGGAATTCACCTACAAAGCCGTCGATAAATCGGGCCAGCTCTCCACAGGGACGATCTCTGCCCGCGATAACCAGGATGCCATCGTCAAGGTGCGCGCGCTGGGCGTCTTCCCCACTTCGATCGGAGCGGGCGCGAAGACCGTCGGCACCGGCGTCCTGGATGATCAGGTCGCAACCGCCAAAAAAGCGACTCCTGCCGCAGCAAGCGCGACCGGCAAGAAAGTCACGCGCCTGCAGATCCTGCTCTTCACACGGGAGATGTCGGATCTGCTCGATGCGGGTCTGCCAATGGACCGTGCTTTCTCGGTTCTGCTCGATCAAGCCGACACGCCTCCGTTGCGTCAGATGCTTTCCAGTATGCAGGGAGAGATCCGGGCGGGAACTCCTCTCTCTGACGCGCTCCGCAAATTCCCACGGGAATTTACGGACCTCTACTGCAACATGGTCAAAGCAGGCGAAGTGTCAGGCCAGTTGTCCGGGGTCATGACTCGCCTCGCCGAATTTCTGGAGAAGGAGGCGGTTCGCCGCAGCCAGATCATGGGGGCGCTTACCTATCCTGCCGTTCTGATCTTCGTTGCGATCTCCGCCGTCATCTTTTTGATGACCTTTGCCATCCCGCGCCTGGCGCCGGTGTTCAAGGACATGGGAGCCGATCTGCCGCTCCCGACCATCATTTTGATGGGCTTCTCCGGATTTGTCGGCAAGTTCTGGTGGCTCATCGTTCTCGCGATCGTCGGAGGGGTCTTTCTGTTCCGAACCTGGGTCGCCACCAGGGCAGGAGCGTACGCTTTCGACAAACTGCGGCTGAACACTCCGCCCTTCGGCACTTTGACTCAGAAGATCGTGGCAGCCCGTCTCGTGCGCACCTTAGGCACCCTCCTTGGGGGCGGAGTGCCTATCCTGGAGTCGATGAATATCTCCGCCTCCGCCGTAGGAAACATGGTGGCGACCGAGGCGATCCTCACCGTGCATCATGCCGTGCGACAGGGTGAGACCCTGCACGATGCCATGAACAAGTCTGGCAACTTTCTGCCAGTCGTCGTTCATATGACCGCCGTCGGCGAGGAGACGGGGCGTCTGCCGCAGATGCTTATCCGCACCGCCGAAACGCTCGACTTCGAGGTAGACAGCGCCATGCGCCGCCTTACCAGCCTGGTCGAACCACTCGTTGTTCTCTTTATGGGCGTCTTTATCGGGTTCATTGTGCTCTCGATCCTGCTGCCCATCTTCCAGATCAGTTCGCTCGTAAAATGAAAGGAGCCTTCTCCATGAACACTCTGTCTATGCCGCGGCGTCGCGCCCGAGGTGGTTTTACCCTCATCGAACTCGTCGTCGTCATCGTCATCCTGGCGATCCTCGCCGCCGTCATCGTGCCCCGCTTCTTCGGACGTACCGAAGACGCCAAGATCTCCAACGCGATCACCACGATCAAGACGCTGGACGATTCCATCGGGATGTTTAACGCCGATACCGGCGGCTTCCCCAGCTCCCTCGATGCGCTTATCAACAACCCGCAGGCCAAAGGCTGGAACGGCCCCTACTTGAAGAACCAGTCTAGCGTTCCGATGGATCCGTGGGGTCATGCCTACACCTACAAGCATCCTGGTGACAACGGGCGCGACTATGACATCATGTCTCAGGGTCCCGACGGCCAGAATGCGCCGATCACCAGTTGGAATATGTCCGGAGGCAAGTAGTTACGATGTCCCTGCACCCGCGCCGTGCCTTTACTCTCATCGAACTTATGGTCGTGATCCTCATGGTCGCGGTCATGGCGAGCGTCGTAGTGCCTGCCTATAGCCGCTATAATGCGAAAGTGCAGTTCGAGAATGCGGCACGGCAGGTACAGGACATCTTCGCCTTCGCTCGGGAACAGGCGATTACGCGGGACACAACGGTAACCGTCACCTACGACCCACAGAACCACGCCTTTCTCGCACAGGTCGCGCCAGCCCAACCGCAGACCGATCTGCCCGTCGCTCTTTCAGGAACGGTCAACTCGGACGGCACTTCGACCCAGACTGGCGAGACTCAGAAGTCGGCGCAACTCGGCGCGGATGTGAACGTCGCCTCCTTCAGTGTCAGCAGCAATCCGAACGTAACTGCCGCCCCGACGACAGGGACAGGCGCCGGCAACCAGCTAAACTTCCTGCCGGATGGAACAGTCGAGGGGGCAACCCTCACCATCACCAGCGCAGACGGCTACTCAGCCGAGTTTCAACTCTGGCCTGCGACCGGACGCATGACTCGAATGGACCCACAGCCATGAGACGCACTTTACGGGGCCGTCGGAGTCGTCCGGGCTTCACGCTCATCGAGATGATCATCGCCGCCATCCTGCTCGTGATCGGCGTGGCCGGCGCGCTGTCCGCTATCGGAGCTTCCACGCGAACCGCATCATACGCCAGCCAGATCCAAACAGCAGCGCTGCTGGCCCAGAAGCAGCTTGCAGAGACAGCCTCACAACCCAGTTCACTCTCCTCTGGAGGCGACCAGGAAGGCGACTTCGACGACCCCTACTCCAACTACCACTGGAAGCAGTCCGCCGAATCGACCGACTATCCGAATCTGTTCAAGGTGACGTTGACGGTGACGTGGGGCAACCCCTCCAGTCCCAATCAGCGTGAGATCACGACCTATCTGCGCAGCGACCAGAGCACTATCACCCAACAGACTCAGCAGAACTATACGAGCTACCAGAACAACCTGACAAGCGCCTCGTCCGGCGCCAAGACGGGAGGCGCCAGTGGCCCATAACGGCTCTTCTCTGTCGGCGGATCGGCTTCTACGCGGGAGGCGGAAACGCCACGCCGGTTTTACCCTGCTCGAAGCCATCGTTGCCATCGTGATGTTCACGTTCATCATCCTGGCCGTGTCGCAGGCGTTCAACATCTCGCTTCAGGCGACCTCTCGATCGCAGCATCGGCAGGAGGACGACGGCTCGGTACGCGCAGTCTTCGATGTCATCACCAGAGATATTCTGGCCGCCTACCCATCGCACAACAGTCCAACCTCCGTTTTCGTAACCTCCGGCGGCGGTAGCAGCGCCGGGCCAGGGGACCTGCTCGCATTTACCGCACTGGCAACGCGGCTACAGGCGCCCGAACTCGACACTCAATCGTCGAATGGGCGGCAGCAGCCCACCAATCAGAACGGCTCGCCGCCACAGACGGATCTGGCGTTTGTGCGCTATAACTTCGATGCGGGCAATGGAACGCTCTACCGCATCCTCAGCGCGCTGCCGAGCCAGCAGAATCTCACTCCGGTAGCGCCGACGCCAGATCAAACTGTAGCGCGTAACATCGTCTCGATTCAGCTCAGTTTTTGGGACCAGACGAAGCAGAACTGGCGAACCGATTGGGACTATGAGCAGCAGAACCAGATCGGGGTCATTCCGCTTAACAGCAGCACGACTTCCTCTGCTGCGTCTACGAGTCCTTCTACAGGCGCATCCAGTGCAGGCACGGCGAACACGACCGCTACCGGAGATACCTATCTGCCATCCGCCGTGAAGGTCACCGTGACCCTTCAGCAGAGCAACGGCCAGAATAAGGACTACGTGACTACCATTCCGCTGGG
>JAYUMV010000310.1:0-24972 GCA_043762265.1 Chthonomonadaceae bacterium | reverse complement strand
CGGCAGGGCGACCGCCATCAGGATCGCGAGGATCAGGACGACGACGAGCAGTTCGATGAGCGTGAAACCTTTGCGGTTTCGGGAAACGACGTTCAGACGGTTGCGAAGCATGGAGTTCTCCTTGTCGGGATGGAAAGGGATGAGAGTGTTGAATGGTGGCCTGTGCCGTCCCGCATAGGAGACACAGAAAAGACGAAGTTTACTGGTGGTCGATGCCCGGCTCAAAGGTGCCGTCGTTGGTGCAGTTGACCTTGAACGAGGAGCCCGTAGGAAGGGAGGTGCCCTCAATAATCGTGTAGGTGCCGCCGGTCGGACAGAAAGGAACTGACGCCAGATCCGGTTCGGTCGTGGTAGTGACGGCGCTGGCAGCGATGAAGGTCGAGAAGTCGGCTTTGTTGCCCTTGACGCGCGCCGAAGCGACCGCATTGGCGATAGACTGCATATTGGCGCGGCAGGTCTTCTTCTGGGAGTCGGCGACCGCGCTGAGGTAAAGCGGCAGGGCGACCGCCATCAGGATCGCAAGGATCAGGACGACGACGAGCAGTTCGATGAGCGTGAAACCTTTGCGGTTTCGGGAAGCGACGTTCAGACGATTGCGAAGCATGGAATTCCTCCTAATTTAAGACGAAGCGCGAAAATTTGGATCGAGAGATCAAGCCCGGCTCGACTTCGATGGCTCTATTGTAGAGCAAGAACCTGCGATCGGACATCTGCGAAATGGCAGATTTTGTCGATACTGGAAAGGAAACTGTCGCCTATTTTTGAATCACCTGGGTCAGAGTGAAGACCGGCATATAGAGCGCCAGCAAGATAAAGAGGACGATGATGCCGATGAGAATGGTCATCAGAGGCTCCATCGCCCGCGTCAGCCGCCCGACGGCATACTCGATGTCCCGGCTGTAGAAGCGGGTGATCTCCGCCAGCATGATGTCCAGACTACCGGACTGCTCGCCCGCCGCGATCATGTAGATGATCATTGGGGGGAACTCTCCCGTCTGCTCCAGCGAGGGCGCCAACTGGGCGCCGTCCTGTACCTGCGCGGCGGCCCGGTCGATGGCGTCCATGATGATGACGTTGCCGGTTGTCTGACCGGCCACCGAAAGGCCTTGCAGAATCGGAATGCCCGCTGTGACCGCGCCCGAAAAAGTTTCGGTAAACCGCGCCACAGCCACCTTCCGGTTCAACTTGCCGAGCAGCGGAATCTTGAGTTGCAGCCGATGATAGAACCGCATTCCATAAGGCGTCTTAACAAAACGCTTCCACCCCTGCATGGCGGCGAACACCACTCCTCCGACCATCCACCAGTAGCAGGTCAGAATATTGCTGATGTTGATCAACAACGTCGTCATAAACGGCAGGGTTGCGTGGAACTGCGTATAGACGGTGGCGAAGACCGGCACGATGAAAACCAGCATAAAGGCCACGACCCCGACGCAAGCGCAGATGACGATGGTGGGATAGACGGCGGCGGCCTTGATCTTCTCCTGAAGTTCCGCCTCCCGATCGAACTGATCTGCCGCGACTTCGAGCGTCTGGTCGAGGACTCCGCCCGCTTCACCGGCCTGCGCGAGCGCGATAAACTTGATGCTGAACACATCGGGGAACAGTTTCATGGCATCGGTGAGCGTGCTGCCGCCCAGCACCGCGATGCGCACTCCCTCCAGCGCCTGCGCCAGAATTGGGCTCTCCGACTGACGCGCAGCGGCATAGAGGCAGTCCATGAGAGAAATTCCCGACCGAAAGAGGGTAGCGAGCTGACGGCTCATCACCACCAGATCTCCCAGCTTGACTTTTTTCTTCCGAAAGAGGGTAAACTGCTTGCCTGGCTCCGCTCTCTTCTGAATGGTGACGACGTAGAGGTCGCGGGCGCGCACATTTTCGCGGGCGTCGCCCAGATCGCGCCCTTCGATCGTGCCCAGACGCTGATTGCCCTCCTGGTCGCGAGCGACATAACTGAATACTGCCATAGTTCAAACTCCCTCCGAGAACAGCACGCGCAACAACTCATCGGGCGACACCTGCCCCAGCAGCACCTTTTCCAGGCCGGCGTTGCGCATCGTGATCATTCCTGCCGCGACGGCCTGATGATGGATCGCCTCGGTAGGTTCGTTGCGCATCACCATCTGCCGCAGGTGGTCTGTCATAGGCATCAGTTCGTAGACGGCGGTCCTGCCCTTCATGCCCCGCCCTCCACACTTCTCGCAGCCACGTCCGAACGGCAGCGTTTCCGGAATCTGCCCGGTGTCTATGCAGCCCAGCAAGGCCAGCTTGGCATGATCGACCGGCCCTGGTTCGCGACAGTGGGGACAGATCGTCCGCAGCAGGCGCTGCCCGATGGTGCCTATCAGCGAAGAGGTGATCAGAAACGGTTCGATGCCCATGTTCAGCAGGCGCGTGAGCGCTCCTGCAGCGCTGTTGGTGTGGAGCGTGGAGAGGACAAGGTGGCCCGTAAGCGCCGCCTGAACCGCCATCTCAGCGGTCTCTTTATCGCGGATCTCGCCTACCATGACCACGTCCGGATCCTGCCGGAGCAGCGTGCGCAGCCCGGCGGCGAAAGTGACCCCGATCTGCGAATTGACCTGCATCTGGTTGACGCCGGGCACGTTGTACTCCACCGGGTCTTCGACGGTATTGATATTACGGGTGGAATCGTTGATCTGATTGAGGGCGGCGAACAGGGTCGTAGACTTGCCGGACCCCGTTGGCCCGGTCACCAGCATCAGCCCGTGCGCCTGCCGAATAAAGCTTTCGAATGTCGCTTTCTGCGGGGGGAAAAAGCCCAGGGTTGAGGAGTTGGCGAAAGAACTGTTTTTTGCCAGCACGCGCATAACGACCTTCTCGCCGTAGATAAGCGGCAGGGAACTGACGCGCAGATCGTACTGGAGGCCGTTGGCTGCGCGGAAGGCGATGCGTCCGTCCTGAGGTCGCCGCCGCTCCGCGATATTCATCTGCGCCATGATCTTGATACGGGAAGCCACCGCAGCCAGATGCTGCCGGGGGATCGTCGCCTGCTCGTATAGCACCCCGTCCTGCCGGAATCGGATGCGCACCGATTTCTCCTGCGGTTCGATATGCAGGTCGCTCGCGCCTGAGGATACCGCCGACTGGATCAGGCTGTTCACCAGTCGGACGATGGGCGCGTCCTCCGCCAATCCGATCAATGTGTCTATCGAAAGTTCCGGGTCAGGCCCAGGGGATTCCGCGATCTCGTCGAGCACCTTCTGCGTGCGTTGTCGAATGTCATAGACACGCCCGATAGCGTCCATGAGGTCGGTCTCGAAGACGACGTAAGGATGGATCCGCTTGTTCAGCCTACCGCGTAAATCGTCTACGAGGGTGAGGTTCAGAGGATCCATCATCGCCACACGTGCGGTATTTTCGGTGGCGGCGAACAGCAGCACGCGCTTTTCACGCGCCAGTGTTTCGGGGAGCAGCCGCGCAGCTTCCATATCGATATCGGTACTCGAAAGATCCACATAAGGGAAACCGGAGGTCTCTTCCAGAATAGGGCCGACGGCTGTCATGGTGAGAAAGCCCAGCGAAACCAACGCCTGGCCGAGAAAGGTGTGAGACTCCTGTTGATACGCCAACGCCTGTGCCAACTGTCGCTCGTTGATGAGCCCCTGAGCGACCAGACGCTCCCCTAGAGGCAGCTTATAAGGTTTGACATCCGTTGTGACCATCGCGCCTTTTCCTCCTTTTCCATGCCTTTTTTCAGTATGTCCGCACACGCTCCGGAATACATCTGCGAAACGGCACATTTTGCGCAGGGCAAGGCAGAGATCGGCCCGGAGGTGGGGAAAAGGCAGCGAAGCGGGGCGTCCTTCACGCAAAATCTGTCGAACTGTGGAAGACAGAAATCGGATACGGAAGTATAATGATAGCAGCGTCTTAGAAAGATCGAGCGGCCATGGAAACAGAACCAGGAAGTTTGGAGCCCATCCCCCTCTCTGCACGAAAAAACACTCCTTTGGACAAGGAGCCGTGTTTCGTCGCGCCAAGAACGGAAACCCAGGTCTATGAAGATCGGATCGCCGAGCTCACCGAGGCGTTGCGGCAGACGCAAGAGGATTTGCAGCGCCATCAGAATCAGTTCGCACTGATCGATCACCATAGCGCCCGACTGCACGACGCCACCAGTCTCCTCGAACTCTATCAGTTCATTATCGAGGCCGTCACGAGTGTGTTGCCTCACGATTGGGTCATGCTTTGTATCGTGAATCAGGAGGATTTTACGATCGAAGGGGTGGCGGGGCATGGATTTCCTGCCGGGGTGGTGCGGGACACGGTTCGCGCTCTTTATGACCAGGAGCATCCGGACGAAGATATTTTGGCGTATGTGTGGCGCACCGGAAGAACGCTGGGCGTGACGGACCTGATGTCACCACGCCACCATAAGCCTACCGTGGAAAAGTACGGCCTCTCGGGCTCCTCGGTCGTGATGCCGATCCGCAACCGGACGGGGATTGTCGGCACACTCAGCATCCTGCGCCCGCATCACTCCGACCAACCGTCTCCGATCCCGGAGGAGGATGTCCACCTTCTGTCTCTCGTTGCCAATGAAGCGGGAATCGCCTTTGAAAATGTCCGATTGGCGCAGCAACTTCATCAGAAGGGGGAGCGATTGCGGGACATTCTTGTCCACGTGCCTGCTGTGATTTGGGAGGTTTGGGAAGGGGACGAAATCCGCACGCTCCGGCCCGATTTCGTCAGCGACTATGTACGCAATATGTTAGGTTACTCTTCCTCGGAATGGTTGAACAGTCGGGATTTCTGGCTGCGTATCATTCACCCCGACGACCGAGCCGCGGTCGTGCAGGCGCTCGAAGAGATCCGGCGCACCGGGGAACGCCGTGATTTGACTTTCCGTTGGAAAGCGAAAGCAGGGCATACGCTGTGGGTCGAGACCAGTCTGTTGCCCATTCTAGATGCGGGCGGAGAGATGATGGGGCTGCGGGGTGTCACGCTCGACATCTCGGACCGCAAAATGGCGGAGGCACAGATCTCCAAGCAACAGCAACTGTTGAATCATGGCTTTATCAACAAGCTGGAGGAGGAGCGCCGGGTGGTGGCTTACGAGCTGCACGACGGTTTGACCCAGTACGTGATGGCGTCTCAGGCATTTTTCGATACCTACGCCGATCGGTACCGAACCCTAGAGGAGCCAATGCCGAGCGATTTGGCGAAGGGGCTGAAATATCTGTCGAAGGCAGTGCTGGAAGCCCGACGCGTAGTCAACAATCTGCGCTCACTGGCGTTGGAGGATCTGGGATTGACGGGGGCTCTGGAACAACTGTTGAGCGAAGAGAAGGAGCGTGCAAACTGGGAAAGAGCGGACCTGCAACACAATATTTCCAGCCTGCGTTTCGCACCCGCTCTAGAGACGGCAGTCTATCGGGTAGCGCAAGAGGCGCTCGCCAATGCTCGCAAACATGCGGAGGCGAACCATGTGCAGGTTTCGTTAAGAAATGAACCAGCCACCAAGACGCTTGTGGCCCGCCTGACACTAGAGGTACGTGATTGGGGCAAGGGTTTCGAGGCGCAAACAAAACGTCAACAGTACGACCATCTGGGATTGCACAGTATGGCCGAACATGTCAATCTGCTGCATGGAAACTTCGAAATCTTCAGTTTCCCGGAGGAAGGCACACGTATCCGAGCGGTCTTTCCGATCCCCTCCGAAACTTAAGGCTTTCTAGAGCGTCTTGACCAGGCCCTGTTGCGCGGCCCAGACAGCAGCCTGTACGCGGTCGGAGACAGCGAGTTTGCCGATAATGTGCTCGACATGAGTTTTGACCGTACCTTCTCCGATGAAGAGGAGGGATGCGATGTCCCGATTGGAAAGCCCGGTCGCCAGAAAGCGCAACACTTCCACTTCGCGGGGTGTCAACGGTTCGGACAGATCCTCCGAACCATGGCTATTTTCGCTGACACAACGCAAAGAGTGGACCAGATCTTCGCGTGAGAGCAGGGTCTCTCCATTCGCGACATCCCGCAGCGCCTTCAGCAGTTCCTGGCGGTTCACCCCCTTGAGCAGATACCCGGACGCGCCGCCCGCGACGGCGCGCGCCATGTAGGTCGGATTGCTGTAAGTCGTCAACATAACCACGGAGAGTTGGGCGTAACAGCTTTTGAGCGCCTTCAGCGTCTCGAAACCGTCACCACCAGCCATGCGAATGTCCAGTAGGACAAGACGGGGATGAATTCCGGCGACCGTATTGAGCGCCTCTTTGCCCGAGGCAGCTTCGCCAACGACCTCGAATTCGGTGTCTCTGAGCATACTGCGCACACCATCACGCCAGCCCTCATGATCGTCGACGACCATAACGGGAATGATAGGAGGGGTAGTAAGATCATTCAATTGCTGCATAAATCCTCTCTGGCTCTCCGCAATGCGCGCAAAAGAGTAGACGAAGCCAGTCGATTAACAGAACGCTAAAATATATTATACCACCGAATACCACGGCACTTTTAGAAACCAACAGGCAGATGCCGGAAGTTAGCGGACGAAAATACCACTGGGGTTATTGAACTCACCGACGCCTTTGCCGGTGTATCCGAAGGTGACCCAGCCTTTACCGGTCATATCGTCGATGCGCACAATACGATCGTTGCCGGTATCCGCGATATAGATATGCCCTTCCTCATCCACGAAAATACCGTTCGGTTGATTGAACCGTAGAGCGCCGCCGCCCGGTCCTCCCAGAGAGACAATGTCTTTACCGGTCATATCGTCCATGCGCGAGATACGGCTATTGAGACTGTCCACGACATAGATGTGATTTGCGTGATCGACGAAAAGGCCTGTGGGACTGGCGAATGGCGCCTTGACGGTCGTTTTCGCATCCGGAAAAGTGGTCCAGCCAAGACCGTACATATCGTCCATACGCACAATACGATTGTTGCCGATGTTCGCGGGAAGGTTCATCGTGTCCGCGACATAGATATGTTCCGAGGCGTCTACAAAGATAGCGGTGGGGTAGCTGAACTGGTTGTATCCGGTCCCCTGCTTTCCGAATTCGATCCAATGGATGCCGGCCATATCATCGGTTGCGGTGATACGGTCGTTGTTTCGGTCCGCGACATGAAGGTGGTCGCTGCCATCGATAAAGATCGATGTCGGCTGATTGAACTGGGATGCGCCGTCGCCACGCCGCCCGAAAATCTGCCAGTTCAGCCCGGTTATATCGTCCATCCGTACAATGCGACAGTTGCCCGTATCCGCCACATAGATATGGTTCGGCTCGTCTTCGTCTACATAGAGGCCCTGCGGTCTGTCGAAATGGTTGGTATCGGTACTCGCAATCGTTCCCAGTGACTTCCAGCCTTTGCCAGTCATGTCATCGATCCGAACGATGCGATTGTTGGTTGTATCCGCGATATAGATATGCTTGGGTTTGGCAGCGATATGATGCTGCCTACGATTGGGGCAGCCCCATAACGTCGCAAGGCTCAACGCCAGTAATAGCACGATCCCCTTCCGCACAGCAACCCTCCCTGCAAAAATCGTCATTCGCATCCGCCTTCTCTCCTTCCTCATGCCGGAGAAAGCGCGGTGCAACGCGGAGACTTGCAGGAAGATACCTTAAACGAGGCGAAACTGTCCAGTGTGACCGGAGCGCGGAGATCTGCCCCTCCGGAAACTCCCTTTAGGCGCGTCTCCGGAAGCTGCCCTCCGAAAGCGATGAGCAGAGCGAGATCTGCCCTACCGGCACTTTCGGGCCGCTCTGCGCGTATTTATAAGTTGGAAACCGGAGGTAGTTCGCCCTCCAGTTTTAGTTGTCTGCGGGAATCGCCACACTGAAATATCCGCCTCATCGCCTCTGTTCTCAGGAGAAACCATGATTATTCGCGTCGGTTACGACATCGTCTTCGAACTGCCAGCTCCCACTCCGATGGTCGTACTGCTCAATCTGCATCCCTCCCGCAGCGCGGATCTGGCGCTCCCCGATCAGATCCTGACCGAGCCCGAAGTTCCAGTCCAGGAGTATACCGACGTTTTTGGAAACCGCTGTGGTCGCCTCGTCGCGCCGGCCGGCGTCTTCCGTTTCCACAGCGCCTCGGATGTTTCGGACACGGGGCTGCCGGACCCCATCGAACACAGCGCCGCCCAACATCCGGTCGAGGAGTTGCCAGCGGAGACCCTGCAGTTCCTGTTGGCAAGCCGCTACTGCGAGGTGGATCGCCTGACGGACCACGCCTGGAAACTGTTCGGCTCTTCCCCCAACCAGGGTTGGGATCGTGTCCAGGAGATATGTGACTGGGTCCACTCTCATGTCCGCTTCGACTATCAGTTGACCCATCCTTCCAAGACCGCTATGGATGTCCTGAACGAAGGCACCGGCGTCTGCCGGGATTTCCAGCATCTGGCGATCACCTTCTGCCGGGCGCTTAACATTCCGGCGCGCTACGCGACCGGATATATCCCGGACATCGGCGTGCCCGTGAACGGCGCCATGGATTTTGCCGCGTGGTTCCAGGTCTATCTCGGAGGAAAGTGGCACACCTTCGATGCCCGCAACAACATGCCCCGTATCGGTCGCATTCTTATGGCGACCGGCCGCGACGCCGTGGATGTCGCCCTGACCACCTCTTTCGGACAGGCGATCCTCAAACAGTTTGTGGTAATCTCCGATGAGATTCCAGAGGAATCTCCGAATGGATAATGCCCTTCCGCCCAAGAAACTGATCCTCGTAGACGCTTACAGCCTGTTGTTTCGAGCGTTTTTTGCGGGTCGCTATCTCTCGACGACCGATGATCGACCGACCGGCGCCCTGTTCGGCTTTTCGAACATGCTGTTTTCGCTGCTGAATACCGAAAAACCGGACGCGATGGTGGTCTGCTGGGACGCGCATCAGAAGACTCTGCGCTCGCAGGAGTTCGCGGCGTACAAGGCGCATCGTCCGGAGGTGGATCCTCAACTGAAGGCGCAGATGCCGGTCGCCCGGGAGTTGGTGGAGGCGTTCGCCATCCAGTCGGCGGAAGTGGGCGGCTACGAGGCCGACGATCTGATCGGAACGCTGGCGACTCAGGGCGCGCGCGAAGGCTACGCCGTCACGATCCTGACCGGCGACTCGGATCAGTTGCAGTTGGTGGGAGAGGGCGTCTCGGTGCAAATGACCATGCGCGGCGTCACGGATGTTAAAGTGTACGACGCGGACGCCGTGCGGGAGCGCTATGGGATCGGGCCGGAGCGTATTCCGGACTGGAAAGCCCTGGTGGGAGACACCTCCGATAACATTCCCGGCGTGCCCGGTATCGGCGACAAGACGGCGACGGCGCTTCTGCAGAAGTGGGAGACGCTGGAGAACCTGTTGGAGCATCTGGCGGAGGTGACGCCGCCCAAGGCGCGCGCCGCGCTGGAGGCCAATATCGAGCAGGCGCGGCTCTCGAAAAAATTGGCGACGATCATCTGCGATGTGCCGGTCGAGTTCGCTATTCGCCCCTATGCGCCGACCGACGAAGACCGCCAGAAGCTGCGGGATATGTTCACCCATCTGGAGTTCAAATCGCTGCACAATCGTATTCCGCGCCCGCCGGGCTCTGCGGCAGCGCCGTTGGAGGAGTTGGAGAAGCGCGCGCCAGCCGATGCGTTCGTGGCGCAGATGGTATGGCTGCGCTCGATGGAAGAGCTTCAGGATGCCCTCGCCTCGGCGCAGCGCAGCGGCATGATAGCCATGCAAGTCGAAGCGACCCACACGCTGCCCATGCAGGCGGAGTTGAAGGGAATCTCCTTTGCGCCTTCGGCGGAGGTGGGCTACTACGTGCCTGTGCGTGTTCTGAACAGCGAAGCCGATACGGGTGGACTGGGCGGACTGTTCGGAGGCATGGATCTCTCCGACGCGGCTCCGGACGCCGAATTCGCGGTTTCTCTCGATGCCCTGCGTCCGCTATTGGAAAGTGCGGAGATACAGAAGGTCGGGCACAACGTCAAGTTTGCGGAGATCTTGCTGGAACGCCTGGGCCTACAACCCGCCCCCTTCGTTTTCGATACCCTGATCGCGGCCTACCTGCTGAATGCGGGCCGCTCTTCCTATCCTCTGATGGATCTGGCGGAGACCTACGTGGGCGTGCGGCTCGACTCCGACGACGCTTTCGCACCCCAGGAGACGCTGGCCCGCGAGACGGCGCTGATCTTTGCTCTGGTCGCCCCCCAGCGCGAGGCCCTGCTAGAGTTGGGCATGATCCCGATCTTGAATACGATGGAGATGCCGCTGGTGCCGATCCTCGCCGAGATCGAGCAGATCGGGCTGCTGGTAGACAATCGGTATCTGGGTACCCTGTCCGACCGGATGACGACGGATCTGGAGGCGCTGGCGAAAGAGGTCTATGGACTGGCCGGGGAAGAGTTCGCGATCGGCTCGACCAAACAGTTGCAGACGATCCTGTTCGAGAAGCTGAAACTGCCGACGGGGAAGAAAACCAAGACCGGCTACTCTACCGGGGCGGATCTGCTGGAACAGTTGGCAGGCGAGCATGTAATCGCCCGCAAGATCATGGAGTGGCGCGAGGTGGCGAAGTTGAAATCTACTTATGCCGACGCTCTTAGCCGCCTCATCAACCCGACGACCGGGCGCATTCATACATCGCTGAACCAGACGGTTGCCAGCACCGGCCGCCTCAGCTCCTCCGATCCCAATCTGCAAAACATTCCAGTGCGTTCGCAGGCTGGCCGCGAGATCAGACGCGCCTTCATCGCTCCGAAAGGCCGTTGCCTGCTCTCCTGCGACTACTCCCAGATCGAACTGCGAATTCTGGCGCACGTCACGAAAGATCCTGCACTGACGCAGGCATTCCAGTCAGACGCCGATGTGCATGCCACCACGGCCGCCACGGTGTTCGGAGTGCCGCTGGAAGAGGTCACGCCCGACCAACGGCGGCAGGCCAAAACCATCAACTTCGCGGTCATCTACGGGCAGAGCGGGTTCGCCCTGGCGGCGACGCTGGGCGTCGATACTTCTACCGCGAACCAGTGGATCAAGGACTATTTCGACCGACTGCCGGGCGTGAAGCAGTATGTGGAGGAGACGACGGCACAGGCGCATCGGCAGGGCTATGTCAGCACCCTGCTCGGTCGCCGCCGGTACATGCCGGAGCTTCAGAGCGGCAACCACAACATGCGCCAGTTCGCCGAGCGGGCCGCCGTCAATATGCCCATTCAGGGCACTGCCGCCGACATCATGAAGCTCGCGATGATCGCCGTCGCCGACTGGCTGCATGCCGAACCGAACAACGGCTGCAAACTCCTCCTTCAGGTCCACGACGAACTGCTGTTCGAAGTCGAAGAGTCCGCTGTCTCCAGCCTCACACCCCTCATAGTACGTCGCATGGAAGCCGCCTATCCCCTCGACGTCCCCCTCCGCACCGACGCCAAATCCGGCGCAAACTGGGCCGAAATGCAGTCCGTTGTGCTCTAAGCAGACAGCGTAGTACCATGTTCTATGCGTAATAGGACGACTCTTGAGCCTGATTTGGAGTTTTATGGGATTAGTTGTGCGCTGTCGTGAGGAGGATGGTCAGGACGAGATACCGTCCTGCTTTGGTGTGGTTCTCGTGCGCTACCGTGTTTTTCTTGACCGGCATATCGGTGTCGTTGACGATCGGAAAGGCAGGTATCGCTCGAAGTACGCCCTCGTACTTCGGTTCGGTCTGGATATGGGTTGCGGGTTGCGCACTGGCTGAAGCAGCCGATTTCGTGGGCAGCGGCAGGATAGAGATCTGTCCCAACTGCTTTAAAGCTCCTAGAAAAGCCGGGCCATGTTCCGCAGGAACCGAAAAGGCGATCAGGTTCGCAGGTGAGTCGTCGTTGCGGAGAGAAGGCACGGTCGTCCTGTCGATGGCGGTGGGATCCGGTTTGCCGGCCGCGATCAGGGTGGCTCCCTCTTGTTTGGCCCAGGTCGGCAGATGCGCCCGCATCTCCGCGATATTAGGGACTGCCAGAGTGATGCCCATCTCCGAGGGTGTGATGGGGCTTGCCTTGCGGGCGACAGCGCGGGCCTGTGCCAGGAGGCGGTGCCAATCGTCCTGCCCCAGCACACGCTTCTCCTCCTCGATCTTATTCATCTTCTTACGAAACATCTGGTCGGCGAGCGCGTTGTTGGGATCTTCTTCCGGCGTATAGGTCACCATATCCATGGCGCTCGGGGTCTGTACCAGGGTCTCGACGGGGTTCTGGGCAACTCTGAGGGGATGCGGATTCAAGCGGGCGCTTTCCTGAGAATTTGGCTTACCGGACGCGGCGCTGGCGGTAAAGCGGTTCAGGGAGAAGACGCCGCAGAAGGCCAATAGCATCGCCAGCCCACTCGCCAATGCCAGACGCGGCACAAACTGAGGCGAACGCTCCCGATCCGGACGGGAGTGGATCACCTGGATACCACGTGCTGGGGGCGTTGTCGGCAGACTCGCCAGTATGCGGGCGCGCAGTTCTGGGCGCGGACGCGTAGATTCTAACTCTTTCATATCTTCCCCAAGGCGGCGCAGCCAGCGCAGCTCTTCGCGACACTCCGCGCACTGTGCCAGATGCCCACGCACTAACCAGCCGCGCAACGCCGATGTCTCTCCGTCCAGATAGGCTTTCAAATTGGCCTGAAACAGGCCGCCTTTACACACCGTGGGACGACGGGTGGAAGGCGTTTCCGGCATATTTTTAGGAGATGTGCAATTCATAGCGTCGGACTTCCTTCATGAACATAGCCGCCGAGCAGGTCACGCAGGCGGCGAAAAGCATTGGACAGACGGGACTTGACCGTGCCGACCGGCACGTCCAATGCCGCGGCAACCTCTTGATAGGTCAGACCCTGCAACTCATGCAGCACAATAACATCCCGATGCAGGGGGGAGAGACAGTTGATTGCGGCTTCGACTTTGGCGGACAACTCCTGCCGGTCGGCGCTCTGTACAGGATCGTGCCGCCAGTCCTGGCTGACAAGCGCGATCTCCTCGTCCAGCGGCAGCGTCTCCAGACGGCGCTTGCGCCGAAACTCCAGGCAGTGATTCATCGCCACCCGATAGATCCAGGTTCCCAGAGCCGAATTGCCCCGAAAATTACCCAGGCTCTTGTAGACAGCGAGAAATATCTCCTGCGTCACATCCTCGGCGTCCGGAATGCTGTCGGTAAAGCGCAACGCCAGACGATAGACGCGTGTCTCGTAGGAATCGAGAAGTTCCTCGAACGCCTCACGGCTGCCGGCCTGTATCCGCTGTATTAACTGTCGCTCATCGCGCGTAGTCATGCTGGCTGTCGTTCAACCCTTCGCCAAAAATTAGCGGCAACGGTCGTGTTCGGGAACGCCGTACCGCTCTCTTGTAGTAAGAGACGTAATGGCATCGCGCGGCGGTTCTCTTACCTCTTCAGTCGGCGCGAAACACCAAAAGGTTCACTCTTCGAGCAAAACGGTCCGCCCGGTTCCCGTGGTTCGTACTGCGGGTGGCAGTGCAGACATCTCTTCTTCGTTTCCAGGGTTCTTAACGAGCGCGAAATTATCTGTTCGTTCATCCGTCATTCGTTTGTGTCAGGTCGTCTACAACCATAGAGCGATTGAAAACCGCTCCCCTGCTCCCCGGTCCTATGCCGGTTTCTGGTGCGAAGATCACTGAGCCTCGAGAACCCCTCCGCTCAAAGGAGAACGAAGATGAAACGCAGTTCCTGGATTATATTGAGTCTCTGCATTGTCCTGGCCGGATCGCTGGTCACACTCTATCGTCTGTCCCAGACGGGCGCTGGCGCTCTCAACGCAGATCAGGCCCGTTCGATGGTGCAGACCATGCAAGACGCGGTCGCACACAAAAACGTCAATACCATTATGAGCTATATCACCACGGAGAACGATGCCAAAATCGTGAACCTCCACAAGGATCAGTTGCGTCTGCTGCTGGCTCGAACTTTCCGCAACGCGCAAGACATTCATGCGGACGTCACCAACTTCGCCTTCCAGGGCGGCACGACCGACGATGCTACTGCACAGTTCGACCTGGCCCTGAATCATGACGAACCGGGCCTTCACTCCGTGGTCTATACCGGGCAAATCACGCTGCATCTGCACCGAATGGAAGTACCGCACCTGTTCGGCCTCTACTCTGCGCACGAATGGCGTATCATCGGTGCAGAGACCAGCGGCGTAGACCCCAACACCTTCGGCGACTTCTAGTAGGAAGCCCGGAAGAACGCGAGAGGATTGATGGGTTTCCCGTCAATCCTTTTTTGCTGCCTTGGGGTAGGGATACGAACAGGAAGGCAGGAAGGAAAGAAGCCAGGAAGGGAAGAAACGGTCAATTTTCTTAGTCCTCCTGTGGAAGTACATCAGGTTGCCTCCGGTACCTCTGGAATTGCCTCGGGTTCTTCGGCCATCTGGAGGAACTCGTCTTCGGTGAGGACGGGAACGCCGAGTTGCTGGGCTTTGGTCAGTTTGCTCCCCGCTTCTTCGCCTGCCACGAGATAGGAGGTCTGTTTGCTGACACTGCTGCTCGCGCGGCCTCCCATGCGCTTGACCATCGACTCGGCCTCGTCGCGCTTCAGACGCACGAGCGTTCCGGTGAAGACAAACGACTTCGAGGCGAAGCGATCGGACTGGGGGGCATTGCTGTGCGCCTGCGGACGCACGCCTGCCGCGTGAAGTTTCGCCAGAGTCTCCTGATTGCGGGGCTCGTCGAAGAAGGCGCGAATGCTCTCCGCAGTGCGGCGGCCTATCTCGAACACGCCTGCCAACTCGTCTACACTGGCAGCCTGTAGGCGCTCCAGAGTGCCGAAATGAGAGGCCAGCACTTCGCCGGCATGTTCGCCGATATGACGGATGCCGAGACCGGTGATCAGGCGGTTCAGAGGACAGGTCTTGCTGGCCTCGATATTGGCGAGGATCTTGGTCGCGAGTTTGTCGCCCATGCGTTCAAAGCCCAGCAGTTGCTCTTTAGTCAGCGTATAGAGGTCCGCGACATCGCGCACCAGACCGGACTGAGTCAGTTGTTCGCACTGCTTTTCGCCCAGGCCTTCGATATCCAGCGCCGTTCGGGAAGCGAAATACTTGACCCGCTCCTGAATCTTCTTAGGGCACTCTTCGTTCGGACAGCGAACGACCGCCTCTCCCTCGGGCTTGACGACCGGTGTGCCGCAGGACGGGCACTGTGTCGGCATAGAGAACTCGATCTCGTCTCCGGTTCGCGCCGAGACGACCACCTCGACCACTTCCGGAATCACCTCTCCCGCCCGCTGTATCACGACCGTATCGCCGATTCGCACATCCTTGCGTTTGATCTCGTCTTCGTTGTGCAGGGTGGCGCGCGCCACGACGACGCCTGCGAGCGCGACCGGCGTCAGGTTGGCAACGGGAGTCAGCGCCCCTGTCCGTCCCACCTGCACCTCGATGCTCTCGACCTTCGTGCGCACCTGAAGCGCCGGGTATTTGTACGCGATGGCCCAGCGCGGAGCCCGGCTGCTGCCCCCAGCCAACTCCCGCTGCAACGCAAAGGAGTTCACCTTGACCACGACGCCATCGATATCGTAGGGAAGGTCCGTCTTCTTGTTGCCCCACTCGTTGCAAAACGCGATGACCGCCTCGATGCCTTCGCAGACGCGCACGTTCGGGTTCGTCCGCAGTCCCCAGGCGCGGTAGGTCTGAAGCAGATCGAATTGACTCCGGAACGTCCAGCCCTCGCACTCCCCTAACGCATAGAGAAAGACGTCGAGTCGGCGCTTGGCGGTTTCGGAAGGATCTTTCTGACGCAGCGATCCGGCGGCCGCATTGCGCGGGTTCGCGAAGGTCTTGCCACCCTGTTCCTCCAGGTCGGCGTTGATCCGCGCAAACTCCCGGTGCGACATAAAGACCTCACCCCGTATTTCGATCCGCTCCGGAACTCCGTCTCCTGCGGGGGCCTGGGTTTGCACCGGCGCTTCCGCAATTTCGTCGAACAGCGAGGGGGTCGGTATCGCCTCGACCGTCTTCGCCTCCGTTCGGTTTTCGTCTGCCTCCGTTTTTGCGGGACGCAGATGCATGGGAAGCGCCGAAATCGTGCGCAGGTTGAGCGAGATATCCTCGCCCATCACCCCATCGCCGCGTGTGCCGCCCGCAACGAAACGCCCGTTTTCGTAGGCCAGATTGACCGACAAGCCGTCGATTTTCAGCTCACACACGTATTCGATGAGGAGTTCCGGCCCGGCTCCCATCGCCCGGCGCAGTTTCTCCTCCCAGGCCCTCAGATCCTCCGCGCTGAAGGCGTTGTCGAGCGAGAGCATCGGCACCCGATGCGGGTAAGGAGTAAAATTGGTGACGGCATCGGCGCCCACCCGCTGCGTCGGAGAGTCGGCCGTCAGGAGTTCGGGGTACTGCTCTTCCAGCGCGCGCAGTTCCTTCATCAGCAGGTCGTAGGCGGCATCCGATATCTCCGGCGCGTCCTGCGCATGGTAGAGGTAGTTGGCACGGCGTATCTGCTGCCGCAGCTCCTCCGCCCGTTGCTGCTCCTGCGTTCCCGCGCGAGCCACTTCCGGAGATACGATTTCTTCGTCAATCGGTTTCGACACCTCTGTCTGCATGGCTCAAGAGATCCTTTCCGGCGACTGGATATTAAGCGGTGGAGCGGTAAGCGGCGAGGACGGCGGTGGGATCGCCGTCCATCATGATGACGCCATTGTTCAGCCAGAGGACACGGTTGGCGACCCGCTCGACGACGGGAAGATCGTGAGAGACAAAGACGATCGTTTTTCCGCGCCTCTGAAGGTCGTCGATCATGCGATAGCATTTGTTCTGAAAGGACTCGTCGCCGACCGCCAGCACCTCATCCACCAGCAGGATATCGGGATCGATATGGATCGCGATCGAGAAACCCAAACGCAGTTTTGCGCCATCGTTCCACCCGTGCAGCGGCGTATCCATTTTGCCTTGCAGTTCCGCAAACTCTTCGATCGCGTCCATGCGCTCCTTAATCTGACGCGCGTTCATGCCCAAAACTGCCCCATAGAACTCGACATTCTGGTATCCCGTAAGATCCCATTGAAATCCAGCGCCCAGTTCTAAAAGAGGCGCGATCCTGGCAGGGCCACCGTCCCGCCTTGTCAGACGCACGGTCCCGGAAGTGGCGCGATAGACACGTGCCAGAATGCCGAGCATAGTCGATTTGCCGGATCCATTGCGTCCGATGATCGCCAGCGTCTGACCCTGCGGCACCGTAAACGAGACATGGTCGAGGGCCGTGAACTGTACGACGTTCGCCCGTTTGAAGAGGCGAGCGAGTGCGCCTTTGATGCTCCCGGTATGCAGGATGCGAAACTGCTTCACCAGATCGATTATCTCGATCGCAGGGCGTTCCACGGCTGCCGAAGATTCTTCTGTCGCCATAGCCTAATAACGCTCCACAAACTGCCACTTGCGGTGGTTAAAAAAGGCGTAGCCGCTCCAGAGGATCAGAAACGTGATCAAAATCGCCATGACATAGGCCCAGGCCGGCGTAAAGATATGGACAAGAGGCTGACCTGCAAGTTCAGGGTTGAAATGCACCGGATCCACCGGCTCCAACAACGTCTCCCGGAAACCGGTGAGCATTGCGGTGACGGGATTGATCAGATCCAGCGAATACATCCAGGCCAGCCCGTGACTACGCAGAGAATAGTAGTGCATATAGACCGGATAGAGAACGGGCAGGAGAAAAAAGAAGGACCCAAAAAGAGTTTGCAGGACGTATTTAACATCCTGGTAGTAGAGATTGAGCGCGGCAAACCAGAACGACAGGCCTAGAACCAGCAGAAACTCCATCACCAGCACGAGCGGAAACCAGACAATAGCCGGTTGAATCGGAATCTGAACGTGCAAAAAGAGCGGCCAGATGAGATAGAATGTAGTAAAATAGAAGGCCCAGCCCACCAGAAAGTGGATGCCATTACTGAGAACATAGGCCAGGGGAATGATCTCACGCGGCAGATAGACCTTCTTCATGATCGCGTAGTTGTTCAAAAGGGACTGGCAGGAGTCGAGGCAGGTCGTCGTAAAAAATGTCCAGGGGATGATGCCGCAAAGCGTGTACGCCGTGTAGTTCTGAATGTTCTTTCCCATGATTTTGTTGATCAGAAAGGAATAGACAAGAACCGAGATGATCAGAGGCACGACAGACCACAATACGCCGAAGACGGAGTTCTTGTAGCGGATCTTGAGTTCGCGTTCGACGAACTTTCGCAGTAGATAGCGGAAGCGCCAGACTTCTTGAAGTTCTTCAAGCATGGGCGCCGTTTTTCTCTTCCGGGGGTTCCGGACTGTCGTCATCCTCCTCCGCTACCACAACGTCTACATCTTCCGGGCGGGCCGGTTCGAGCAGCGCTAGCAGCGCCGCACGCGGAATCAGCACCTTGCGTTTTCCGGCGATGCGAAACGCCTGAAGCCGTCCCTGCCGAATGTAGGAGCGTATGGAAGACTGGCTGACCTGCAAATATTGGGCTGCCTGTTCGACGGTAAGTAGCTCTCTGGACTCAACATCCATGCGTTTGCCTCGTTCTGGAGAATATGGGTCGCCGCCCAAGTATGCAGGATGCAGCGGGCGACAGAGGAATCTCATTGCGTGTGGTGAACAAGGTAGAGTATACAAAATACCGCCAGGGATTGTCAATAGTTCACAGAAACTGCCCGAATTATGGGCCTACGAAGAGAGAAGACGCCGTGACACCAGCACGTTGGAAAATGCGGATGGGAGTTGTGTTCTGCCTCCTGGCCGTCACAAGCGTGACGCAGGCCCAGGAGAAGGCGCCAGCGCTGCGGCGTGTCATGATTCTGCCTCCCTCGATTCCGGACGCCGCGATGCAGAAATGGATCGCCACGGCGACCGCTGCCGCAGTGCCAGGCCCGCGCTCCAAAGGATTTTTTGGTCTCTTCTCCTCGAAAAAGCCCGCTTCGCTCGGCACACCGACCGAAATTGGCCCCAAGAAGAAGGCCGGTGCAAAGCCCACTCCCCAGCCGGAAGCGACGCCCGACCAACTGCGCGCGTTGTGCGAAACACTCTTTTACACGGACCTGGCTGCGAGCCTCCGAACCAAACGACACCTGATCTTACCGACAGAGACGGAGGTACGGAATGCGATGGCCACACTGCACCTGACGCCCGCCTCCCTGCAAAATAGCGAGATGGCGCGACGTCTGGGTCGGGAGTTGGATTGCGACGCCGTTCTCCTCCCCGCATGGACGCATTTGGAGCGCAGTGAAGGGCTGACCCGCTCCCTGACGCTGCGCGGCACACTGCACTTTGTGCTGCTCGATCCCACAGAGCGGATGGATGCTCCCTCCTCTGGCAAGCGCAGAAAGAGGCATGCGTCCACGCCCAGCCTTCCTTCGATGTTTGCGTTTATGGGGACGGCAGCGACCGGCTATAACGCATTCCAGGAAGGATATAGACGCACGACCGTTCAACTCGCCTTGGAAGCGGTGCAGCAAGCGGCTGCGAGCGCCTCCCATACGCTCTGGACCGGGGAGGTTACCCCCTTTGCCCTGGCCGAAGAGCGGCTTGCTCTCTTGCCCGTGCCTGCGCCTGCCGAGGCCGATGCCCTCCTCTTTACTCCGGACGGTCGGCGCGTCGCGACCGCAGCGGTGCGGCATCTTTCCGCCGATCTGACGTCTCAGTTCCGCCCTGAAATCGCTCCCCTGAGTGGAAAGGAAGTCGTTCCGCCCGAAAGAGCCCGTGAGCTTCTGCTACAAGAGGGAATCACGGTGCAGGCGCTCTGGAGGCAGGATCAGCCCGAGGTGGCCCGTGTGCAGGCGCTGGGGGCGCAACTGCGGGTCTCCTATGTGCTCATGGCCAACATTACCGCGATAGAACTACAGACCGGCACTCCCGATCCCGGGCAGGCATTTGCCACGCGGGAGGCCCGCGCGGAAGCGGTCGGCGCACTCGTGCGCGTCTCCGATGGTGTCATTCTCTGGCAAGACCACGCCACTGCGACCATGACATTGAACCCGACCGGGGATCATAAGCCCGCTTCTATCGACCAACAGGCGGTCGCACAGGCCGAGCACTTTGCACTGACGGCGTTGCAAGGGCGTTTCCGAACCTACCGCAACCACTTCGAGAACTGACTTACTATGCCCTCTTATACCGTGACCGGCCTCGTTCTGCACCGACTGAACACGGGCGAGACCGACAAAATCCTGACTCTCTACACCCGTGAACACGGCAAACTCTCTGTGATCGCCAAGAGCGCGCGCAAAGCGGGCAGTCGTCTCAGCGGAGCCACCGAACTTTTCACCGAGACCCGCTTTCTGCTGGGCTCCGGGCGATCGCTGGAGATCGTGCAGCAGGCCGAGATTCAGCAGTCTTTTCCCGGCATTCGCACCGACCTGGAGAAGCTGGCCCGCGCCACTTACCTTTGCGAACTGCTGGATCGCCTGACCGCAGAGAGCGATGCCCTGCAGAGCCCCGAACTCTACGACCTGCTCCTCTCCGCGCTCTATCTGCTCCAGCGCGCCACAACCTATCCGGACGCCGTGGTCCACGCCTACGAACTGCATCTGCTGGCAGCCATCGGCTATGCGCCCTCTCTGGAAAACTGCGTGCGATGCGGCGAGCCTCTGACGGGCCGCCAGGTCGGTTTCAGCCCCGCCCTCGGCGGCGCACTCTGCCCTGCCGACCGCTACCGCGCCGACGATGCCCAGTCTCTCTCCTTCGACGCGCTCCGCCTCCTGCGTCTGCTCACCGAAACCGAGCCGGAACAGCTCTTAACGCTGCAGCCCTCCCCCAAAGTCGCCGCCGAAGTCGTGCGTGCCCTGCGCTGGTACATCCGCTACCGCGCCGACCGCGACCTCAAAAGCTTAACCTTCTTAGATTCCCTCCGCATGACAGACTGAAAGCCTTACAAGGCAGAATTTTTACCACCCGCTACGCTAGAGGACACAGAGGGCACAGAGGTTCCACAGAGGAAATACAAGGTTTTTGAAATCATGAGCCGCAGATAAGAGAAGGAGTTAAGGGTACGGTGGAGAGCAGTTGGGGGAAGAACGGGGAACTCTATCCATGCTCTTCCCCTTCTTTTCTCTGCATTTCCTCTGTGTAACCTCTGTGCCCTCTGTGTCCTCTAGCGTAGCGGGTGGTGCAAAATCTGGGTTTTGAATCCAGGTCAGTACAAGTCGCCGATGCCGGTGCTGAGGGCCTGGCCAGCGGCGCCACGGGCGAAGCTGTGGAAGAAGGGGAAGGCTTTCAGGCGGAGCGTGAAGTAGATTTGGCGGCTGTTGCCGGCGCTGAAACCGACGGGGCTTTCGGAGTAGGTGACCGACGCCTCCATGCAGTCCCATTCGTGCAGTATCTGAAGGTTACGGCTCTCGAACTGTTTGCTGATGCCGTTGTAGCGCCACAGGCCCTGCACACGCCAGGTGCGCCCGACCGGAATGTCGAACTGCGTGTTGAGTTGGCTGAACTTGTGCAGTGTCGGATCGTAGCGTCCGATGAAATCGACGGCGAAGTCGTTGCGCGCGCGCACCTTCACGCTGTTGGAAAAAGAGATGAAGGCGCCGGTGTTCGGATCATAAGTCGCGAGGGCGTCATAGCGCAGGTTGTCGTTGGGCCGGACCATCATGCGCGTGGAGAGAGTCTGGAATGGGCGCGGCGTGAAACCGGGCGTCTGCCCGATCAGATCGTATCCCACACGTGCGGTAAACTGGAAATGCCGATCGTCCAGGTAACCGGCCTCCGCCGTGATATTGTGCGACTTGCTGAAGACATCGAACAGAAACGGAGTGCCTCCCTCCGGCTGCTCGTAGTTGTAGTTGAGATCGATGCCGGAGCGACCGCCGAGGTGCTGGCGCAGGCGTGTGGTGTTGCGCGTGATGAACTGCGCCGCCGTATCGCTGTAGAGTCGCTGTTCGAAGCCGCCGCTCGTCACGATCTCCGTGCGGCCCCGCATTAACGGGAACTGCTGGAGGGTAAAGCCGAGCAGCGCACGATCGTTGGTGAAGTTGTGGCTGGGCTCCGAATAGCGCCCGACCCCGATGTCGAAATGCAGCGGCAACGCCTTCAGAAATCCGCGCTGGTAGTTGAAGGTATCGGTGCTGAACTTCAGTTCCGGCAGTTTTTCCAGCGTTCCGAAAGCGCCATTGCCGGACTGCGGGCCGATGGTGGAGTCTTTGTTGGCTTCGAGCGAGAAGGAGTAGTCGCGTGAGACATGCTGCAACTGAAAATCCGACTGGAGCGTGGCGGTCCGGCTGGAGAAGCTCGGAGAGGTGTTGAGATACCGATTTGCGTCGAAGCTATAGGAGATCTTGTTCTGGTTGGAGCCGTGCGAATCGAAATCGAAGGACTCGCGCAGACTGCCCGTGATCTGACTGGTGCTGCTGACGGAGGCGCCTGTCTGATCGGTGCTGTTCACGCCGAGCGTGAGGTCGCCCTGTACCCCGTGAGCGGCATCGGCATGCGTGAAATTGAAACGCGTGTTTTGCGAACTCTGGTTGGCGCCGACGTAAAAACTGTCGTTCTGAAGCTCCGTGCTGAGGGCGAAGCGGTTGCTGCCGCCGATTCCCTGCTGATGTTTGAAACTGCTGGTGAAGAATCGGTTGAAGCCGTCCGCGAAATAGCCCTGCATGGCGAACAGGCCGCCGTTCTGAGGGCCTAATCCCGTGCCGAGCCCTGGAAGCCGCTGCACATTGCCGTAGCCGTAGGAGTTGGCGATGCTGCCGGTCGTCGCTCCGGTAAAGCCCCCCACGGGCGCGACGCCTGCCGTGTCGAACCCGCTCGTCTGCTTGCCTGCCAGATAGTCCTGTTCGAATCGGTAGCCCTCGCCGCGTTTCTGCGTGATGTCCAGGCGCAGAAAGGTGCCCGCATTGCTGCCCTCGGCAAAAGCGTAAGGGATCCGGATATAGTAGCCTTCATTGGTATTCTGCCCTACCTCCGGCAGATAGTCGGAGCGTGGGCGGCGGGCATCGGGCTGGCGCACATCGAGCGGTATCACGACCGAGGGCAGCGTCACCACCTTGACACCGAACATATAGAGTGAGACCCGGTGCATCACCAGTTTATTGTAGGGAAAGAGTTCGGCGTCCCCAATCCGAAATTCGTAGTGGTGCTTCTCTTCCACACAGGTAGTCGCGGTCACATGGTCGGCATACCCATAGCCTGTGCTGGAGCCGTTGAACGAACCACCGGTGACATAGACAGGGTCGAGCACACGATTTTGCAGCAGGGAAGGATCGAGCACGGCGCGCGGATTGTCCAGGCGAAAGGAGCGCGTCTGCGGATAGACATGGATCACGTCGGCATAAGAGGTCAGGCCATGCGAGACGATCTTGGCGTTGCCGCTGAGCACGAGTTCCCGATATATGTTGCCGACCACTTTGTCTGCGGTGACGGTGGTGCCTGCATAGGAGACTTCGACGCCGTTGCTGCCCATGACGCCGCCCTTCCCATCGAGCATATCCCATTTGCCGACACGGATCTGGGGCTTCAACTGCCCTGGCTGATCGGGCGGCGACGTGGAGCCCGGGTCCGGCGTCTTCCCAGAGAGTGCGCCCGGCAAAGGAGGAAGCGTGGTGGGAGGCGCATCGGCAGGCGTGGTGACGGGCGTCTGGGGGGCGGCAGGGGGCGTCACGGGCGGGGTTTGCGCGCTGGCCCTTCCTCCGCTGCCGATCAGCCCCAGAAGCAGTGCGAGCCCGACATGCAGCCGACAGGCAAGATTGTAGACAGTCCGCGTTTCGATGATGGTCTTACCCGTTACCTGGAAGAGAGATCGGATTGCGGAGGAAGTGCGCTCAAGAGGCGCACTCTCCCCTCGGTAAAAGCAAGGGAGGGGAGGAGGCGAATGAGACGCGGGGGCCGGTGGGGGCACGAACAGCCGGCCATACCGCTTGAGAGAGTTGAGAACTTACTGGCGAATCAGTTCGCTGGGGCCGAAGTGCCTCAGCTTCTTGAGCGCACGAAGTTCGATCTGGCGCACACGCTCACGGGTGACGTGCAGGCGACAGCCGACCTCTTCGAGCGTGCGGGCGTAGCCGTCATCAAGGCCGAAGCGCATCCGCAGGACTTCCTTTTCGCGTCCGGTCAGGCGATCAAGAACCTCTTCGATCTGTTCGCGGCGGATCAAGTTCAGCGTGGCTTCGGACGGTGAAACGGCAGTCTGGGACTGAATAAAGTCGGCCAACTGGCTGTTGTCTTTCTCTCCGACCGGGGTTTCGAGAGAGAGCGGCTCCAGCGCGATACGCATGATCTCATTGACCCGTTCGACCGGGACTTCGAGTTCGCGAGCGATCTCTTCCACGGTGGGGTCGCGCAGCAGTTGCTGGCGGAGGCGACTGGACGCCTTGACGAGTTTGTGGATGATCTCCGCGACATAGACGGGGATACGGATAGTACGGCCCAGATTGATGATAGCGCGGGCGATGGCCCGGCGGATCCACCATGTCGCATAGGTACTGAAGCGGTAACCTTTGCTGGGGTCAAACTTTTCAACGGCGCGGATCAGACCGATGTTGCCTTCCTGAATCAGGTCGGGCAGCGGGATCCCGCGCACACTGTATTTCTTGGCGATGGAGACGACGAGGCGCAGATTGGCTTCGGTCAGTTTGTCCTTGGCCTGCTTGTCGCCACGCTGTACGGCGCGGGCGAGACGGATCTCCTCATCGGCAGTGAGCAACTGTGCGCCGCGCGCACGGCTCATCCAGACCTGAAGACTCTCTTCGTTGCGATGGCTGTCGTTCTCTTCATGCAGATGCGGCATAGCGCCCGTACGGATATCCGCGTCATCTCCGACCGGAGAGTTCGCCTCTTCATGGTAGACAGCCGCTTCCACGACCACGTCGCTCTCGTAGAGTGTCAGCAGATCGTCACTGGGTTCGCCCTCGAAACTATCGTCCGTTTCCTCTTCGCTCGGCTCGGAATCACCCGGGCGGGCAGCAAAGCGGGCATCGCGTGCTCGGCCCTGTGTCCTATCCAGAACAGCGGTCTTGGTGCTCATGAATGCCACTCCTCTCCTCCGACGTTCGGTGTCTTGTATGCGGTGGCGTATCTCACGTCGCGGTGACTACGTG
>JAYUMV010000309.1:0-5471 GCA_043762265.1 Chthonomonadaceae bacterium | reverse complement strand
CCCTCTCAGTCCCACTCTCCAACGTAGAGAGCTTCCTCTTCCAGTTGCAGCCCGAAACGGTCGAAGACACGCTGTTTCACCGTCTCGGCGACTGCGCGTACGTCCGCTGCGGTCGCATGGCCGCGATTCACGATGAAGTTGGCGTGCCGTTCCGCCACACCCGCGCCACCGATCGTAAAGCCTTTTAATCCGCACTCCTCTGAGAGAAACGCGGTGGGAACCACCCCGAACTTGCGCATATTCTCCGGCAGATTAGGCAGACTGGCGGCGAGTTCGCGATCTCGAATATTCTTGAAGAAGCTGCCTGCGGAAGGCTCCCACGGCTGTTTCAGGATCCGCTGCATCTGGATCTCTTTAGCTTTCACGCGAATGTCCGTCTTGTTTCCTGGAGTGAGCGTCAACGTGACGCCCAGGAGAGCGGACCGGTCGCCGCCCTCGCGCCGCAACCGACTGTCCCGATACGAAAACCCCATCCAGTCCGGCGTCACCCAGTGGCGGTCTCCGCCCTCAACGACCTCGATACGCGTGACCAGATCGCAGATATTGCCCCGATAGGCCCCGGCATTCGAGACCAGCGCCCCTCCCACGGTCCCCGGAATCCCGACGGCCCACTCCAGACCGGAGAGGCTTGCCTGCATCGTCCGCACAAACAACTGCATAAAGTTATGCCCGGCATCCGCATAGGTCGTCGGCCCGATATCGGCATGTCGGCACGCATTCTGCACCACCATCCCCCGCACTCCCCGATCACTGACACAGACATTCGTCCCCTCGCCCAGCATAAACAGCGGCAGATCGTGCTGCTGCGCCAATGCCGCAATCTCCGCCAAAGCATCCGTCTCCTGCGCACAGTAGAACAGGTCCGCCGGTCCGCCTACCCGGAGATAGGTGTGGTTGCGCATAGGCTCATCGGAAAGGATAGCTTCGCGAATGCTCGGAGAAAGCGATTGCAGGTAAGGATCCCAAGAATTCTTCATCAAAAGTGTTGATTCTTCATTGTGTTTGGAGTTCGGAGCAGTGGGTTAGGCGCCGCTTATGTGCCCTTGGAATCCTTCGGTTTAGAGGCCTGGTAGTAGCGATAGGTCACGCGCTGGACGTACTGAGCGGGACCCTGGCGGTCGCGTTCCCAGCGGGCGTCCGGGACAAGGTGCGGACTGACGAGCGCCTCCGCCTGTAAATACCAGGGCTCCTCGGTCACTACGCAGCGCAATCTAGAATCCGAGATGTGTCCCCACGATTCGAGGCGATGCTCGTACTCGTTCCGGACAAAGCCCTGCTGCCAGAGGGTACGAATACGCACGGCGCGGACCTCCCCGACAAGTTCGTCTCCGGAGCGGACTGTACGGCTCTCGTTGATGCGCTGGTGCAGGAGAGGCACCTGCACGGTAAAACCTTGCGGCTGGCGCGAATAGTCGAAACTGACTTTGCCGAGTGCGCGGGTCACCGGGCCAGGTCGGAACTGCACCATGATCCCGGCATATTCGTGTTCACTCCGCTTGTTCTCGTAGAGCAGACCGATATTGAACTCCCCGATCTGTTTGCCGAGATAGACGTCGCCCCCGAACTGTCCCCCGCGTCCCAGGGGCTCCTGGCGCAGCGCGATGGCCCCCAGACGACTCTCGAAGTGCCAGGTCCCCGCGAAATCATGACGATAGAATCCGTAGGCGTCGATGATCCTGCCTACCGCGCCATCTCCGTCCAGGAAACCGGCAGCGCGGGCGCTGCCGTGGACACCGAAGCCACTGTTGAGCGTAGCCTCCCCCACCAACACGGCGCTCCGATAGTCGGTCTCTGGCCCGCCGCGCAGGTCGTGATAGCCGGGCACCTGATCGAACTCCGAAATGGCATCGGGATACGGAAAATGCAGGTAGCGCACGCGGCCGAGGCGCAGACTGGCGCCCCCCTGCCAACCCTGGCCTCGATAACGCTGAAAGCCTTCCAGATAGATCTCGTCGGAGTGGACCTGGAACGCCTTCACTTCGCCTTCACGCCGTCGGAAATTGGCCCGCACCCGCACCCCCGGCATCAGATCGACTGCTCCTCCGAAAATGAAGTTGCGCAGTTCAAAGCGGTCCGGCCAGAACTTGACGCCGATCGAGGCGTCGAAAATTCCGCGACCCGTTCCAATAAAGTCGGAATGCCAACCGAATCTGTCCGCTTCCGACAGGCCCACTGGATTCACCAGGCGCTCCTGTGTCGTCGTGGACGGAAGGGGCAGTGCAGGAGGAAGATCGGAGGTGGTCTGCGCAAAACTCAGCGTCGGCATCATCAGGCCGAACAGAGTGAGGGCGATACGCCTGCCAGAAACTGTGCGCGAACGACGCTGCGCCATGCAGTATTTCTCCTATAAACCTTGGAAGTAAACTCTATTTCGCGATACACGATGCCAATGCCTGCTTATAGCGCCGAAACCTTGTAAAGACGATCCGCCTGGATGCTCACACGCGGGCGACCGGTTCCGCATCGCCGGCAGGAAGCAGTGGAGGGGATAGTGGCGTCGCCGACTCCAATTCGGCGCCAGGGGAGGCGTCGGAATGAGAAGAGGCGGTTGCGTTGTGGGCAGTTGCGTTGTGCAAGAGGCGCACTTTGGTGATGCGCCGCCTGTCCGAAGCTTCCACGATAAACTCCAGGTTTTGCCACTCTACCTTTTCGCCACGCTCGGCCTGATGGCCCAGAAGGCCGAAGACGAAACCGCCGATGGTGTCCGCATCGTCCTCCGGCAGTTCCAGCCCCATTCGGTCGTTGACTTCGCGCAGACCCATCTTGCCATTCAGAATCGTGGTGTAACGGTCGATCACCTGCACCATCGGTTCCTCCTGGTCGTACTCGTCCTGAATATCGCCGACGATCTCTTCCAACAAGTCCTCGATCGTGACCAGACCGGAGGTGACACCGTACTCATCCCGCACAATCGCTAACTGTTGTTTGCTGCGCTGAAACTCCGCCAGTAGTTCATCGATCTTCTTGGTCTCAGGGATAAAGTAGGGCGGACGCATGACGCTGCGGATGGAGGTGTTGTTGCGCATGGTGTCGAGCGGCAACGAGAGCAGATCCTTGGCGTGGACGATGCCGACGATGCTGTCGAGATCCTCCTCATAGACCGGGATACGCGAATGGCCAGACTCGGTGATGGAGCGGAGCAGTTCGGGCAAGGGAGCCGAAACATCCAGCGCCGTCATGTCGATGCGCGGCGTCATCACTTTGCGCACGACGATGTCGCCGAAGTCGAGGATAGAGTGGATCATCTCCGTCTCTTCGGCTTCCAGAAAGCCCTTCTCCTCGCTGGCCTCGACCAGCATCTTAAGCTCCTCTTCGTTGACGGCCGGAATGATAAAACTGGCCGTGCCGCCGAACGGGCGTACCAGGATATTGGACAGGAAAGTCAGCAGCAGCACCAAGGGAGTGAGCAGGTACTTGAGGCCATAAATGGGATAGACGGCGACGAGAGCAAGGCGTTCCGAATGGCGCAGGGCCAGGCTTTTGGGGGCGATCTCCCCAATTACGAGAGAGACGATCGTTACGGGGAGAGCCACCAGGACGAGGGCGAAAACGCTGGCATTGCCATGGAGAAAGCCGACGCTGTGATCTCCGATCCAGCCTGCAAGCGGGCTGATGGCGCTGACAGCGGCCACGATAGCGGCCAGTGTCGAGACCAGGGTCAGCCCGGTCTGAATAGTGGACTGCATGTGAGTCGGCTGTTTGAGTAGCTTTTCTACCAGGATCGCCGGCCGATTGCCCTCTTCGACGAGTTGTCGAATCCGGGTCTTACGCACCGTAATCAGGGCATACTCCGCCAGAGAAAGAAACGCGTTGACGCAGATCAGCGCGAGAACCAGTCCCATCTGCCAGGCGAACTGCTTTAGATCAAAACTAGAAACCACTAAACTAGGTGCGTGTTTGCCCACTCAATAAAACTCCCTCGAAGCGCCACGGATCGTCTTGTGCCACCGGACAGATAGAAATCGACCGGACGACGGCTGGCTTCGGCGGTGGAGGCTTGGGCAGATGGAGACGAATCCATGGCATGACCCAGTAGACCAACGAAGTCAACAGAATGGCGAGAACCGCTCCCAGCACGACTTCCTGCAAAGAGTGAACGCCCGCCTCGACCCGACTCTGCGCGACGAGAATCGCCAGCAGGATCGCGAGAAACGCAACCATGTTGTTGTTTGCTGTAAAACAGATCACCATCGCCAGAAGAAAGCCGATGGCGCTATGACCGCTGATGATTCCGCCGTGCCAGGGCGAACCTGTATCGCTAAGCAGTTTCGAAATGACAACTACCAGCGCTAATAATACAATACCGACAAAAACGACCCGGAATTCCATCTCTTTCTGCATGGACTCTTGGATCTTCATGAGCCGGTTCTGACTGAAGAAGATCAACACCCCGGCAATGACGGCGTTCATGGCTGCGAGCAGCACCGCCCCTGCCGCCACATCTTTGGCCAGTTTCGCGACGGGGTTGTAGGTCTCCGTCACCATATCGACCACATGCTCGATCGCCGTATTGAACATCTCCGATACGATCACCAGGGTGATCGCAAACACCAGCGCCAGCATATCCCGGTTGTCCAGGTTGAGCAGCAGTCCCGACAGCAGCACGGCAACCAGAACATAAAAATGGTAGCGCATGTGCGGCTGTGTGCGAAAAACGTGCAGAATGCCTTCTTGCGCAAAACGAAAGCCGGAAAACGGATTTTTTTTTCGGGGGGACGACGGGCGCAAGGAGACTCCTTTCCTGGGTCTATTTACGGGTCTAAGTTTTGTCGTACTGCATCGGTTGGAGACTAGCTCCTAACACAGCCTGTTCGCGCACGCGCATCCGCGCCGCGCCTGCCTCCGTCTCGTCTTCGTATCCGAGCAGATGCAGGATACCATGGACTGTCAGGAGCGCCAACTCACTCTCCAGCGTGATTCCCAATGCGTTCGCTTGCCGCTCCGCCGTATCGATGGAGATGATCACATCGCCAAGCAGAACGGGCTGACCCGGCAGAATCGGCATGGGCGGCGCGTCCGCCATCTGCTCCTGCTGTGCGAAAGAGAGCACATCAGTCGGGCGATCATAGCCACGATACTCCCGGTTCATCGCATGCACGGTAGCATCATCGGTCAGCAGGACGCTGACCTCGGCGCGGGAGGGGCCTTCTTCCCGCAACAGGCGCTGGGCTGCTTTTCGCAGGCTGGCCGTCGGCATTCGACGCGGCGTGTCGTTCTGTAGCAAGACGGCCATAAGCAATCTCCGGTTCCGGCAAAGAGTGATCCGCGCTGTCGGGCATGATTCCGCCATTTTCCTCGGTCGGCATCGCTTCGTAGGAAAGACCGATCGTACCGCCCGCTCGCAGACCGGTCTGCGGCACATCAGACGCCTCCGCGCCGCCCTGCCCGCCGTTGTCTCCACCTGCCAGAGCCAATTCGCTTGCGAGCGGCTGTATCGCGATCGGCCTATACGGCAGAGTGAGCATCGGCGG
>JAYUMV010000308.1:0-2927 GCA_043762265.1 Chthonomonadaceae bacterium | reverse complement strand
CCTTCTATCCTGCGCTCGGCATGAGATAAGTTCTCGTAAGTCCGCTGCCACAACACGCGATAGATTGCAGTGCAGTTTCTCGTTTTGGCCTATGGGCCTCATACTGGTTCAACCCTGTCTTTCGGAAGGGTAAGAATACGGGCCGACAGTTCAGACGGCCTATTGTATCGGTCGAAGGGTTCGCCCAACGATCAGGCGCAAGCCCCCAGGCTTCAGACGGGAGTATCTGACTGTGTTCCCAGTAGTAACTTATGTACGTGCACACCTCAAACGCAGCGACCATAGTGAGCAGGAAGCCTGCGCCGAGTCCGAAGACGACGGCGCCGAAGGCTATTCCGCCCGCGAGTGCCCATCCATCTTCTCCTGATGGATCAACCTTTTTGAAGGGATTATTGTTGCAGCAGGCGTACCAGTTGTCGCCTGCCTTGGCCGGATCGGAGGAGATGAACCTGCCGACACTCGCGTCGTAGTAGCGGTACCCGAGCAGTTGCAGGCCGCTGTCGTTGTCGGTCTGGTACTGCCCCTTGCCCACGAAGCCGAAGGGCGTCGGCGTGGTGCCCGTTCGGCTGACAACCATCCCGGAGCCGTCGTACAGTACGGAATCGGTGACCGTCTGACTGGCGTTCGTGATGCCCCGCGTGCTGCCAAGCGCGTCGCCGTGGTAGAACTTGGAGGTCGTGCCCCTCCGCTCGGAAAGGCCGGGCGTGTAGACCGCGCTGCCGTCCTTGAGCACCGCACTCGCAGGGGTCGTGCCGTCGCAGAGGTAGTTGAACATTACGGCGCTGTCCACGATCATGGGCGGCGTGGGGCACGGGAGAGGCGGTGTTGTTATGGAGGGTGATCTTCCATATGACGGCGATATGCTCAGGATGATCTACGCAATCTCCCGGTTGTCCCAGCCCATGTTCTGCGAGGTGGAGGTCACTTTTGTGGATAAGCACGATCCGCTCGCAGACGATCACTTCCACCGCGTGGGTCATGTAGGTTGGCGGTACACTGTAGAGGCGGACAACTCAAACTGGACGTTTTCTATGACGCGACCTGATCACCCCCCCCCGGCTCCTGAAAGTGAGGTGATCCTTCATTGGATCGACTTTTACTTTTTATGAAATTTGTATTGTTGTAATAATTTTATGAATGAGTGGTGCTTGTTCCGTATTGCGGCCATGAGCGCCGTTTCACCTTGGCTGGATCGGGCGTCGATTTTCGCACCAGCATCCAGAAGATCCTGGGCGATAGGAATGTTTCCCGTTTCGGCAGCCAGAATCAATGGAAGCACCTTGCGACTTGTGCCGTTCACGTCCGCCTTGTGTTTCAGTAGTAGACGTACAATGTCCTTATGCTGATTAAGTACCGCGAAGCCGAGGGCTGTCAAGCCGAAACGATCAGCGTAGTTCACCTCTGCTCCTCGTTTAAGGAGCAACATCACCATTTTGGTGTGCCCATTTACAGATGCTCGCATGAGAAGCGACTCCCCATCCATGTACACAAAATTTACGTCAGCGCCTTTACCGAGATCCATCTGAACAGCCGAACGGTTTGCTTGCTTTACAGCAGCATAAATGTGCTCCACAAGTTCCGCCCTTTGGTTGCGCCCTCTCGACTGCGAGGAGCTCTTTCCGAAGTCAATGCATAGGGTCAGCAGGATCCCCATGGCAAATGCTATGTATTTGAATCTCATGACGCTCCCATTGAGTAAATTGGAGAGTGAAGCAGGCTGACATTGGTCGTGTAAAATACCCACGACTGAACTAAAATCGTGCGATCCCCATGTTCCGTCCTAACTGTAAGCCGTTTGTAAACTCTCTGCCTTCAGTACAGTTGTTTTGACCGAATCACATCCCGAGGGACTTGGCAGACATTATGACCCACGAACGATGTGAGCAGGTGTTAGTTCTACCGCGTGGTCCAGAAGCGCATGCCATAGTTTGCATCTGACATTGATTTACACAGGAGAGCACTCGCGAGCACAAGACGGAGCTTGCCCGATAGTGCTGGTCCATTTCCGAAAAACGACCGCAATCCGTTCAGATCCTTACCTGGGGCCTTGCCTCTTTAGCGCCGGATCGACCGCAAGGCCAGCCGCCGCGACATCGAAATCCCGATCCAGAAATGCACCTACCGCCGCAGCCGTACCCAGTGGATCGCGCAGGATCGCGTCATACTCCAGCGGCAGCACCGCGATCTCCGGCCTTGCCTCCAGCCACTCTACTACCCGCTGCTCCTGCGCTCCGTACTCGCGCATCAGCGCCTCGTCCGACAGGTTCGCGGCCTGCTCCTCACGACCCAGGCGCGCCAGCATTTTTTCCTGCGACGCCACCACGGCGTTCAGGTTCCTCTGGATTACGATAAGCCTGTAGCTCTCTCCACCCGGTAAGAATGGCGCCAGCGGCATCACAAGCTTCACGGCCTTGCCCCGAGCTCCCGAGATCCACTCTTTGTCCTGGTGCAGATGCGTTGCCCGCTCGAACTCGTAGTAACCGCGCGGGTTATCCTCGTCCGCTTCTCTCAGGCCGTCCGTCAGGGCCGGTACTCCCCCCGCCGCCAGCAACTGCATCAGCATCGAGGTTCCACTGCGCGGTAAACCGCACACGATCACCACCTCTTGTTCTCGATTCGCCGGAGAAGCAGCGTGCCCGGCGCGGTGCGGAAAGAGGGGCCGCGCCGGTTGTGCCGAAACTCCTTTCCACTCCGGTTCCGACTTTGCCGCGTGCTGCTTCGCCCGATACGTCTTCTTAAGCTGCTCCGCACGCACATGGGAGAGCGCCGCGTCCTGCAAGCGATCAAGATGATCCGCGTAAAGCCGCGACAGCAGTTCATGCGCCTTCGTATAGCTGGGAGACTGCGACAGTGCGATCCACAGCGGTTGCTCCGCAGCGGCGTAGTCTTTCAGGCCCATCAGCGCGTGCGCCATGACATAGTGCATC
>JAYUMV010000307.1:0-6391 GCA_043762265.1 Chthonomonadaceae bacterium | reverse complement strand
TTTCCTTGTTCACGCTCCTCAGCATTCTCCTGGTCGCCATCACATTGCCGGCCGTCGCGCAGAAGAAGCCGACGGCGGCTCCGCCACGCAAGGTCGTGATCTCGCCGTGGGATGTGGAGGCGCGCGAATATCTGGGTACGCCGGAAGCCGAGCACGCGGTCGATAAAGGCTTGCAGTATCTGGCCGCGCATCAACTGGCGGACGGCCACTGGAGCAGTGGCGGCTATACCGGCGATGTCGCGATCACCGGCCTCACTCTGTTGGCCTTTCTGTCGGCCGGACATCAGCCTGGCCGAGGACGGTACGGTCTGGTCCTGAACGAAGCCGTGGACTTTCTTGCCAAATCCGTGCGCATGGATGGCCGATTCGGCGCGCCCGGCCTGGTGCGCAGCGATCCTTCGGTCGGGCAGAGCGGACAGCCGATGTATGGGCACGGTTTCGCGACCCTCGCTCTCGCGGAAGTCTACGGCATGACCCGGCGTCGCGATCTGAAAGCGAAGGTCGAGGCCGCTATCCATCTTATCGAAGATACCCAGAACATCGACGGTCAGCCGCGACTCGATGGGGGTTGGCGCTATCAGCCAGCCCAGGGCGATTCCGATATCTCCGTAACGGTCGTCCAGGTGCTCGCGCTCCGCGCCGCCCGCAACGCCGGTTTGAAAGTCACGCAGTCCACCATCGACCGCGCTCTCGCCTACATGAAACGCTGCGCCAATAACTACGATGGCGGATTCAGCTACCAGGTAACGATTCACCAACCCGGCCCTGCGCGTACCGGAGCGGGTTGTCTCTCCCTCTTGATGGCAGGCATGCGCGACTCGCCGGAATGCCAGAAGGGGCTTCAGTATCTGGTTAACCATCCGCTCGACGGTCGGAACGAGTGGACGTACCGTGAGCACTTCTTCTACACCATCTACTATGTGACCCAGGCGATGTATCAGGCTGGCGGCGACTACTGGAAACGCTGGTATCCCGGCGTCCGGGACATGCTCGTGAAGCGGCAGGACAGCGACGGCAACTGGGGCAACTTTGGCTATTCCGAAGCCGGTTCCGAGTATGCGACCGCCATGTCCATTCTCGTTCTGCAAGTTCCGGCAGGACTGCTCCCGATCTATCAGAAGTGACGAATCAGACGTGATGATTATGCCAGCGCTACCGCCTATGAGATACAAGGTTCCCCATTCCTTCGCGCATAGGAACGCCTGGCGGTGGTTCAGCCTCGTCCTCCTGTTGGGGTTTATAGAGGCAAGACCGATTCTGGCAGGGCAGAAGGCGGGTCGGAAGACCGGCGCAGCATCGAAGCCGCCACAGGTCGAACGCATCACCGAGAACGTCTATCGGATCGGCGCAGTGATCGTGGACACAAAGGCGCGTACCGTCACCTGCAAAGGGGTGATCAATATGGACGATGGCGCCATTGAGTATCTTGCGGTCGCGCCGGGTGGCAAGACCCATGAGAGTCTGCTGCGGCTGGATGTGCGCCCCCTGCATCTGCAGGTCGCCCTCCTGATGCTGGATCTGGAGCCGAAGAACGTCTTGAAGTTTCAGGGCGACCCCACCACTCCGCAAGGCGCGCCGGTCGAGATCAAGATACGCTGGCACGATTTGAAAGGCGCGGAGCAGGAAGCGCGGGCGGAAGAGCTGATGCTGGACATGCCCGCCAAACGGCCGCTTCCTCCCAACCAGTGGGTGTTCACGGGATCCAGGGTGATCAAAGAGGGATTCGAGGCCGATCTGGCGAAATCTCTTGTCGCCGTCTACCACGATCCTGCCGCCATACTCGACAATCCTTTGTCGGGCGGAGTGACCAACAGCTATGTCGTCAATACAAAGCGGGTTCCGAAGCGCGGCACCCCGGTCGATTTCGTCGTGAAAGCAGTGTCGGCGCCCCCCCCTTCCTCTTCTGCGCGGCAACAGAATGACCGGGAAAGAGTGGTGCGGGGCGGGAACAGACTGTGAACGCGCCCAATGTGGAGACAACGACGCAGCCAATCGTGGAACGTCGTGCTCCCCTGGCAGGGGTCGCACTCGTCTTCCGCAGGCAGCGGCGAGGCAGACGCCTCGGCAGGGATCTGCTCGGCGCGCTCGGACTGCTGATCCTGTTGTTGGTCCTTTCCGCCGGACTACAGTCGCTGTTTTTCGGTCAGATCAGTGTCTATTCGAATAACACCGTACGCTTTTTGCTGCGCTGGCTGACCACCGAAATGATCGCCGCTGCCCTCTTGCTGCCCTGCGCAGGCGCGATTTTTGGAGCGGGCTCGGTGCCCGTTAGCATAGAGTGTGAGGCGATCCAGGCGCTGCTTCTGACCCGTTTGACCGCCTGGGAGATTGCTCTTGGTCGCCTGCTCGCCTCGCTCTCCGTGCCGATAAGCGTGCTGGGCATTTCGCTGGCGACATGGCTGACAGTGCAGGTCTGCTTTCAGTTTTTACCGGGAAACAGGGGAGGCATCGGGTCCATCTTAGCGGCGCATGCGGTGCTATTGGCGATGCTGCTGATGAGCGGCGCGTCCGGGTTTCTCGGTGCGCTTCGCGCGCGTCCAGGCCGCTCCTGGGAGCGTGGAGCCCTGTTCTCTGTTGTGCTCTCGGCGATCTGTCTGTTCGGCCTCTTTGCGCTCAACACGCCGATCCGTCGCCAGGACAACCCGACCACGCTGATCGAAGCGGCTCTGGTGATAAACCCGATCAGCGGCGTCTGTGCCGCGCTCGACAAAGATATTCTGCGTGTGCCCTGGATCTACAAACGCACCGAGGCCCCGGAGTACCCATTTTACTACCCGTCGCCGTTCGCCACGACAGGCGTGCTCCTGTCGATGACCCTCGGCGCACTGGTCGCCTCGGCCCTGCGGCTCCGGCGAAGCTACCATACGGAAAGCTGATTTGAAGGAAGTAGGCTGGAAATGAAACTGACTCGCGCTCAGATGATTCGCGCCGCAGTCGGCGCACCGATCGCTTTGTCCCTTCTGGCAGAGGAGAGCCTCGCGGCCTCCGCACAGAACGCGTCGCTGCTGAAGGCGCGGCGGGCGGTGGCGAAAGGGCTGGACTATCTGCGTAAAACACAGGAGACCGACGGCTCGTGGGGCCACTATCCCGCCACTACGGCGCTGGCTCTCTCCGCGTTTTTGAGAAACGGACGGACTGAACTCGGCGATCCGGCGGTTGCGAAAGGCCTTCAGTTCCTCACGCGGTCGGCAAAGCCCAACGGCGCGATCTACAGCGATGCGATGGGGCCGTCCCTCACACTGCCGAACTACAACACCAGTCTTGCGCTCGTCACGCTGGTCGAGGCGCATAATGCGGCTTACAAGCCCGTTATTCTAAAGGCACAGCAGTACCTTTCGAAGGTGCAGTTCGATGAGGACGAGGGCATCAATCCGTCCAACCCTATGTACGGCGGAATCGGCTACGGCGACGATCCCGGCGACGAGACGCATCCGGACCTCTCCAACCTGCAGCACGCCTTGGAAGCTCTGCATGCGAGCGGGACGCCCGCCAACGCTCCTGTCTTTAAGAAGGCGCTGATCTTCCTGCAGCGGGTTCAGAACCGCAAAGAGAGCAACGATCAGGCCTGGGTGAAAGAGGGGCCGAACGATGGCGGTTTCGCCTACGAAGCGCAGGGCGGCAGCAAGGCGACCGAGAACGACGGGAAAGTCGGCGAGCACGCCTCCTATGGCTCGATGACCTACGCCGGACTGAAAAGCTATATCTACTGCGGCGTCACCAAATCCGATCCGCGCGCGCAAGCCGCGTACAACTGGCTGCGCGGGCACTATACCGTCACCGAGAATCCGGGGATGGGCACCAACTCCCTCTACTACTACTATCACACGATGGCCAAGACCCTGGATGCCTACGGGCAGAAGATCATCACCGATAAAGACGGCAATCCCCACGACTGGGCGCAGGATCTCTCTGCGCACCTGCTCGCGGAGCAGCATCCCGACGGCTCCTGGTTCAATACCAATGCGCGCCACTGGGAGAATCAGCCGGGTCTCGTCACCAGCTACACGCTGATCGCCCTGTCCTACTGCATCAAAAAATAACGTTTCCCGAAAGAGAGCTCATGCCGATGTCTGTTGTCCAGACCTCCGTTCCGCCTGTCCCCGGTATTGCCGATCAGGACGATATGGCCCGTTTGAAACACCTGCGTGAATCCTACGACACGATGCGGAACGAGATCGGACGCGTTGTCATCGGGCAGGAGGCGGTCGTAGAGCAGTTGCTCATCGCCATCTTCTCCCGAGGACACTGCATTCTGGTCGGCGTGCCGGGCCTAGCCAAGACTCTATTGGTCAGCACCCTGTCCCGCATTCTCGCGCTCGACTTCAAACGAATCCAGTTCACACCCGACCTGATGCCCGCCGACATCACCGGCACGGAGATCATCCAGGAGGATCAGGTCACCCGCGAACGCAAGTTCGTCTTCCTGCGCGGCCCCCTCTTCGCGAACATGCTGCTCGCCGATGAGGTCAACCGTACGCCCCCGAAGACGCAGGCCGCGCTCCTCGAAGCCATGCAGGAGCACAAAGTCACGGTCGGCGGGCAGACGCATAAACTGGCGGAGCCGTTCTTCGTCCTCGCGACTCAGAACCCCATCGAGCAGGAAGGCACCTATCCCATGCCGGAAGCCCAGCTCGACCGCTTCATGTTCATGGTCACGGTAGGCTATCCGACGGCGGAAGAAGAGCTGCAGATCATGAAGTCCACGACCGGCGGACAGACGGTGCAACTGAAGCAGACCTTGACCGGCGACGACATCATCGCGCTCCAGGACATCGTGCGCCGTATTCCGGTCGGCGACCACGTTTTCCGCTACGCGATGGCGCTGGTGCGCGCCACCCGCCCGAATGAGGCCGATGCGCCGCCGTTCGTCAAAGAGTGCTTGAGTTGGGGGGCAGGACCGCGCGCCTCGCAGTACCTGATCCTCGGTGCAAAGGCTCGCGCCGCCCTCTACGGCCGCAACTACGCGATGGCGGAAGATGTGGCGATGGTCGCGCCCGCCGTGCTGCGCCACCGCATTCTGACCAACTTCAATGCCGAGGCCGAGGGTATCACGCCGGATGTCATCGTCGAGCGGCTCCTGAAACATATTCCGCGCCCGACCGAGCCCGGAAGATAGGCTATAGGCGAGAGAAGGCATCATGCTGAACACCACTTCCCGCCATCTGGCGGATCCACAGACGCTGGCGCGCATCTCGAAACTCGAGATACGCGCCCGTACCGTCGTGGAAGGCGTCATCACCGGAATGCACAAGAGCCCGCATCGGGGAAGCAGCGTCGAGTTCGCGCAGCACCGCGACTATGTCTCCGGCGATGAGATCCGCCACATCGACTGGAAAGTCTATGCCCGCTCCGACCGCTACCAGATCAAGCAGTACGAGGAAGAGACCAATCTCAAAGGCACCCTCGCGGTCGATGCCAGCACGAGCATGGACTATAAGGGCGTCAACTCCGCGCTCTCCAAGCGCGAATATGCCGCGATCACGGCGGCGGCCATCGCCTCTCTGCTGATGAAACAGCGGGACTCTGTGGGGCTGGCGACCTTCGATTCCGGCGTTCGGCAGTATATTCCTCCGGCCAGCACCAGCATGCACATGCGGCTGCTTTTGGAGACGCTCGAACGCAAGGACAATGCGCCTAAGACCGATCTGGCCGCGACGTTTCACGATCTGGCGGAGCGCATCAAACGGCGCGGTATGATCCTGTTGTTCAGCGACCTGTTCGGAGACCCTGCGACCATTCTGAAGGGTTTGCAGCACTTCCGCCATAAGCGGCACGAGGTCGTGATCTTTCATATTCTAGATCGGGACGAACTGGAGTTTCCGTTCCGTGATTCCGCCATCTTCGAAGGCATGGAAGGGGAGGCGTCGATCACTGCCGAGCCGAACTCCCTGCGCAAAGAGTATCTCCAGGTGTTTGGCGACTACCTCGCTGTCCTCAAACGCGGCTGTCGGGAACTGAACATGGACTACCAGCAGTTTCCTACCGACCAGCCGATCGATGTGGCCCTCTCGCGCTATCTTGCCAATCGCATGCAGCATAACTGAACCCACGAAACCGGTGGTTAAAACCTAACTATGCCTTTTCTGAACCCTGCCTTTCTCGTCGCCCTTGGTCTGGTCGCCGTTCCGCTGTTGATTCACCTGATCCGGCGACGTAAACTCAAAGTGATCCCCTGGGCGGCCATGGAGTTTCTGCTTCAGTCTCAGAGAAAGCAGAAACGCCGCCTCCAGATCGAGGAGATCCTGCTGCTGCTGCTGCGCATGCTGATTGTCGCGCTGGCGGTCCTGGCATTTGCACGCCCCGTTCTGCGTTCTCTCGGCATCCCTCTGCTCTCACAGAACTCCCGCGTCTATGCCGTCATCGTCCTGGACAACTCCTACAGCATGAATTT
>JAYUMV010000306.1:0-1562 GCA_043762265.1 Chthonomonadaceae bacterium | reverse complement strand
TCCCGGAGTGTGCGCGAGGACCAGCGGAACGCGATCGAGAAATATATCGCCGAAGCCTCGAAGGGCATGAAGACGGTCGATAAAATCGGCGTCATCACTTTTGCCCAGGATCCGCATACGCAGTCCTCTCCCGGCCAGCCGGTCGATCCCGCACGCCTGCGCGACCCTGGCTTGACCACCGCGACGGACATCGCACAGGCTCTGCGTGCCGCAAAGAACGAACTCGATTCGGCGGCGAAAGACTCCGGCAAGCGGATCGTACTGCTCTCCGACGGTAACGAGAACGCCGGACACGCCCTGTCCGAAGTGCCCAATATGGCGGCCGGCCACATCGTTCTGGATACGATTACGCTGCCTGTGACGCTCACCAAAGAGGCGCTGATTGAGAAGATGGCGATGCCGAGCCGCGTCAAGATCGGAGAGCCTTTTCCGGTGCGTGTGGTCGTGAACAGTCTGACCATGCAGACCGCCACCGTCTCCCTCACCAAAGACGGCAAACCGACCGGCGAATCGAAGCGCATCGAACTCCATCCGGGCAAGAACGTGGTGGTCTTCGACCAGAGCATCGATAAGGTCGGCTTCTATCGCTACAACTCCACGCTCGACGCCCCGGACGACACGATCCCCGAGAACAACAAAGGCGAGGGATTCGTCTGGGTGCGCGGCAAACCAACCGTTCTCTACGTTGCCGACAGCCCTGCGCTGACGGGCTTCCTGCGCGAAGCCCTCAAATCGCAGAGCATCGACGTGCAGTATGCGCCGCCCTCGGCTCTGCCCGCGAACGCCGCCGATCTCCAGCGCTACGACAGTATCTTTCTCAGCAACGTCCTCGGTAGTGATCTTTCGCAGAGCCAGATGCTGGCCTTACAGGTCTCCTGCCGCGATTTCGGTATCGGATTCGGGATGGTCGGAGGACCGCAGAGTTTCGGCGCCGGATACTATCGCGGCACGCCCATCGAGGAGACCCTGCCGGTCACGATGGATGTGAAGAAGCAGAAGCGTATTCCCTCCGTAGCGGTCGCCCTGGTAATCGAAGACCTGGAGATCCCCACCACTGTCAATATGTCCAAAGAGGCGGCCAAGGCTACCGTGGACAACCTGGAGCCGATTGATCAGGTCGGAGTGCTGGACTGCGCGGGCTACGGTGGCCTCGGATTCGGTGGGGGAGGAAGCTCTCCCAGCGGGACGTGGCGCATCCAGATGCAGCATGTCGAAGACCGCGAAGCGATCAAGGGCGCGATGGACAACCTGACGGGCATGGGCGATCCGCCGAGCTACGATCCCTATCTCCTGGAAGCGGCGCGCGTGCTGAACAACACCGACGCCAAGGTGAAGCATATCGTCTTCATGGGCGATGGCGACGCGATCTATGAGGCCAATCAGGGAGCGGTCGCGGCGAACATGAAGAAGATCCGCGACATGGGGATCACGGTTTCGACCATCGTCACTGGAGCCGATAACAATGAGAGCATCAAGTTTATGGCGACGATGGCGTATGTCGGCGGCGGGCAGTCGTATATCGCCGACAAACCGCAGGACCTGCCGCGTCTGCTCCTGAAGGA
>JAYUMV010000305.1:0-9084 GCA_043762265.1 Chthonomonadaceae bacterium | reverse complement strand
GGCCTCTTGACTTTTGCACGCGCCTGCTACTATTGTCAGATCTGTCACAAAACCCAGGTTCCTCTGGACACGCTTCTGGGTCTGGATGGCGGCAGCACTACCACCCAGGTGCGTCTGTGGGTCGCCTTGCTGGCAGGCAAACTTCCTTTTGCCGAGGCCGCTTCCACGCTAGAAATGCTCACGCAGGTCGCGTTGTCGGCTCCCAGCGTGGAGCGCTTGAGTATCGCCATTGGAAACGCCCTACGCCACCAGCAGAACCAGACGGCCCACCAACATCAGAACCATCTCTTGCCTGAGCCAGAGGGCGTGCATCCCAAGCGGCTCTCTATCGGAATGGACGGAGTGTTCGTTCCCTTACGCGATCCCTGGAAAAAGGACAAGAGCGCCGGGGAACTCGCCTGTCGATGGGGCGAATGCAAAAGCGGCGTCGTGTATGAAACCTACCAGGACGCCTCCGGCAAAGACGCAAGGGTTCGCGCGAACCATTATCTCTCCAGCATGGAGAAGGTGGACACGTTCGGACCGCTGATGGGCGCACTCGCTCACCAGTTGGGCCACCATACGGCCAAGGAAGTAGTCGTGATCGGTGACGGAGCTCCCTGGATCTGGCAGATTGCGGCCAAGCAGTTTACAGGAGCCTTACAGATCGTGGACTTCTTTCATGCCATGGAGCATCTAGCGAAAGTCGCAGAAGCGCGTTTTGGCAAATCCACTCCGGAAACCAAAGCCTGGTTGTCTGAGCGTGCGAACGAATTGAAGGCCAATCAATTGAGCAAGGTCTTGGACGATCTACGGGCTTGGCGTCCGAGCAGTGCGACGAAAAAGCAGTTGCGTACGAGCACCTATGCCTATTTCTACACCAACGCGGAGCGGATGCGCTACCAGACATTTCTCGAAAAGGGTTACCACATCGGCAGCGGTGTGGTAGAAGCGACCTGTAAACGTGTGGTGGCGCAACGCTTGGATCAGGCGGGCATGCATTGGCGACAGGAAAGCGCCGAGGCAATTGTGGCCTTGCGGTCGGCTCAACTCTCGACATTCCCAACTGACTTGCGGCCTTATTGTGCGATGCCCGCTTGAGATGCCCTAATTTTAAATCGCACCCTGATGCCTCTATGAGGAAGGGATTTTCGCCCGCTTTCTCGAATTGCCTCGGAAATTCGTGTTGCAGGAGGATCGTATTGTCTACCGTATTACACCGTAATCTCCCGATACTGGAAGTCGCCGAGGCGCGGATGCTCGACGAGTTGTTGCTAGACCGACAAGTGGCCAGCATGGTATTGACACGGTTGTCGGACCGGGTCGCCCTGATCGATCCCAGCCGGTACAATATACTGATCGCCCGCCTCCGCAAAATCGGTCATCTCCCGAAAGCGGAGGCGTAAGCCATCGATGAACAGTCCGAACCGCCGATACGATGCCCTCTGGCCTACCTTCAACTCCGCCGAACTGAAGAAGATCGCTGTTTTCTGGGGAGCAAGCGCTAAGCTGCTGAAAGCCGATTCCCTCACCTATCTCATCGCGGCTCCTAACGACCCGAACAAAGTGGACTCGGTTCTCACCAGGATGCTTCCCCATGAGCGTGCTGCACTTGGTCTTGTCAAAATGCTGGGAGACACGACGAACATCGTGGCGCTTGGCATCGCCGTCAGAGCGACCGGCATGGCACCGAACACGGAATCGTACCAACGCGAATATGGAACCGACCTCTTAGCGAGGAGACTCCTGGAGCGGGGGATCGTATTGCAGGTAGTTGGGTCGCGGTCCTTCGACTACAGCTATTCTGTGAACGAGAAACAGGTGTTTGCGGATGAGCGTGTCCTCGCTCGGCTCCCACCACCGGAATATCGTCCCTTCTTGATCGAGCCTGCGGATCGACCTGCGACCTCCACTTTGCGGCGTGTGCCAAGCGTCATGCTGGAGGTGATCTCCTTCTTGCGCGCGGTGGATGACTACGGCGGAATCGGCCTGACGCAGGCCGGAGTCCCGCGTGCGAACGACACGCGCAAAGTCGCCCGCAAATTAGGCTGGGGAGAGAAGATTGAGATCGACGGCTTGACGTTTGCCGAGCCGATGAAAGCCTATGTCGGCGCGATGTCGGGCGGCGGCCTACTGACACGAACGCAGGACGCACTTGTGAACGCCACTTCCCTGGATCAGATCGTACGCGTTCCTGCCCCAGAGATCATCCTGCGCTTGATGCGGGGCCTGCTTCCGTTAGACGATTGGCTGGAACTCGATGGGGGCTACTCACGATGGACGTATGAGAAAAATGTTCACGCCAGCAGGTTTGCCGTTCTCGCCGCGCTCCGCTGTCTTCCGGAGAGAGACGCATGGTTTCGCTTCGACGATTTTGAACGTTTTCTCTTTGAACGCATAGGAATCTTCCACTCCGTCGTCGGATTGAAGTCACAGCCCTACCTATTTCGCAAGTCGGCGGAGGAAGAACGCGTCGCGCTCGATGCATGGAGGCAGGAAGTCGGAGCGGCATGGAAGAAAAACGATGTACCCTGGCTGCAGGCGGCCTTTCGAACCTGGCTGTATGCCTTCGGGTTGGTCGAACTCCATCTGATCAACGGAGCGGTGGATCGCTTCCGCCTGACCGATCTGGGCTGTGCCCTCCTCTGGGAGGAGCCTATGCAAGAGCCTCCGCAAACTGCGGAGACACAGACATCGGCCTGGATCGTCCAGCCGAATTTCGAGATAATGGTCTACCTAGCGAGCGCCTCCACGGAGCAGATCGCCTTTCTGGAGCAGTATGCCGAACGCATTTAGGTCGCCCAGCATACCGCCCAGTATCGCCTGACGCGCGACTCGGTCTATGAAGGGTTCCAGCATGGAGGCAGCGTGGACTCCCTGATCGCAGGACTCGCAATGGGTTCGCGCATCGAACTGCCCAGCAATGTGCAGTCTGAAATCCGCACCTGGGCCGCCCTGCGCGAGCGCATCAAAGTCCGTCGGCACGCCGAACTAATCGAGTTCTCAGACGTGATAGAACGCCAGAACGCGATCGCACGCGGCCTTCAGGGCCTGCCGATAGCGGAACGGTTTCTCCTTCTGCCGGAGAACTCTCAACCGGCAAGCGTCCTCGACACAAGTCCGACTGTCGTCGACTACTCCCAGAAACCCGACAGCCGTTCTCTGCTTCTGAACGAGGAGGGTGTGATAACCCTCATGACCACGCGTTCCGACCTCCTGACACAAGCAGGTCTCGACCTCTGGGCCGAACGCACCAACAGATCCAGTTGGCGTCTCACACGCAAGAGCGTAGAACTGGCGGTTCAGCACGGACGGAAGTTGTCGGAACTCCAGACGTTCCTGCAGGAACGTCTGCCCACTCCGATCCCAGGTTTCCTTCAGGTGGCGCTGCAAGGCTGGACAGGCGCGCCTGTCCAGGCGAATCTCATGCCGGTGGTTCTACTGCAGTGTACACAACCGGCTGCGCTGGACGCCCTTCTGAAAAGCGGGGCGCTCAAGCCGCACCTTATCGGCAGAATTGGTTCCGATGCTATCCTCGTCAAGAGCGCGGACGTCGATGCCGTCAAAACCCTACTGGAATGGGCCGGGGTTCAGGTCTCGGCCAAACTCCTGGGCTCCTGAGAAGCTCCTCATCCGAGGAGACAGAAGAGGAACCTCATGCTGCAAAACACGGAACCCGTTGCGATACCTTCGTCCGGCGTCAACGGCGCTGTCACAAAAAGATCCTACCTGGAGAAGTACTCCCTGCACAAGATCTGGATGCGGAGCTGGCGGCCCATATCCAGGCAAGCGTCAGGCGCAGCAAAAATCACACCAGGTCTTTCCTGAAGACAAGCAACCGGAGAATTCTGCTCCTCTTCGGGCCGATCATGATCGCCCTGGTCGCCTGCCTCTTCGCCATACGGCAAGGCTTGGTAAGTCCAACGGTTATGATGTGGGTAGCGCTCGCAAGCTTTCTTCTGTCGCTGCTAGCATCCTGGATCCCTTCTCGATGGCGCCCCAACCTCCTGCGCGCACCCGAGGAACAGGAGCGTCTTACGGCGCAAAGACTGGCGGAGATAGACGACGTCCGTGCCGTGCCTCTCCTCTTCGATGCCTTGTGCTGGACCGCAGACAGAACCGTACATCCACTACTCTGGCAGGCTTTGGGGCGGCTCTTACCACGCCTGACGGCGGAGCAGGCCCGTGCACTCGGCCCGGAACGGCACGGCAGAATGGCCCTCTGGATCCATGGCTGGGATAGGAGCCCTCATCACTCTCACCTTGCTGCGATAGGACATCCGCCGGTGTTGGGAGTCCTGCACGTTCTTGCCCAAATTGGTCAGAGTTCCCTTCCCACCTATCACCCGGTGCTCAAGGCAGAGGTACCCGTGTTGGAGATCGTGAAAACATGGGCAGACGGTCAGAAACTGGGAGAGGATCCGATAGTGCAGCAAGCCGCTGCCGCCTGTTGTGAAGCGATCCAGAACAAGATAGCTCTGGTCCGCTCCAGTGCACAACTCTTGCGCGCCTCCGCTCCCACCGCTTCCAGCCCGGAAAGCCTGCTGCGACCTGCGCAGGGCACACAGCAAACGGACCCGCAGGAACTCCTGCGGGCCACGTCCACCAACAAACACGACACCTCACTACCGAGAGATAGCAAGGACTTGTAGCGACAAGTCGCGGGCTGCTCAGGGTTTCGCAGGGGCAGCGGACACGCTGCCCGCAGCGAGTTTCGGAGCGGATTTCAAGTCGGCCTGCTCCTTGAAAAATTTGACCACAAGGGCAGGCGCTTCGGCAGGGAGCGCGTGTGTGCCGGGATAGCTGATCGAGACGAACGGCGTTCCGGTTTTGGAGGAATAGAGGGTGCCGACGAGCGAACCGGACTTCGCCCAGGGCTTCCCTTCCGCCTCCGTCCCGTTGATTTTGCGGACATTTGCCATCATCCGCTGCTGGAGAGAGAACCGGACCAGTTCGTCGTTTTCCCCGGCGATGTGCAGTGCTGGCTTGGGCTTCAGGGGGGCCGAGGCGCGGATGAAAGCAGCGGCTGGCGCAACCGCCGCGAAGGTGTCGCCGCGTTCGGCCCAGAGCAGGTAGGTAAAACCGCCGCCGTTCGAATGGCCGGTCACAAAAATCCGTTTGTCATCCACCTGATACTGCTTCTTGAGGGAAGCCAACACGACATCGAAGAACTTCAGATCCCGATTTCCCTGATCGCCTGCTGCTTTTTGCCATCCGCTTCGCGTCCCTTGTGGGTCCGTGAGTGCTCCGGGCGTGGGTAGCCCTTGCAGATAGACGATGATCGCTTCGGGCCACAGCCGCTGATACTCCCACCGATTGGCGACGGCGCGGGCCGTGCCGCCATGCCCATGAAATGCGAACAGGAGCGGGGCCTTCGTGGTGGCTGCCGTGGCGGGGGCGTAGACCATTCCCGTACGCTCCACGCCGTCCACCTTCCATTGGCGCTCGATTGGGGCGGTAGGGTCTGCCGAGACGACGGCCAGCCTCGAAAAACAGAATAAGAGGGCGAGCAGCAGATGACGCATCGATGTCTCTCCTCCGTGGGCGGGGTTCAGGAAGCCGAAAGCAACGCAAATCATTCGTTCTCGCCAATCCAGGGACGTGCGAATGCGATAGGTACGTATTTTCTGAGACGGAGATTCTTCGGATTAGTTCTGTCGCTGCGGCTTGACAGAGGAACATTCTCTATTTTCCAGGAGCGTCTCTCCTGTTTTCCAGGAGCATAAACCTGTGCGGGACGCTTACTCCGGCTGCTCCTCATTCCAGAGCGCGATCACCGGCTCGGCTAAAGTGTGCTCGAACGAGAGAACGGAGACCGAGGCGGGCGCGAGTTTGAAGTAGGCGCCGCCTTGCGCGGGCAGCGTCAGCCATCGGGCGGCCAATATCCGAAACATGTGGCTGTGCCCAAAAAGGAGCACATCGGCCTCCAGAGCGCGGACACGGGCGATGATTCGGTCGGAACGCAGACTGACTTCCTCCACGGGCTCTCCGTTGGGGCAGCCATCCCGAAACAGCGACCAGTCCGGCCGCTCCTTGTGGATGTCCGGGGTTGTTCGCCCGTCGTAATCCCCATAGTCCCATTCGGACAGGTTCGCGTCGATCTGCATCGAATTCCCCCACCCGGCCAGTTCGCAGGTCCGCCGTGCACGCTGCGCGGGGCTCGACAACACCAGGACGGGCTGGATCGCTTCCAGACGCTTCCGCAACCGCGCCGCCTGATCCTCCCCATTCGCCGTTAACGGAATATCGGTACTGCCCGTATGTCGGCCATCGAGCGACCATTCCGTTTCACCATGCCGCACCAAATAGATCTTGGGAAACGTCTTGCTCATCGTTTTCGCCTTTCCCCTTCGGACGGAGTAAGAATGGCTCTGCGCCAGGAGTGCAAACCAGGAGAAGCGACTTCGCTCTCCAAACCGCCCGACTCTGATATACGTTGGCAAGGGAGGTGAGGTTCAATCCACCCTCATAGAGCGGCGCTCGGATGTCCTCGTTTACGCAGGGCTGGCCCCATCGGGGCAAGCCTATGCCGTGACGATTTTATTGAGAGTCTATCGAGTTGTCTTTACGACTTCACTCCAGCGATTCCGGCGCTCCAAAAGGAATTCGCAACGGAACCTCACTGCCCACCCGATGCAACCCTCCAATCTCCACAACGCGACCATGCTTTCGGTTCAAGGCATCGACCGCTTTGCCAAGCCGATCCTGTTCCTCATCCTCCTCGAAAAGCGACAGGTTCTTGTCCCGCTCCAGAAGCAGCTTTCCGAACACGATCCCCACAAAGTATGGCACCGCGTCAGGCGATAAGTCTGGGACGCCCTCCAGCAGGGGCCGGAGGATCTGCATCCAGACCTGTTCGTCGTTGGTGTGAAGATGCTTGTTGCTCTGCTGGGTCCAGATCCAGTCCTGCTTGCTTCCTCGCACCCCTCGGTACTTCACCGTCACCTGGACTGCACCGGAGGCCTGCCGATAGCTTTTGAGGCGCACAAGCGCCTTCCTGGTCAGTTCCCGCAAGATCCGCTCGGCCCCTGCCCTGGATCGATGTTCAGGTGCTAAAACATTGCTATGCCCGACACTCTTTTTGGGCTGGGTCGCGGGGGCTTGGACCGCCTGATAATCGCACTCGTGAGAGCCGCGCACCATATAGTACCAGCGGGCACCAACGACACTTCCCCACACAGCCCTCAGATCCTCCGCAGAGGCGTTCCACAGGGCTTCGGTCGTGAGGATGCCTGCTGCGGCCAGTCGCCGCTTCATCGAAGGCCCGACTCCGGGCAGATCCGAGAGTTTGACGCCGAACAGCGCCTCGGGCAGGCAGTGGTCGTCCCAGATCGTGAGACCATCGGGCTTTTTCGTTTCTGACGCCACTTTCGCGAGGAACACGTTGGGCGCGACCCCGATGGAGCAGGTCATGAGCGGCCCGAGGTCGCGAGCCAGTTGGGCCTTGACGCGCACGGCCAGCGCCGCTTCTTTCTGCGGGGATCGGTAGAGCGATGGGACACGGCACGCCACCTCGTCGATCGAGAGCGCCCGGATACTGACAAAGTGGTCATTGAGGGCCTTGAGGAGTCGGGCATGATAGTCAAGGTAGAGTTTGGGTCGCGCCTCGACGATCTGGACCGTCGGGCAGAGCATTCGCGCCATTTGGACGGCCGTGCCGGTCTTGATCCCCAGCGCCTTCGCCTCCCGGCTGGCCGCGATCGCGCACGTGTGTTCTGCCAGGACCGGGACGACGATGGTAGGCTTACCTCGCAGCCCTTCCTGTTCCTGCTGCTCGACCGAGCAGTAAAAGGAGTTCATATCGAGGAAGAACCGTCGCGGCACTGCGCTAAAGTCCGGAAACAAGGAGTTCACGGCCTGCTCTCCTCCAGCTTAAGTAGATACAAGGGTGTAGAAATATGACTACACCCATGATACCCTACTGACGGACGGACTGTGGATATGTTCCAGCAGGTTGTCAATCCATAGGCAAAAAGATGCCGAGCGTCCAACTTCTTGAGGCTCGGCATTTAGTCCTCTATTCGTGTCGCACTGTTGAGTGTGCGTTAACCCAAGCCCTTCAGAGAGAGTTCAATAACGCCGGGTCTTCAACCGTTGGAACATTTACCCGCCGATCCACAGGGTACGCTTCCATAAGGTCTGCTCGATAAGGATGCAGTAACCCTAAAACCTCCACAGGCTTGTGTAGTCCCACGTTGAGCCACGCTGCTTCGTCTTCCTGCATGAGGATCGCGGGCATCCGGTCATGGATCGACGCCATGAGATCGTTCGGCGTGGTCGTGATGATGGTGCAGGTGCGGAGAGGAGTGCCGTCAGGATGCTGCCACTCTTCCCACAGTCCAGCGAAACCGAACAGTTCTCCATCCTTGCGGCGAATGTGCATGGGCTGCCGGGCGGTTCCTTCTCGCTTCCATTCGTAAAACCCATCGGCAGGAATAATGCAGCGGCGGCGCGACAGAGCGGTTTTGAACGAAGGTTTCTCCATCAGGGTCTCGGCGCGGGCATTTATCAGCTTGTTGCCGATCCCCGGATCTTTCGCCCAGGACGGAATTAGCCCCCACTGCATCGCGTCCAGGAAGCGCCCGCCATCTGCCTCGATGACCAACGGCACCGCCTGCGTCGGCGCGATGTTGTAACGTTCGGTAGGGGTCGTCTGCGCCTGCGTGATCCCGAATCGCATCTCGACCTGAGCAGGCGAATGGTGCATCGTATAGCGTCCACACATTTTCGTGTCTCCTTGATTTCCAGTTTCTTCCCTCCATCACTCCGGATACGAACCGGAAAGCGGAACCTTACACGATGCAGGAGTCTGACTAACCTTCACAGTATTTATCGCTGATAACTGCTGCCTCGCAGACGTTCCGACTCAGGTTCGGATGCATAGAGGGCAAAGACAACGGATCAGAAGGGAATCGTCACATCATGGCAACGGTAGATGCAGAAGAGGCACGGATCGCCTGTAGCCGAGCATTGACCAAATTGGCACAGGGGAAGCACCAGGCGGCGGCGACCATTCTGGAGCAGTTCGCCGCCGTCTGCGTGAAACTCGTCCAGACCGAGAAGATAGCGCAGGAGCAAGCCAGCATCAAAGAAGTTGACCTGTCC
>JAYUMV010000304.1:0-2647 GCA_043762265.1 Chthonomonadaceae bacterium | reverse complement strand
GGTCGGCCTGCGCTTCCCTCGACGCCGGAGGCTTCTCAGACGCTCTTCGACACCTTTGAAAGCGGGGATTTTACTTCGGTCGGCACCGTAGATGATCGGGCGGGGACAGAGCGCTTTACCCTTCAGACTCCGGCCGTCGCCTGGGATCTGCGCACGGAGAATGTCGATACCCTCAACAGCAGGATGTTTGTGATGGGCAGGCATTTTATGGACATCTTATTCGACGGCGGCACGCCGGGGTCCAACAATCCCCTGCATCAAGGGCATGGTGTGATCTCCCTCTCTCCTGCGCAGACGGTCACTTTCGACGGCGGCAAAATCCTCCATCTCACGCAGGAAGTAGATGGGCATCTGGGAGAGACCGCACGCCGCTGGATCGATTTCCGCATGACCCCTGCGAACGATCCCTATCTCCTCTTCGAGACTACCGGGCGCATCAACACGACCGACACCGACTTTATGGTGCAGATCTTCGGCAGCAACATCACGGTCGATCAGAGCCTGGGGCCGAAAGATCCGTCGAACCCCAATTCGGCGCCGATCCATACCCGGATCGTCGGCGCAGCGGGACAGGCCGTTTTCACCGACAGCGACCGTCCAGGACAGACCACCGGGGGAGGAATTTCCAGCTACTGGGCGGTCTCACAGGGGTATCAGCAAGGACGCGGTTTGGACAACCGCAGCCGTCTGGATGTCTTTGTGTCTCAGACGCACTTTGCGATCTATGAAGATGGGATCAAGATCACGGAGCACGATCTCGCACAACCTCTTGCCTTCGCCGCCGCCAAGGTCTACTTCTCCCATTATCACTACCACTCGGCTCTGGAAGTGCAGGAGCTGGGGCTCTACGCTCCCTGGGAGTCGTATTGGCTGAACATGTTCCCGTATTCGGATGAGCGCCATTGGGATAACATGGGATACGAGGTTCTACCCGCGAACACGGACTGGTTTGCGCTGGCATCTCTGGTCCAGCCTCCGGCCTTCAAGTGACCTGCACCCTTTCGACGTAACGGTCGTCCGCCTCGACGGAGCGCGTAAGGCGCTCTGTCGAGGCGGACGTTTGATTCGAACCCTTGCGACGGACCTTCGTGAAACGAAACGGCGTGGAAGGTTAAAAGAGGTCGAGGGTAGTTTGGGCCTGGTGGGGGAGGCCCTGGGCGGTGGGTTTGGGGATCAGAGAGTTGAAGTCTCTGCCGAGGGCCTCTTCGAGGCGTTTGGCGAATTTGTAGAGTTTATCCATGTAGTAGCGGACGTTTTCGTCGTGGGCATATTCGTCCTTGAGTCCGAGGTCGCCGCCAGCTCTCTCGTAAACGTGGACGTACTCTCCGATCGCAACATTCTTGGCGATGGCGGCGGAGCGGCGTTTCTGGTCGCTCTGGAAGGTCTTTTCGGTGACGCGTTCCCGGCGGGCGAGATCGTCGATGGGAATGCAGCGGTTCAGAATGTCGTCGATAGTCTGAGCATAGAGGGCCGAAACGCCTGCGTTGTCGTGTTCCAGCAGGAAGTCGATGGCTTTTGCCAGGAACTTGCGGCCATAGGCTTCGTCAGCGCGGGAGCGGAGAGAGGCGCCTTTGTAGGTGCGCTTGCCGTTGTAGCCGACGAGGACGTAGTTTTTGGTTTTCAAAGAGAGCATCGCCGCATAACGGCCGTCGAAGGCAAGGCGAATGCCTTCCGGGAGAGGCGCGCCGATCTCCTGAATGTAGGCCCGCTCGGCGGATTCGTCCTGAACGTTGGTCGGGGGTACGAAGTAGACTCCGTCGGTATCGATCTCGATGATGGCGCTGCCGCCGCCCTCCATGCGCTGCGCGACATCCACGACGAGTTCCCGGCCCAGTTCCGTCACGCGTTCGGCAGCATCGTAGTCATTCCAATAGAACGGCCCTCCGAGATAGCCGTAAAAGGAGTTGATCAACACTTTATACGAGCCTTGCAGGCCGTCCCAGTACTGGAAATTCTGTTCCTCGATGGCAGGCATTGCAATGCCGCTTGTCTTCCCGTCGGGTAGATCCGCCGAAACTTTCTGCTGGGGCTTCAGGGCTTCTTCTTTGCGCTCTGCGGTCTGCGCTTTGCGTTTGGCTTCTAAGCGGCGCTGGGTGAGTTCGCGCAGGAGAGGCAGGAAGATGCCAAGCGAATCGGCTGCCGGGGCGAGGCGGTGGGTGAGCATGAGGCTGGGATAGAGGCTCTCGACATCCGCCTTGACGATTCGATCGAACACACCGACGGCCCGGACTTCCGAATAGCCTCCTGCATAGGGCCGGGAGGCCCGCATCCGCGCCACGGCGCGGCCCGCTGCCAGGTAGGCCCGCACAAAGAGGGAGTTGATCTTCTCGCCATTGCCGGTCACGACGGTCTGGCCGTAGTTGTCCGGCACCATCTGCGCTTGATAGAACTCGACCGGCGAGATCAGTTCGGCCAGTTTGCGCGTCTCGATCACATCCTGGCGGGCGTAGAGGCGCACCAGGTCAGGATCTTCCGCATAGATGCGAGCGATCTCGCCACGTGGAAGCTCGACACGCTGCTCTTCGGCGAAGCCGAAGACGCGGGCGCACTCTTTCAAGCCATAACTGGTAAGGGCCTGTTTCGCCCAGTCGAAGCGCTGCACCACCAGATAGGTGTCGAGGACATGGCGGCCATGAATATAGACAGG
>JAYUMV010000303.1:0-17082 GCA_043762265.1 Chthonomonadaceae bacterium | reverse complement strand
CATTATACACCGGAATCCAACGAGCCTGCGAATCCCCTGTGCCGCCTGACGTCAGGCGGCACAGGGGATTCGCAGGCTCGTTGGATTCCGGTGTATAATGGAACGAAGTGCGAAGCGTTCTCGCTTCCTTTTGTGCTTCCTGTTCGTTGTGCTGTGACAGCCTCGCTGGGAGGGATAAGACCACGGTGGAACATTTTATCGACAACACACAACTGCTTACCATCATGGAGCGCGATCCCACTAAGGTGAGTGGCGCATGGATTTTTCGTGGAACGCGTGTCCCTGTGGCAGCCTTCTTCGAGAATCTGAAAGATGGGGCTTCCATTGACCAGTTTTTGGAGTGGTTTCCGGGAGTGACCCGCGCCCAGGTCGAAGCGTTGCTCGACTTTGAACTCAAATCCCTGACGAACATCCTATTGACATGAAAATTTTCTTTGATCAGGGAACGCCGGTACCACTGCGTCGCCACCTGCCAGGTCATGTGATTGATACGGCCTATGAACGTGGATGGGCGGCGCTGTCCAACGGAAATCTGATTGCCGTCGCAGAACAAAATGGCTACGAATTGCTCATTACGACAGACCAAAACCTCCGTTATCAACAGAATTTTGCAGGCCGTCAACTTGCGATTCTAGTTCTGCTCTCCACCTCATGACCGCGTATTCATTTGCATCTGGACGTTATCCAAGATGCAATTGATGCAACAGTTCCAGGGGCTTATCAGGAAGTCGTTATACCGCGCTGACCCCATTCGGTCTATCACCTCCCGTCTTGCCCATTTCACCTACCGCTTTCCAGCCTACTCCCTCACCGTTCTCCGCTGGAAAGTGACCGACCGAAACGGAGATACCGATGCGACACCTCTCTCTCGCGCTGGCGCTGGTTCTGATGAGGCTGCTGGCCGTTCACCCCGTTGCCGCTCTGGCCCCGGAGGCGATGCCTTGGGACTTGAAGGCGCTCTCAGCGAAAATCTGGAGGAGATTCATGCCTTTGCAGACGCCCTTCTGCGCGGACAGCCGCCTCTCGACAAGATCACGAAGACCGGCCAGGACGGGATGACCGCCTGGGCGACCTATTCCGGCGCCTCTCCCATCTTCAGCGCCGAGCTGAACTACACCACCGACAGCGGCGAGTGGCAGAAGCGCACCTGGCAGAACGTGCCTGCAACCCTGGATGCCCTCCATCTGCGTGTCTCTGCCGAACTGCCCGCAGGCGTCACCGCCTACTACTTCAACCTGACCGACATGCGGAACCTCATCCTCAGCACCGAGCACGTAACCCCCAAGCCCCAATAGCCGTTCTACAACAAAATAGCCGTGGGACACGTTCTTCTTCTCGTGCGTTCGCTGACCGCAAGAGAAGGAGGGCCGCGCCTTGAGACCGTCCTGCCAATCGCGTTCCTACAATCGGGTCGGCGAGCATAAATTCGCTCATTTGAGCTGTCTTTTGCTGATGCCGTTGCTGGCATGCGTCGGTCTTTGCGAAGCGCAGCCGAAGTGCGGCGCAGATGGCGATGGCCTGCTTGGCACTCTCGCGAAACCCATCGGCGGGCGCAGCATGCGGGCAAGCTCCACCTTTCGCGAGGGCGCGGACGGCAAATACGATCCGAAAGCGTTCCCCAAGGGAGACACGGAGGAGAAGAGCAACTTCGATAATTTTCGGGTCGATCCGGGCAAGACGCATGTGCTGATGGATGTCAAAGGCCCCGGTGTGATCACCCACATGTGGCTCACCTTCCTCGGCCCGGAGATACAGGAGTGGGCCAAGAGTGGTTCGGCGAATCATCAGGAGATGCTGCTGCGGATCTATTGGGACGGCAGCAAGCGTCCCGGCGTGGAAGCGCCCCTCGGAGACTTCTTCGCCAACTGCTTCGGCAAGCGCAGCGAGGTCGTCAGCCTGCCGGTCGTGGTGGGAGACGGCGATTCGTACAACTGCTTTTGGAACATGCCGTTTCGCAAATCGGCGCGTATCGAGATCGTGAATCAGAGCGCCAAAGCCATCAACCTGCTTTACTACAATATCGACTGGATCAAAAAGGACCGAATCCCGAAGGATACGCCCTATTTCTACGCCCAGTATCGCCAAGAGTACCCGGCGCGCAAAGGGCAGGACTATGTGCTGCTGGACACGAAGGGCAAAGGCCACTATGTGGGGACGGTGCTCGCGGTGCGCACACGCAGCCCCATGTGGTTCGGCGAAGGCGATGAGAAGATCTATATCGATGGGGAGGAACACGCCTCGATCTGGGGAACGGGGACGGAGGACTATTTTCTGTCCGCCTGGGGTCTGAAGAAGACCAGCGCCCCCTATTCGGGCGTGCCCTACTTCGATCATTGGCGGATTATCGGCGGGCATACGAGCGCCTACCGCTGGCATCTCAACGATCCCATCGTCTTTAACAAGGGAATCAAGGTCACCCTCGAACACCAGGGCTGGATCTCTCCGGACGAAAACCCGAAGCACCAGACCACCAGTTGGAACGAGCGCGAAGACGACTATGCCAGCGTCGCCTTCTGGTATCAGACCGGGGAGCCGACCTTTACCGAGCGCGCCCCCGAAGGGGCCGAACGGTCGCTGCCGAGCCTGGACGCTGCCGTCACGAGTGACGAGTACCCGCTCCTGGACTTCTGGCCCGATCCCGGCAAATACACGCTGCGCCTGGAATGTGTCGGTAAGAACACGCAGTCCAGCGGCCACTATCTGGGGATCGAGTCGGTCCGTCTGTGTGAGCGCCGCCCCCGTGTCACCGACTACGGCTTCGACAAAAACAGAGACTGGAAAACGAGCCCGGAACTCTATCGCTGACGGAACGCTCGCGTCTCCTTGTCCGAAAGGGCTGTCGCGCTAGGGAGGAAATCAGGGCGATGGGAGGGAACTCTCAGACACTCTGATCCGCTCTGGAACGGCAAACGTGCCGACTGCCTGCGGAGCAGCCATCATTCCCCAGCCGACTGCCTGCGGAGCAGCCATCATTCCCCATTTGTGGAAAGAGGAGTAGAATCGTGAAATTCAGAGTTTTGGGCGGCCTTGCGGTCGCCTGCCTGCTGGCAGGCGTGAATCCGTACCTGGGAGGCAAAGCAGCCTCCGCGCAGACCACGATGGTGAACGGCAAGCAGTTGTCCATCGCCGATCTTGCGCAGTTGCCTCTGCTCCCTCCGGGCGCGGGAGACGGCGACTACCGTCTGGCGCCGCCCTACGCCAACGCCCCCGAACTGACACCCCGCAACGACGTCCCGAAAGGAACGGTCTACCGCTTCCGGATGAACTCGACCGACAGCACGCTCTATCCCGGTATCGCCAAAGATCGTCCCGGCCAGGTCGTGCCCTACTCGCGTGGCGTGAACGTCTATGTTCCCAGCCAGTATGTCCCCGGTACGCCCGCGCCGTTCCTGGTTTCGCAGGACAGCATGGGCAACGGCTCCCTGCCCACGATCCTCGACAATATGATCGCGGACGGCCGACTGCCGGTCATGGTCGCCGTGATGCTGGACTCCGGTGGAGGCGACTCCTATGGCAGCGAGCGCGGTCTGGAGTACGATACGGTCTCCGGTAAGTATGCCGAATTCATCGAGAACGAAGTCCTGCCGAAGATCACCAAAGACTACCAGATCACGTTTACGAAAGACCCCAACGCCCGCATGACGATGGGCGGCAGTTCGGGAGGCGCGGCGGCCTTCACGATGGCCTGGTACCATCCGGAATGGTATCACAAGGTGCTGACCTACTCGGGCACCTATGTGAACCAGCAGACCGGCCTCGATCCCGCCTCTCCGCACGGCGCCTGGGAATACCACGAGCATTTCATCATGCAGGAAAAGGCCAAGCCGCTCCGCATCTGGATGCACGTCGGAGAGAACGACAACCGCTCCCACGATGAAGAGTCCACGTACCACAACTGGGTCATGGCGAACCAGCGCATGGCGACCGTGCTAAAAGCGAAAAAGTACCACTATCAGTTCGTCTTCGCCCAGCAGTCGGGGCATGTGGACGGTCGCGTCGTCAACCAGACGCTGCCTGCCGCGCTGGAGTACGTCTGGAAAGGCTACCCCATCAAAAAATCTCAAACCGCCGCCAGCCGCCAGCTCCGCCCCTTGGGACGACAAAGAACCGTTCCCGAGACGAAATAGGAAAGAGGCACGAGGCCATGATCGACAGGCGCACATTCTTGAAGGAGACAGGAGCGAAACCCTTGCTCTTTTCCCTGGGGCTGACTGCCCTGACTTCCGAAGCAGCCAGGGCAGAGGAGATGTCGCGCCTGGAGATCGTGGGCGATTGGCAGGTGCATATCTCCCCTGGAACCGTAAAGCAGGGCAAAACGCATGCCCGAATCTCCCAACCCATCACGCTGACCGTCGCGCCAGCCACGCTCCTCCACATCCAGGACGAGAAATACGACACCCTGCCCCTCTACGACGCCAATGCGGCCCCATGGGGGCGAGGGGCAACACTGAAGCAACTGATCACCTTCGAGACGACCGCGCCGGACTGTCTGTTCCCCGAAAGTCTGGTCTTGAAATCGGGACCGGGGGCGGCGACGCCCTATCGGCAGGGCAAAGACTACGGCATCGAACCCCGCTGGGCGACTTTTGGGCGAATCGCGGGAGGGATAGCGGAGGGGCAAACCGTCTGGGCCGACTATGCCTGTGGATGGGGCCGCCTGGATACGGTTGCAATCAATCCGAAGGGCAGAGTGCGTCTCGTCCAGGGCACGCCCCACAATGCAACGCCACATCCGCCCGAGTTGGAGAAAGGCGAACTAGCGGTGGCGAACCTCTGGATCGCGCCCCGTCTGCCGAAGCTGACCGTTGATTCTCTCTACCCTATCGTGGAGCCACAATACCCTGAGCCAAGACATCGGATGTCTCCCGCCAGTTGGCTGCTGCCCAAAACGTGGGCGAAACTGCGCTCCGGCGAACCGGTGCATATTCTCGCCTGGGGCGACAGCGTGACCGCAGGAGGCCAGGCCAGCGATCCCGCGCATCAGTATCAGAGCCGGTTCGTCGCGATGCTCAAAAAACAGTTTCCGAAGGCCACCATCCGCCTGACGACGGCAGGATGGGGCGGGCGCACCAGCGATAGCTTTCTGGCAGAGCCGCCCGGATCCCAGTACAACTTCGCGCATGCGGTTTTGGAACCCCACCCCGACCTGATCGTGATGGAGTTCGTTAACGACGCCTTTATGACGGCTCCGGTGGTGGAAGAGAGATACACGTCGCTTCAGAAGCGCTTCGCGGAGATCGGGGCGGAATGGGCTATTCTGACCCCGCATTACGTGCGTCCGGACTGGATGGGCGCAAGTTCCGTGCGCGTCGAGACCGACCCACGCCCCTACGTTGCCGGAGTACGACAGTTTGCGGCGAAACACAAGGTGGCGCTGGCAGACGCTTCTCTCCGCTGGGGACACCTCCTCAAGGAAGGTATCCCCTACCCGACTCTGCTCTGCAACAGCATCAACCACCCGGACGACCGGGGCCACGAACTCTTCGCGCAGGCCCTCCTGGAGTTGTTCCACTGACATACCAAATGAACCGGAGCTATTCCAGCCAGACGAGGGATGCGATGGTGGTCGGTAACCCGAACTTGTTGCCTGCCGCAGCGTCCTGGATACGCTGCACGGTCCAGTCGCTCATCGGACGCGGCAAGGCGTCCAATGGCCAGAAACCGCACTCGCTGATCTCTGCGCGGTCCGGACAGGGCAGCGCCTCCCCCTCCCGGCAGTTCCCAGTTCAAGCGTCCATAAGTATGCTTGACCAACAACACCCTGCCCTCCCCATCGACAATAAAAGCCGCAGCCCCCACATTTTTCATATCTTCCTCCTGTGTCCTTAACGTGGATAGATTGGCTCATCCATCCCTGCTTCGGCGAACGAGCGCATAGAGAGAAGGCTTCCGGATGACTTGCGATTAGGAAGCGGGGACAGCCTGCAACGCTTCTTGCGGGGTGATGGCTGTGATTTCGGAAAAGCGGATGAAGTCGCTTTTGTTGAAGGTGAGGATCGTAGGAATCCCGTGCGCTACCATCGCCGCCGCGATTCGCGCGTCGTGATTTTGCTTTCCAGCGGCTCCATATTGTTTCACCATTCGCTCCCACTCCGCAAGGATCGTCGGTTCATCGGTGAAGACAAGATAGAGGGATTTCAATCGCACGAGTTCGGCGTCTGCATGTGGCTGGCTCATCCCGAGACCATTGGCCTCGATCGGGCGAGTAGCGACAGCCCGAAACTCAACCAGATTCTGGGCTAGAAGACACAGTTGGTCGTTACATCGCCGCAGTTCCAGTTGAGCATTGATCGCATCCGCATGCATCGGATGGTTGGGTTGGGCTCCGCGCAGGAGAATATTGGTGTCCACCAGACTCATTCACCTCGGCCCTCATAAATGCTATCTCGGTTGATGGCTTCTGCCGAAAGCAGGGGCGCATTAGGATCGTGGCTGGCAGCCCAAGCACGCAGAGCTTCTCCCCATTGTTCCGGAGTAGCCGTCTCATAAAATGGTTTCAGAGATTCGTTCGTTGCGGGAGGCTCATCCACCGTAACCACCTTGAGGCGCCGTCCGAACAACTCTTTGCCGTAATGCGTGGTAATCTCGTCGAGTGTTCCCTCATAGACTTGTGGCTGTGCCATTTGTTTTCCTCCGCTTGGCTTGATTCAACCTATTATAACAGCATTCCACACAAATACCCAGCAGATTTATGTTTCCCGACAGGTGAAACATCGGCTTCTGAATAGATGCCGGATACGCCTATCTACAGCGAAAGTACTTGGAGCAATCAACGATCTAATAACGCAAGTGCCTCGTGTAAACCGTGAATAGTCTTCTTCCGAATAGTTGTCGCGATGCCGATGATTTGGTTGTTGATATTGCTTTGCCACAGTTTCTGGTCTGGCGTTACTTGGTGCGTTGCTCAGTTAAGGGCCAGGCAGAGTGGAGGGGGGTGGCAGTGAAGTGGAGGAGTTTGGCTTTGCCACCGACGATGTGCAGGGCGATCTCTTGCTCTTTGTGGCGGGGGAGGAAGCAGGAGGTCAGGGAGACGCGGCCAGAATTGCCGAAGACTTCGAGAGTGGTGCGGTCGGCGAGAATGCGGAGTGTGAGTTTGCCGCCTTCGAGTTCGAGGGGGGCGGTATGGCCCAGGCAGGTAAGGGTCTTTTTCTGCACATCGTAGACGACCGTTTCGCCGCGCACGATCAGGCCGATCTCGGTGGCCGTTCCTGGCTCGAACTCGGCTTGAATATCCCACAACTCGCTTTTGAGGTCGTGGAGGGGATTTTCGTTGGGGGAGACGGTCAGGCTGCGGAAGGTGTGGGCCGTTTCATGCAGGGTGGCGACCTCGGCGACGGGGTTGCGGAAGAGACGCAGGCCGTCCGGCGTTTCGTGAAGAGTCAGGGCGCAGGGGAAGCTCATCTGCTGATTGAAGGGCATCTGCGGATAGCTGCCGCCCGTCATCCAGGCGATCTGAATCCGGCGTCCGTCCTTCTCCGGAATGTCGCTGTAGCTCTGGACCGCGTAGTAGTTGCCGCCGAAATCGACCTGGCGCAGATCAGTCTCGGGCGTGAAGGTTTGGCCATCGAACGTGCCGACGAGATAGTGGCCGTTGGCCGCCGTCCAGACCCATTTCTCTACGCCGGGCTTGCCGCTGACCGACAGTGGGAAGAAGTCCGGGCACTCGCTCGTGCCGGGCACGTCCAGCTTCTGTAGCAGCGTCCACTCTTTCAGGTTTGGCGAGGAGAAGAAGGCGAACTGGCTGCCGTCCAGATAGAGCGCCATGATCCAGTGTTTGGTCGGGGCGAACCAGACCACTTTGGGGTCCCGGTTCCCGCCTGCGATATGCTTCAAGACCGGATTGGAAGTATCCTTCGTCCAGGTAAGGCCTGCATCGTTGCTATAGGCGATACACTGCGTGAAAGGCTGCCCTTTGGAGGCAGGCGAGGTGTCTCCCGCAGCCGTGTAGATCGCGACCAGAGGCGGCGATTTGCTTTCCGGCGACTTAAAGCCCGAGGTGTTGTGCCAGTCCACGACCGCAGAACCGGAGAACATCGTGCCCAACGCGTCCGGCGTCAGGGCGTTTGCAAGCTGTTTCCAATGAACCAGGTCGGCGCTGATCGCATGCCCCCACGTCATATTGCCCCAATCGATTCCCGACGGATTGTGCTGAAAGAAAAGATGGTATTCGCCCTTAAAATAGACGAGACCGTTCGGATCGTTCAGCCAGTTCTTGTTGGATGTGAAGTGAAACTGCGGTCGGTAGGTCTCCGCATAGAGCGGCGAAGTCTTGATCTCTTCGACCGGATTTTCGTCGGTCAGTGTAATGTCGTCCACGTTGATATGCCCCCATCCCCTGGTCTCGCGGTCCACGATTTCAATGCGCGCTGTCTGCCCTTCCAGATCGCGGACATCCCACGCCTTCCAGTCCAATCGCTCTGTGCCGCCCGGCTTGTCGTTCGGCCCCGTTGCCGTCCGAACGATTTTGCCCTCGATCCGAAGGTTGATGCAGGTCGATCCCGCATGCATCCCGCCCCCAATCAGAAACGCCACAAACTTGCGCGCGATCTTGAACTCCGGCGAGGTCAATGTCCCTGTTCCCGCGTCTCCTCCGTGAAACGAGTTCACTAACCCGTGTCCATGAAACCCCACAACCGCCATCTGCCCCGGCAGCGGTCCATGAGCCGGGCCATTGCCAAATGCGTTCCCCGTCGCCATCCATCGCCCATAATTTTGCCCCTCAAAATCCTCAAACACAATATCCGTGCGCTTCTGCCCCTGAGCTATCGCAGAGCAACCCAGTAACAGGAGAGAAAGGATTAAACCAGTTTGTTTCATGATAGCTAAGGTCCTCAGAGAGTGCGGCATTTTGAGCGCACGCTGATGCTTTTGGATTCAGGTAGAACGAAAACAAAGCCGCCTCCCCAGTCCGGAGGACTGTCCGCCGAAATCCTTTGCGCGGAAGCGAAGGATTTGGGGTGCGCGAAGGGCTTCCTTCTCTACGCGTAGCGAAGGATAACATCCCTTGATTCCACGGTATCTACAACCCGCGCCCACTCAGATACGCGTAGCTGGAGCGCAGGCAGTCGAAGGCATCGCGGCGGCAGACATCCTGCTCGACACAGTACCAGGCCACTCCCGCATCGGCTCCAGCGGCCAGAATCCCGTCCCAGTCCATATTGCCTTCGCCGATAGCGGCCATAATGGGGCCGTCTTTTACCACGACCTCTTTGTCTTTCAGGTGAATGACCGGCACACGTCCGGCATTTTCTCGGAGCAAGCGGGCAGGGTTGGCGCCTGCATGCTGCACCCAGTAGACATCGATTTCGAGCATCAGATCCGTGCCGCCCTCCTGCACGAGAATGTCGTAGAGGGTGCCCTGACCTTCCCCCGAACGTCGGAACTCGAAGTCATGGTTGTGGTAGCCAAAACGAATGCCTGCCGCTTTCAATTTCGCGACGACCGGAACCGCATCCGCGATAAACTTGCGATAGCCCTCCGCGCCACGCTCTCCATACCCGCCCGGCAGGCCACCGATCGCGACATAGTCGCAGCCCAAAGCCTGATGGAAGGCAATTTCGTCTTCGGTACGATGCAGCAGGGCGTCCCATCCCCGGTGCGTGGCAATACATTTCAGCCCATTGTCGGTGAGCATGTGCGCCAACTCTGCGGTCGAAACTTCCGGAGTGGCGCTCTCGACGGCCGCAACCGACGAAAACTGGACGGCTTCGTAGCCGATCGCCCGGATCTTCTCCAGGCTCTCCGCCAGTCCCTCGGCGGTCTGCGTGAAATCCCGGATCGTATACATTTGCACTGCGAGTTTAGAAGCCATGAATCTCTCCTGAAAAATAGTGGTCCGGCAAAAGCATACAGCGAAACGCGCCAACTGTCAAGATCGATGGGAGAAAAGGCCGCACAAGGGGTAAAATGGAGAGACATAATTCGGAGAGCAAGGAGACAAGCGTGGTAGAGCATATCGTACTTTTTAAGTGGAAATCGGAAGCGACGGCGGAGCAGATCGCAGCGGCGATCAAGGGACTGGGAGACCTGAAAGAGCAGGTGCCGAACATTCTGAATCTGAGCGTCGGGGAGAATTTCACGGACCGTGGGCAGGGATTTACGCATGGCCTCGTCGTGCGCTTTCCCGATAAGGCGGCTCTGGAAGTGTACGGGCCGCACCCGGCGCATCAGCATGTCGTGCAGACTTTCATCAATCCTATTCGTGAGAGCGTTCTGGCCCTGGACTACGAGTTCTGAGGCTTCCCCAAAAGCGGCTCGTTTCAGGTATCATAGGCACAATGGATTACCCTCTTGAAATGAGCCGCGTAGCTATGACGTTCGACCAACTCGGGGACCCCTCTTTTTATCCTATGCTGGAAGCCCAGGCCCAGTATGCCCACGACGCTGCCAATACCTTTTATGAGATGACCGCAGAGTTCCCGCATATCACGGGGCACTTGCAGCGACTGGAACAGATCGAGCACGACGCCGATGATCTGATCCACGCCATTGTCAACAAGGTCAACAAGCAGAATGATACCCCGATCGACAAAGCCGATCTGCACGGTCTGACAGACCGTCTCGACGACACTGTGGACGGGATCGAAGGCGCTGCGGCCCGCATCGGCCTCTACCGACTGGCCTTACCGCGCCCGGATCTACAGCCGTTGGTAGGCCTCATTGTGGCAATCACGCGGGAGAACCACCGCATTATCAGTCAGTTGCGCTACGGCTTCGACCAGGACGAAATCGCGGCGGTCATCGCCGGGGTGCATGCGATGGAGACCCGCAGCGACCGCGCTTTTCGACAGGCCATCTCCGATCTTTTCTCCGATACAGCGCTCGATATTCGTCTGCTCATCCAATGGAAAGATGTGTACGAACGCATCGAAAGCGCCGTAAACCGGTGTGAAAAACTGGCCAGCTTCGTCGAAAATCTCCTTGTCAAATATACCTAGAACCGCCCACTGCCGAAAGACAGTGGGCGGATTTGCTTTGGGGGCCAATGGGAACGCACCCTGGCGGGCAGCGGGGAGGCTTCATGGCCTGTTGCGACTTGCGCGCACACTGCCCGGATATTGTCGGGATTAAGGTGTCGCAGGCGGCGCCTGCGTGGTCGTGCTTCTTTCGAAACGGTTGCGGCCATACTGATCTTGCCCGAAATTTACCCCAGAACCGCCGGAGGCCAGGACGATAAAATATTGAAACGCAAAATAGGAAGCTATCACTAGAAGCGTCATGGTGAACCAGATGGCACGCGGCGCTTTGCCCCAGTAGAGCGCGGGTCTCTTCTCCCATCCGCAGGCCATACATTTCACCGCATGGCGCGTTAATGGCAGCCGACAGTTGGGGCAGGGTCGCCAGGACGGGCCATATTTCCGGAACTTCCGCACCTTCTTTTTGCGCAGGTAGCGTAGCACCGGATTTTTGACCGGTGGCGCCCACCCGCAGACCAGACACATCTTCGCATGAGGCGGCATAGGGACCTGGCAGCCCTGGCAGAGGTTGAGGTCGGGAACGGTCTCAGCAGACCGTATTCGGATCTCGTCCAGCAGATACCCCGCAGCATCGCGAATCGTCTTTTTGCGATCCGGTATCCAGCCGCAGATCATGCAGTGTCGATCCGTGCGCGGAATCAACACATCGCACTCCGGACAGAGGTCACTGGCTGGGGCTTCGTCAGTCGGATAGATGCGCTCCAGCACTTCTCCCTTCACTTCAGCAAAGGCGTAGCGCATCATCGCGACTTTGCCCGTCTGGCGAGGTTTTTCCCATCCACAACAGAGGCAACCGGGCGCCCACGGGGGAATCTGTACCGAACAGAGGGGGCAGATCATCGCGTTCCGTGCCGCGCGTCGCACCCAGCGGCGGCGCAGGTGCAGCCAGGCCCGCATCATTTGTAGGGGCTCCGGAATCGTCACTTCCGGAGAACGCAGACAGAGCGGGCACCGCTTGGCGCCCGCTGGCATGGCCCACTGGCAGTGTGGACACGGAATCGTTTCGCCGGAGCGCCTCAGATTTAAGTTGACGAGGCGCAGCAGGAAATGCCGTACGGTAGGCCGTACAATGGAGTGATAGCCCCCGCCCCAACCGCAAAATCGGCACCGCTTGGACTTTATTGGAATCAGTTCTCGGCAGTCGGGACAGGGCGCGAAAGCCCGTCCGGCTACCCGATACACCCGATAATGGATCCCGATCATTTTGTGCCGAAGGGAGCGCAGGCGCTGCGACACATGATGATTGAGTGGTTTCCCCCACCCACATCGACGGCACTTTTTGCGCCGTCGATGGATCGGAGACGTACAGTTGGGGCACTGATAGTAGTTTTGAATCTGATTGCCGCTCAATTGCTGCCTTGCCCTGCTTCGACATTCATCGTATACTCCCTTCGCCGTTGAAGAGAGACGATACAAACTGGTTTTTCAATGCTTGACCTAACGCTGTGCTGAGACTATACCCGTTCAACCCCGGTTCCGTTTTGTTCTCTCGCCTATCAGCCTCCTCCGAAAGATTGCACCTAGTTAATACCGTCAGGTTGCCCGTGAAAAGTTCCTGCCTGCCCGCTGAGAGGAAGCGCAAGGCCAGCCTACTCCCCTCTCGTGATCCTCGTTTTGTCGTGCAGGACAACGTCACGCTTGCGCCGAACATCTGATCGACGAATTCCTTACTTGATATTGGAGACGACTTCCCTATGCGCGTTCTTGTCATCGGCGGCTGTGGCTACGTCGGCAGTCTGGTCTGCCCCCTACTGGCGTCCCACCACGCTCTGCGATTCTTCGATCTCAAACCGCCTGCGGTAGAGCCCGAAAACTTTCTCGGTTTCTATGCGGGTAATGTCGGCGACTCCGAGGCCCTCGTCGCCGCCTGCGAAGGCATGGACTCTCTCCTCTACATGGCGATGGGCAGCAACGACTGGAGTTCGCCCGGTTTCGTGGCATCCTCCTTCGATGTCAATATCAAGGGAGTGCATCTCGCGCTCGCCGCCGCTCACAAAGCCGGTATCGCGCATGCCGTCTATACCAGCAGCATGTCTATCTACGAAGGCAATCTTGAACGGCGTTACTTTTACGACGAAGAGATTACTGCGGACTCGCGAGACGTCTACGGCTTTACCAAATACCTTGGCGAACTCGTCGTCCGCAACGCCTGCCGCGCCTATGGGATGTCGGCCAATGCTCTGCGGCTCTGCCTGCCCACGCCCACCGAACGCTGGCTGGCGCAGACCCATGCGGGTGTACCGACCATCGCCACCGCCGAAACCGATGTTGCGCGTGCGCTCCTTGGGGCTCTCGACTATCGCAGCCATGGTTTCAACGCATTCATGATCTCCGGCGATTATGAGCAGAAACTGATGAATATGTCTAAAGCCAGACGCATGCTCGGCTGGGAACCCCTGGCCCGCCCCCAAGCATGAGGGCCGTTAAGAACGAAGTGGCTTGATTATGGCTGATACGGTTCGAGAAGGGAGGAAAAAGGGGAAACGGTTTTCGACGCGTCTCTACCCTGCTGAAGGAGAAAGGCAACGATGCGGAACACCGGACGATCAGAGTCCGGCGTTGCTAGTGGAGAAAATCGGAAAATCGACGACGACGCTGGCCCCTCCGCAGAGGCGGTTTTCGTAAGAGATGTTCCCTTTTAGGTCGTGGCGTCCGGTGCTGTCGATCAGAGCAAGCCCTGTATTGGCGGCCATGATCCAGTCGAAATCGGGGGGGAAGCCGGGGCCATCGTCACAGACTTCCAGCCGCGCGCGGTCGTTCTGGACGGTCAGAGCCACCTCGATATCGTTGCGCGCATGTTTCACGGCATTGCTAATGATCTCCGCGACCAGCAAGGCCAGGGAGGCGCCGTTGCGGATCGAAAGCGGAAAATCGTCCACATGAAAATAGATCGATCGTCCCCCGGTGGTCTCCTGAAGCAGCGGAATCAGTCTCTCTATCGTAGCTTTGGAGGAGATCACTTCAGTCTCCGCATCGTTTTTGGTCTCTTCCGTCAATAGATCGTGGATGGCGGCCAGCGCGCGTGCATGGCGACCGATACGCATGAGCACGGCGACGGGCACCTCGGTGTCCCCCGCTTCCACCTGGATCTCGACCAATGCCGAGATGATCTGCATATTATTTTTGACACGATGGTGGGTGGCTTGAACGGATCTTTTAAGGCGCGCATTGAGCGTTTCAATCTCTTGGAGATGTCCCAGACGCTCCTCTTGCTGGACACGCAACTCCTCCAGCGTCCGCAAAAGCTCGTGATTCTGGCGTTGCATCTCGGCGAGAGGATCTTCCGAAACACGCTGCATCAAAACGTTCGTAATAGGCCCGAGGTTCTTGCGTTCAATGATAGGCAGGCGACGTGGCCGCAGTTTGCAGAGCGTTATTACAGTCCCTCGGACTGCGGAGGTCTCGACGTGAAAGGTATCCATCAACTGAGAGACGCCCCGCAGTGTGCGACCTCGTCCGGAAGGAAGCACGGCGTTCGAATCGAGCAATGTCTCTACTGCGGAAATGCCAGGGCCTTTATCTTTTACGATCATCTGTAAGCCCTGGTCACTTCCGAGGGTCAGGTGAAACTCGACTTTTCCTCCCCCCCCGTACTGCACCGCGTTGCGGGCGATTTCCGATACAGCCGTGGAGATCCGCGTCTGATCCTGGGCTTCGAAGCCCAACAACTCCGCGATCTGGCGGGCTCGCTGCCGCGTCAGCATCACATCGTGTTCAGAGCGTATATCCGTAGTGAGAAGTGAGAACGTCATAATGTTTCAGTACTCGCGCGTCACGCGCCCAACCAGTACAGTGGCGTCATCCGTTTGACGTTGAAAATCGCGATAGAGGACGCCAGCGATAAGAGAGGGGGGACGGACGGTCAGACCCGCATAACGTTCCAATTGCCACTTATGAGACAGTCCATCCGAATGCAATACCAACAGGGCTTGCGGCGGCCAGGCATAGACGAACTCCTGGACTTTACGCACCTGATGCCCGACAATGCCGTTATGAGACACCATACTCTGGGACTGCGAGGGCGTGTAGATCGTACTCGCGATATTGCCGACGCCTGCAAAGCAGACCTGTTGTTTTTCGAAGTCGATTTCGGCTAGACCTGCCGCAACGCCGCGCGTGCCGTGCAATGCCACATGGACCGCCTCCAAGATCTCCTTTGGCGTTCGCGCCGCATGCTTGCGAAAGGCGCGGACCGCCTCCTGCGAGGCACGGGCCGCGTCCGGGCCGTGTCCCAATCCATCGGCCATGAAAAATAGGCTCCGGTGTGCGCGAAACTCTACGGCCCAGGAATCGCCGCATATCTCCTGGCCCGGTTTCGGGCGATTGATCGCGCCTATCTCCATCGGTGGAACGGGCACTCCTACGGGAAGTGGCTTCGCCCACAACAGGGAGACCATCACCGTGCCAGATCCGGCGACCGAGTAGACTTCAAATCGGTCCGACAGCCGAGCGATCGCGCCCATTCCATTCCCAGCAGTTCCCCCCGTCGAATAGCCATCCTGCATACACTGACTGACGCTCGCCATGCCCGGCCCTTTGTCGACGGCCGTCATCTCGATCCCAAGAACTCCGCCCGCCTCCACCACCCGAAGGAAAAGCTCGCCCTCCGCAGCATGTCGTACCAGATTGTTTGCGACCTCTGTAATAATCAGGGCGAGGACACCCTGTTTGGTCTCCTCGAAGTCCAGCGAGGCGGCAAGAGCCGTCGCCGTACGGCGCGCCTGCCCGACCTGACTGGATTCGACGATTACAAAAGATAACGGATGTTGCAAGAGACATTTCCTGACCGGGCGACTATTTCCAACGCGTAATGGTGATCGTCGTCCCTTCGCCCACACGTGAGAAAATCTTGAACTCATTGACCAGGCGTTTCGAACCGCTCAGGCCCAGCCCCATGCCTTTGCCGGAGGTGTAGCCGTCCTGCATCGCCAGATCGATATCGGGGATGCCCGGCCCCTGATCTTCGAAGGTGACCCGCAGGCCCTGGCGCATGCCTTCGACCAGTATCTCCAATTTTGCGCTGCCGCCGCCGCCGTAGATAAGCGTGTTGCGGCCCAGTTCGCTGGCGGCGGTAACGATCTTGGTCTGATCCACCAGACTCAACTTCAACTGTGCCGCCCACGCTTTGACCGTCTGACGTACGGAGACGACGTCTTGCTCGGAGCGGATCGGAAGCGTCTCAGTCTTCTGTACCGGCATCGTTTGTCTCCTCCGGCACCGTCCCTGACGCGACACGTAGCATAGTCATACCACGCTCGACGTTCAAAGCCGTCTTGACTCCCGGCAAAGAGAGACCCAGTTCGACCAACGTAATGGCCACAGCAGGCTGCATACCGACCACGACCGTGATCGCGTCCAGCACCGCAGCCATGGAGGAGATATTGCTCAGGACCCGCCCGATAAAAGAGTCCACGATGTCGAGCGAAGAGATGTCGATGAGCACCCCTCTCGCTCCGGTCTGCGCGATCTTGGTGGTCAAATCATCTTGCAAAGTCATGGCCAGGCGGTCGTGCATGTCCACCTGGATCGTCACCAGCAAAACATCTCCCATCTGCAGGATCGGAATACGTTCCATAAAATCGCCTCCCCGTCAGACCTTCGCCTGCGCGCGGGAGAAGGTGATCCCCAGGCGCTGCAAAGCGACGCGGAAGGCGTCTGCCATCGTTGCTTTGGTGGTAATCGAAGTGAGATCGACGCCCAGATGTACGATGGTCTGCGCGATCTGAGGTCGAATGCCGCTGATGATGCAGTCTGCGCCCATGAGGCGGGCGGCGGCGACGGCTTTGAGGAGGTGCTGGGCTGTGAGGGTATCGACGGTAGGCACCCCGGTGATGTCGATGATAGCGATCTCACTGCCCGTATCCACGATCATCTGCAACAGCGCTTCCATGACGATCTGCGTGCGCACGCTGTCCAGGGTGCCGATGAGCGGCACGGCGAGTACGCCATCCCAGAGCTTGACCACCGGCGTGGAGAGTTCGAGGAGCTCCTGCTGTTGGCGCGTGATCACCTCTTCCCGTGATTTCTGGTAGACTTCCGTCGTCCAGAGCCCTAATTTGTCCAGCAGGGTGGTAGTGATCCAGAGGCATTCGGCAAGCATCCGAGG
>JAYUMV010000302.1:0-19987 GCA_043762265.1 Chthonomonadaceae bacterium | reverse complement strand
GTCGTCCTGGTGCTGCACTCCAGCCAGTACATGATGCTGCAGCGCAACCTGCTCTACACCGGCCTGACCCGCGCCCGCGACCTCTGCCTGCTCGTCAGCGAGAAACGCGCCCTTGCCCGCGCCGTCCAGAACAACAAAACCACCCGCCGCTACACCCGCCTCGCCGAACGCCTCCGGGAGGCTGAGAAATAGCCTCCCGAAGGAACGTCGGATTCCGGACGCTCCGCCCACACATTACCAGGGCACGACGCCATCTTCGTCGAAGTAGCCTCCGGTCGGGCCATCGGCGGGAAGCGTTGCCAGACGGACAGGGGCTGCCGCGCCTTGCTGAACCGTGCGATAGCCGCGATGCTGGTTCAAGTCCGTCGCGACATAGCCCGGATCGGCTGCATTCACTTTGATCGGCGTGTCGCGCAGTTCGTTCGCGAACTGCACCGTGATCGCGTTGACGGTGCTTTTGGAGGAGTTGTAGGCCAGCAGGTTGACCCCCGCAAAATCCCAGCTCGGATCGCTTGTCTGCGCGAGCGAGCCCAGGCCGGAGGACATGTTGACGATACGTCCGGCTTCCGCTTTTCTCACCAGAGGCAGCATCGCTTTCGTGACGGCAAAGAGGCCGAAGACATTGGTTTCGTACGTCTTGCGCAGCACGTCCATGTCTAACTGACTCGGCGGCGTCTGGTCCAGTGCGACTGCCGCATTGTTGACGAGGATGTCGAGTTTGTGGAACTCGCTTTCGATCTGCTGGACGGCGGCATCGATGATGGCCTGATCGGTGACATCCACTTGTATAAACCGTGCGTCCAGGCCCTCCCTCTGCAACGTTTGCGCCGCCTCCTGGCCCCGCTGCGCGTCCCGCGCTCCCAACAGCACGGTACTCCCCTGCTGCGCCAGTTGGCGCGCGATCTCCAGTCCAATGCCTTTGTTGGCTCCTGTCACGAGCGCCACTTTTCCACTCAGATTACCTGCTGTCATCTTTTTCTACCTTTCTTGATGGTCTTCTTTTCTATAGGTTGAGGCGTTGCATGTGGACTTCAGGATAGCGCGTTCCGGATGCTGCGCCCAGAGGTGCGATCGCATCGATACGGGCCAGATCCTCGGCGGAAAGCGTCACTTGCAGTGCGCCTGCGTTCTCTTCCAGGTAGGCGCGGCGCTTTGTGCCGGGAATGGGCACGATGTCCTCGCCTTGCGCCAGCACCCAGGCCAGCGCAAGCTGCGAGGGTTTGCAGCCTTGCTCGCGTGCCAGTTCTTCGATTTTGCTTACCAGATCGAGATTCTTCTGAAAGTTTTCCCCTTGAAAACGAGGGCCGTTGCGGCGGAAATCGTCCGGTGCGAAGTCCTCCAGCGATTTGATCTGTCCGGTCAGGAAGCCGCGCCCGAGCGGACTGTAGGGCACAAACCCGATGCCCAGCTCCCGGCAGGTCGGCAGAATTTCGTCCTCTGGATCCCGGCTCCAGAGGCTGTACTCCGTCTGAAGCGCGGAGATAGGATGCACGGCGTGTGCGCGCCGAATGGTCTGCGGTCCTGCTTCGGAGAGTCCCAGGAACCGCACCTTGCCCGCCTCTACCAGCCCCTTCATCGCGCCCACGGTCTCTTCGATCGGCACGTTCGGATCGACTCGATGCTGATAGTAGAGGTCGATCACCTCTACGCCAAGCCGCTTGAGGCTGGCGTCGCAGGCCTGTCGCACATATTCCGGCGCGCCGTTGATGCCCGCAAAACCGCCGTCCGCAGTGCGTACATTGCCGAATTTCGTGGCGAGCAGGACTTCACCGCGCCGCTCTCTAATTGCGCGGCCTACCAGTTCTTCGTTACGGCCAACCCCATACATGTCGGCGGTATCCAGGAAAGTGATCCCCAGATCCAGCGCACGGTGGAGGGTCGCGGTGCTCTCCGTCTCGTCCGCCGTGCCATAAAACTCCGACATACCCATGCAGCCCAGTCCCATCGCGGAGACTTTCAGCCCCGAACGCCCCAACTCTCGCTGCGGTACGGTCATTTTTTCTTTCCTCTCTGCCTCTCCGGGCGAGCGCCTTGCGACCGAGCCTCTTGCCGTGACTCTTCGCGGATGTCGAGGCAGTCTTTGTAGGTCCCGAGGCTCTCTGATCCCAGATGTTTATAGTTTTCGATCTTGAAGTCGATCACGGCAAGATGCCCCTGCAGCTCGGCGATCTGTTCGCACACTCGCTGTCGATGCGCTTCCAGCATGGAAAGGCGCTCCTCCAACGTCTGGTCGCCTTCTAGGTAGAGTCGGACATAGTGCTGCATCTCGCAGATCGGCATTCCTGTGGCGCGCATCCGCTTCAAGAATTCGATGCCGCGTAGATTCTCCTGTGTGTAACGCCGGTGCCTGCTGCTGTCGTCGCGCTGCACACGCGGAATGAGGTGGACGCGCTCGTAGTAGCGCAGCGTGTGTTCGCTCAATCCGGTCTGGAAGGCGGCTTCCTGGACGGTAAAGGTATTCGATTCGGCCTGTGCAGTTGCGATCATTTGCCTATGTATCTCCTTCAGACCTATTCTACCAACTTAGAGTGCGCTCTAAATCAAGGGTTCCTCCAAAAAAAGTGGCTGTCACGCAAGGTACGAACGAAGCAGCGCAAACGTACGGTGCCGCTCTCATCCGTAGGAGGAGGTTTCTCAGTCTCTTTTTGTCGGTTCTGCTGCTGCTCAATGTGTTTTCCTGCCTGGATTGGGTAAACTTAACGCTAGCGCGACTCATCAATGCCCATCGGGTAGAGCGCGACTGGAATGTACCTTCCTCCGCGCCTGATGCTGTCGGGCCGGAAGCGAGCACGAGGACGGAGACGACCAATGAAGATCGGAATTTTGACGGGCGGCGGAGACTGCCCCGGCTTGAACCCCACCATTCGTGGCTTTGTGATGCGCGCCCTGGACTACGGTTTTGAGGTGTGGGGCATTCGGGAGGGCTGGAAGGGCCTGGTTCAAGGGATCGTCGAGGACAAGCCGCTGACGGTGGATCGTGTCGAAGAGATCATCTCCTGGGGCGGCACGATGCTGCGCTCCTCCCGTACCAATCCTTATAAGGATCCTGCACAACTTGCGGCCGTAAAAGAGAACGTGGCGAAGTTCGGCTTCGACTGTATCGTCGCGCTCGGCGGCGAAGACACCCTGGGCGTTGCCAGCAAACTCTGGAAAGACGGCATTCCCACGGTTGGCGTGCCCAAGACGATGGACAACGACCTTTCCGAAACCGACTACACCTTTGGCTTCGACACGGCAGTCAGCGTCGATGTCGAGGCGGTGGATCGCCTGCGCGATACCGCTCGTTCCCACAGTCGCGTCATTGTGCTGGAAGTGATGGGCCGACATGCCGGTTGGGTCGCGCTGCATACCGGAATCGCCGGAGGCGCGGACTGGATCCTGCTGCCCGAAGTTCCGATCGACTATGAGGCGATGTGTGCGCACTTGAAGGTCTCCTACGCTCGCAAAGGCTACGGCATCGTGGTGGCCTCCGAAGGCGCGGAACTGCCGAACCTCGATGAGTCCGAGGCGAAACTGGACGCGTTCGGTCATGTGATCCTGAGCAATCGTAACGTCGGCGAGACGGTCGCCTCTGAGATCGAGAAGCGCACGGGTTTCGAGACGCGCTCTGCGGTCACGGGCCACATCCAGCGCGGCGGCGCTCCAAGCGCCTTTGACCGCGTGCTGGCCTCTCGCCTCGGTATTCGCGCAGCGCAGTGCGTCTACGAAAAAGACTTCGGCAAGATGGTCGCCGTACGTGGCACCGAGATCGTCGCGGTCGATATCGAGAAGGCAGTCGGCGTGCTGCGTACGGTGCCACTCGATCTCTACGAGACGGCGAAGACGCTGTTCAACAAGTAGGAAATAAGTAAGGAGCCTGCATGGCGGAAATCGTCTGTCTGGGCGAGGCCCTAATCGATTTTGTGGCAGCAGAGAGCGGCGTCGGGGTCGGAGAAGCGAGCAGCTTTCTGCGCGCTCCCGGCGGCGCTCCTGCCAATGTCGCAGTCGGCGTCGCCCGGTTGGGCCGCGCCAGCGCCTTTCTAGGCAAAGTCGGTGACGACCCGTTCGGACGGTTCCTGCAGCAGACCTTCGCCGCCGCCGGTGTCGATACCGGCGGCATGGTCTTTGATCCCAACCATCGCACCGGGCTGGCTTTCGTGTCGCTCGAAGCCAACGGCGAACGCGACTTCTGCTTCTTTCGCAATCCCAGCGCGGACATGACCTACGCCCCGGCGGAACTTGACCGTGAACGCATTCAAGCGGGGAGTATCTTCCATTATGGCTCTATCACACTGATCGATGAGCCCGCCCGCACCACGACGCTGGAAGCCGTAAATATCGCGCGTACCGCTGGTCTGCTTATCTCTTACGATCCCAATCTGCGGCCGCCGCTCTGGCCCTCCCTGGCGGAAGCCCACACTACTATTCTGGATACGATCAAGCTCGCGGACGTCGTCAAACTGAGTGACGAAGAGTTGGTATTCCTTATGGGCGACGCCAGTACGTTTCCGGCCCCGAACCTCCCGGCAGAAGTATGCCACAGGCTCGCCAGGGACTTCCAACGTCGTCACCACATCCCCTTACTCGCCGTGACGCGCGGCGCGCAGGGGAGTCAAGTATTCTGGGGAGACTTCGAGTTTCTAGAGACGCCGGGGCTGCCGGTTCAGGCGATAGACACGACCGGAGCGGGAGATGGTTTCGTTGCGGCGTTGCTCTGCGGTCTTGTGGAACACGGCCTGACGACACGCCAGGCGTTGGCCGCCCCGCCCCTGGATCTTCTGACGCACCTCGTGCAACAGGCAAATCGGGTCGGCGCTCTGACGACAACTCGCAAAGGCGCGATCCCTGCTCTGCCGACTCGCGAGGAGCTCAACGCCTTTTTGCTGTAACTCTTTCCGCTTTCCATGCAACCTTTTGTAGTAGCGGATATGTCTATACAAAAGGTTCGTCTGAGGACGCAACATGTTGCGGTCTCTCTTCGTAGGTGAAATGTACTGTTTGGACCGGTCGCCATTCTGAATGAGAGCGCCGCTCCCAACGCCATGACGTTAGAATACGTCGTCCCGATGCTTCCTCACCCGTCGCTCGCAGGACGGTTTTTGAAGAAAAGGTAGGCTGAATGGCACTTCTGGAAGTTCTTCCCGATTTTGTTGAAAACACACTGCGCGAACTGCGCGAACAGGAACCTCCGGCTCCTGCGCTTCCCCCCCCTTCTTCCAATGCACCCCTCGCTTCCTCGGAGCCTCGGCTCGACCCCTCCCATGCCGTCGTTGTGACGTTGCCGGATGGAACGGGGCCGAAAGAGGAGAGCGAACCGGCGGGTGAGAAACCGGCAGGTAAGAAAAAGGAGGACGAAGCGCCCGGCCGTATCGCTTTCGCGACCGATATTAATGCGGAAGGCACCTTCGGGCAGGAGTGGGTTGTTGTTGAGAACGGCAAGGTGTTCGTCTTTGGGCCGAATGGCGGCACGAAGGCGAAAGTGCTCCATGCGGTTCCATTGGATCGTATTAAAGAGGCGAAAGCGGAGGTTCTGGTCGGCAATGGCCTGCTGGAGGTCCGCACCGATACCGAGACTATTCCGCTGGTACGCTTCTCTCAGGCTGCTGTGGGCGAGGCGAACTCGATCGCACGGCAGATCAACGCGCTCTCCAAAGGAGAGCCGGCCAAAAAAGAGAAGCTGGACGAGAAGAAGATCTGCCCGAAGTGTCAGCGGCGCTTGCCCGACGATACCGAGGTCTGCCCGGCCTGCGTGAATAAACGCGCGGTCATGCTGCGGCTGTTCCAGTTCCTTGCCCCCTATAAATCGCAGGCGATCGGCAGCGTCGTGATTATTCTGCTGGCGAGTCTGATCGAGTTAGGCCCTCCCATCTTCGGCGGCCATATCATCGATACCCTGATCAACAGCGGGCAGACCGCTCCCGACACCGCGTTTCGTACGCTGCTGGGTTGGGTCGGGGTGGTGATCGTTTTCCGATTGATGGCGGCGGGCTGCCAGTATCTCCAACGGCGTCTTAACTCCTTCCTCGGCGCACGCGTGCTGATGGATGTCCGCATCCGACTGTACGACAAATTCAACTTTCTCTCGATGGCCTACTACGACAAGCGCAGCACCGGCTCCGTCATGGCCCGTATTACCAACGACTCCGACCAACTCTGGGACTTCCTGAGCGATGGTATTCCATGGTTCGTCAACAACATCTTTACGCTGATTTTCATCGGCGCGGTGCTGTTCAAGATGAACTGGCAGTTGGCGCTTTTGCTCCTGATCCCGGTGCCGTTCATCTACGGCCTGACGAGCTGGTTCTTCCCGCGTGCGCACAAGAAATGGCGCCATGTCTGGACGCGCATCAGCCGCATGTACTCTTCGCTGAACAGTTCGCTGAACGGCATGCGGGTCATCAAAGCGTTCGCGCAGGAAGACCGGGAGAACGGTCGGTTCCGCCAGCGCAACGAGCAGGTGTTCGAGGCGAGCTATGCCGCCAACGCGATGTGGGCTGTCTATTTCCCGGTCATCGGCCTGCTCATGGCGCTGGGAACCTGGACGATCTGGGTATTCGGCGGACATCAGATCTTAAATCGTGTGCCTGTCGCAGGACACGTGATGACGGTTGGAGCCATGACCGCCTTCCTCGCCTATCTCGGCCAGTTCTATGCGCCGTTCCAGAACTTCAGCCGTGTGCTCGACTGGTCGACGCGCTCCATGACCGCAGCCGAGCGGGTCTTTGAAGTGCTGGACACCGAGCCGGATGTGGCGGAGAAGAAAGACCCGGTCGCTCTCCCGGAGATCAAAGGGGCGGTCGAGTTCGAGAATGTCTCCTTTACTTACGATAAGGCCAAGCGCGTTCTGGACGACTTCACGCTGAAAGTGGAGCCGGGCGAGATGATCGGTCTGGTCGGGCATAGCGGCGCAGGCAAATCGACCATCATCAACCTGCTCTCCCGTTTCTACGACGTTACCGAAGGCGACATCAGGGTGGACGGCATCGACATCCGCGACATCAAGACGAGCGACTTCCGCCGCCAGTTCGGCATCGTCTTGCAGGAGCCGTTCCTCTTCCCCGGCACCATTCGCGACAACATCGCCTACGCCAAGCCGGATGCCACCACCGAGGAGGTCATTCGGGCGGCAAAGGCGGCGAACTGCCACAACTTCCTGTTGAAGTTCCCGGACGGCTACGATACTCAGGTGGGGGAGCGCGGACAGCGGCTCTCGGGTGGGGAGCGGCAGCGTATCTCGATCGCCCGCGCCATCCTCCACGACCCGAAGATCCTGATCCTGGACGAGGCGACCGCCAGCGTGGACACCGAGACGGAGAAGCAGATTCAAGAGGCGATCTCCAACCTCATCAAAAATAGGACGACTTTCGCCATCGCCCACCGCCTCAGCACCCTGCGCAACGCGAGTCGTCTGGTGGTGATGAAAGAGGGCAAGATGGTCGAGTGCGGCACCCACGATGAACTGATGGATCTCGACGGCGAATACGCCAAACTCGTCAATATCCAGAACGAAGTCAACAAACTCCGCGCTCTCTGATCCGCCTGCCAAATCCTGAAACGCCGCCTTGCGCAGTGCGCAAGGCGGCGTTTTTAGCGTAGGGTTCAGGCGCCTCTTCGACTATGCCTCCGCTTCGGCCGTGTGCTGGATCCCGTCCTGGTAGTGGACGTCCACATGGGAGCCATCGCAGAACGGTTTGTTCTTCGACGCACCGCAGCGGCACAGGGTCATGCGGTTGCGCGCGATATACGCCTGACCGTCCTGCGACTCCAGCGCGATGCCGCCGCGCACCCAGAGCGGGCCGCTGCATTTCTCCGTCGGATCTTCCACGACGCCGATGGACGGCTCAAAGACCGGCTCGATGGCTTCGCCCGAAGTTTTGTCGCGTACTACCAGGCGACCGGAGGGGCAGCGTACCACCTCGCGGATCAGTTGTTCCCGCGCGGCAGGATCTCCGGACTTCGTCACTAGCGCCCAGGCCGAGCCGGCAACATCGCAGAACCTCCCGACCGCGCACAAAGGACGTGCGTCCTCCAGAACCATCGTGGGGCCGTCCTGCACGGTCTTCTGCGCATCGTAAGGCAGGCGGGTTGCGGTCTCGGCGCCGTCGAAGTCTACTTTCGCGTGTGTGCCATCGCAGAAAGGCGCTTTGCCGGAATGCCCGCACCGGCAGAGCGCAAACGTGCCCGATGTTTCGAACTCACGCCCCTGTTTCCATTCCTCGGATTCGCCTTGTTGATTGGCCTCGATAATCTGGATGGCGAGCGGTAGGTCTCCGGACACGAGATAGGGGCCGTTGGCAGTGACTACGATTTTACACGGTTGCTTTTCACTCATGGTATATCTGAGTTTCCTTCCGATTGGGGCAAGATCAGGCCTTTTCTATGCACTCCTGCCTTAAACATACAGCATCAAGCGGTATAGTGTTCCCTCGGGTCTCGTTCTTGACGGATTCTGCCCCTTTCCGCTATACTTGCCCGGTCCAAACCATTTCTGAGGAGCTTCGAAGCGCCATGAATTTCGATGTGCTGATTATCGGGGGAACAGCGGGAGGAACGGCGGCGGCGTGGGCGGCGGCGGAGGCCGGCGCATCGGTCTGCCTGGTGGAGGAGACGGACTGGATCGGCGGGCAGTTGACGACGCAGGGTGTCTGTACCCCCGACGAACAGCAGCACATCGAGACCTTCGGCGGCACCCGGCGCTACATGGAGTTTCGTAACAGCGTCCGCCAGTACTATCGCGAGAACTATCGCCTCTCGTCGGCAGCACAGACCAGTCCCGCTCTCAATCCCGGCGCCTGCTGGGTCAGTCGCCTGAGTTACGAGCCTCAGGTCGGCGCGTCGATTTTGCGGGAAATGGTGCGCCCGCTTGTGGAGCACGATAAACTCCGGATCCTCTATCGCACTCGCGCTGTCGCCTGCATTATGGACGTGCAGACGGGGACACGCATCGAAACCGTCGTGGCACGGGATGAAGACGGGACAGAGCAGTGCCTGACGGCGCACTATGTGCTGGATGCCACCGACCTCGGCGACCTGCTCCCGCTCTGTGGAACAGAAGGGAAAGACTGGGTCGTGGGGGCGGAAAGTAAGGCAGAAACAGGCGAACCGGACGCGCCCGGCAACGCCCGCCCGGACTGGGTGCAGCCCTTCACATTTCCGTTCGCCCTGGAGTGGTCGCCGGAGACGCAGGCGACAAACGTCATTGCCCCGCCCGACGATTACGTGGAACTCAAAGCGCTTCAGAATTACCACATCAAGCATGGCGCGATCACCGGCCTCTTCTTCGGACGCGCGCCCTGGTGGACCTACCGGCGTGTGCTGGCGGTAGAGAATTTCGACGATCCCCGTGTTCCAAACGACGTCGCCATGATCAACACCGCTGGCAACGACTACTATGGCGGCAACATCATTGGGTATGCGCCCGGTTCTCCTGCTTCCGGCAACCCGATTCCCAACGAAGAGAACGCTGCAGCGACGCAGGCCCGCGCCCGCCGCGTCTCCCTCGGCTACGTCTACTGGCTCCAGACCGAATGTCCTCGCGAAGACCCCGAAAGCGGTGCAATCGTCCCCGAACGCAACGGCTATCCGGAGTTTCGCCTGCGCACCGATCTTTTCGGCACTCCGGACGGCTGCGCGATCCGCCCCTATATCCGCGAATCTCGCCGTATCCGGTCGATGCGCCCTATCCTCGAACAGGAGATCGTGGTCAAAGATTTCCAGGGCGGTATCCATCGCGGCGACAACGCCCGCGCCGCCTTCATGCCCGACAGCGTGGGCATCGGCCACTACGCCCTCGACATCCACCCGAACGGCCACGGCGAACCGAATGCCTACGTCGCCACCCGCCCGTTCCAGATCCCGTTAGGCGCAATAATCCCTGTCCGCCTAGACAATCTCCTGCCCGCCTGCAAAAATCTGGGCGTCACCCATCTCACCAACGGCGCCTATCGCCTGCATCCTATCGAATGGAACGTCGGCGAGACCGCAGGACTGCTCGCCGCCTTCTGCCTCCAAAACGCCCTGACTCCTCGCGAAATCTATGCCGATCCAACGCACCTTCGAGCTTTCCAGCAGTACCTGCTTCAGGAGGGTATCGCGCAGCACTGGTACATCGACGTTCCCCTCGCACATCCCGCGTTCGAAGCTGTGCAGCGTCTCGCCGCCATCGGCATCTCTCTTGGCAATCCCACCGATCTCCTCTTCCGACCCGACGATCCGATCACCTTGGAAGAGTGGCAGAGATGGCGCAAAGCCCTCTCTAGCGCTGCCCCCACAGCCTTTTCCGGAACCCGTGCAGATGCTGCCATCGCTCTTCTCTCTACTCTCGACATCAAGTAAATTGGATGTGATATCAATAATCCACTCCAATCCGTAACGCCTCAAAGGGAGGCTCTCCGCCATATATGATCGGTTTATCAAGCGCAATCATCCGCTCGGATGCAGAACGCTGAAGTTGAAGAGTCCGAATTTCGTCGATATAGCTGAAATTTCCGTGTTCACGGTAGTTCATCTGATCTCCAGAACAAAATGCCAGGAACTGCGCATCGTCAGAACTTCTATACATTTGATCGCCTGGAGGCGTTTCGGCTGCATTATAGAGGAGCAATACTGCTGCACTGTGAATCTCCTCATCACGGAGTTCCCGAGGTAACTGTACGCGAAACTTAGGACCCGGATCAGTTCCAACAAGACTTGCGGCAGTAGCCACTGCCGCTCCAGGCAATCGCAGCAGGTCGGTACAATCACGATCTATGCGAAACTTAAGTAATGCGAGAGTTTCAGTAAACTCCGGCAGATTACTAATCACGTCTCGTAGAATAGAAAGGTCGGATGTCGGCAGTAAGTAGAGCAATCGATTTGCCAGGTATCTCAGACGCTGGATATGCCACAGCCGCAACGTAGGAGTGCATATAGTACCGGGTTCACCGAGAAGAAGAAGAGCGTTTTGCATCGTATCGCGAACTTTTTTTGCATGTTCGACCAAAGTCTTGATAGTGCCGGATAGTGCATCACGCGCAACCGACCAATCACACTTGAGGAAAACTTTCAAGCTTGCCAAAAAAGTTCGATCTTCTGCTGAACGCTGTAAACGTCCGATTGGTAAATGAAACCCTTCACTCATCAGGGCCGATTGTAGATTTTGGAACGCCTCTGGATGCCTCATGAGAAAGACCTTAAGACGGAAGATAAGGCTCTCAAATGAGAACTCTTTAATCTTCCGAATTGATACTGGGCCATATGTCATCCAATCGGCACTGGACACAATATCATGTTTTTCTTGGTTCATGCTCAGATGCTCTTGTGCCATCAAACCCTCGATAATCTGTAGAGCTTGTTGCTTTTCTTCCGGGGCTACGATGAGTACAATATCATCAACATAGCGAAAATACCTATTCGGAAAGCGGTTCCTAAGCACTTGATCGACGTTTGATAATGCCACATCACCAAGTATGCAGCTGAGATCAGGACCTATTGGAATGCCTTGACCTGATGAAAAAGGGGTGAGTAATTGGTGAAAAAGGCTTAACGCAGTTGTCTGAATGCCCTTGTCGACAGATGATTGCTCTATTCGTTCCGTGAACCGCTCCTGTACTATATCATGCTGAATAGAAGGATAAAACTTTTCAATGTCGGTGATAATGGCAATATGCTGAGGCATGGATTTCAATGCCTTAGCTATATCCACGTTCCTTCTCATATATCCAGTAAGGTAATACTCGAAATTATGCGGATAACTCTCATTTCGCGGCCATAAATAGCTGTATACCGACGTAGGCTTCTTAAACGACGGCGATGTGGAGATTTCATTGAGTACCACAGCTTCGGCCAGGCAAGTCATGGGGCTGGGAATATGTAATTCACGATATTCGCGCTGTCCATTCTCCTTGATTTTCTTAAAGCGTAACGACTTAAACAATCTGGGAGTTTGCCGAAGCGAATAACGACGTAAGGTACACGCAGGCGCCCAAGCACTATCGCGATCGGAAACTAATGAATCGGATAAGTATTGGGTAGCCACGTAGGTAGGCGGATGTAGGAGCCTCGTTGCATTAAGACATCTGGTTGCTAGAATACTGTCATTGGTAGTTGTAGGCATCATTTTTCATTGAAGTATTGAATAAAGAGATTGGAACGGAAAGGCTCTTTGCTAATGGAATGCTCTATGTTGAATGTAGCATTCAAAAAATTCTCCGGAGAAGTTCCCGGCAGCCATGGGATGCGCTTCTCCAAAAATGACGTGAAGTGATTCAACAAGTGTTTTGATGCTTGGTTTGTATTCGGTTCAACCCAAATTACTGTATGGCGCCTGTCACACAATCGCGACAATATTTGTTCGAGGCATGGCGAAAAGGTGTTGAACGCTTCTACTTTATGGAGGGCACCACTAAAGTTACTCACGACCACAAAAAGCTCTTTTGCAGAAAGTGACGCTTCAAGCCAGTTATCCATAAGGCATGCAGTTTGGTCGCTACGCATTGCATCCCACAATTGTGTTCGCCATGTTATCGCTATTCCCTGAGCAGCCGCTAACGGCTTAAGTTTTTGCATCAAAGCGTTGTATATTTCCAAAGCTGACTCCGAAAAATCACCTCCGTTTATGGTGATTGTGAGCGGTAACCGAGGGCTGATTCCAACCGCCCGAAGGTGTGTTAGCATCGAAATGACAGAGCATGACATTGCCCCAGTCCCGCACGGAATATCCAGCAACGCCACATGACCATCTGAGAAACCTGACAGGATCGCATCGCTTATAGTTGCAAATGAGTTTTTCGGTGCGACCATGGGATACAAAACACGTCCAGCAGAAACAAGGAAGCGCGTGGCAAAATGCTCGTGCGTTGCTTCTTCTGTGCAGCCTCCATGCACACCGCCCTCAGGGTCTGTAAACGACAGATGGCTAAGGCCCCGACGATCCAATTCGGCCACATATATCTCTGTTAAGCAAGCGGGCAGACGTAATGTGTCTTCATCCCAGAGTTCAGTGGGTATTCTTTTAAGAGGAAGGACTCTGATTGGGTGCACCTTGTCTTATGTGGGTGTCCGCTACAAGGTCGGCGGTACAAGCACATCTAATGTAAATTTACATGGCAAAAGCGAGGGGTAGGGTCAATGCCTTTCAAATGAGCGATTTAGATATGAGGTGGTCGCTCATTTGCAAGCCTCTACGAATGGAACTTCGATCTCATATCAGCGGCTCACGAGAGTGTAACTGGTGGTCTGCTGGCACTTATTTGAAAAGCATTGGGTTTAGGGTTGCCACGAATTTCCCATCTGATCCAAATTGTCTATCTGGCCGTGAAGCTTGGCTTAAATATTTATGTAATCGGGTTGGTTTTATGTTACCACAACGCCTGACGCAAGTATACCTGCCCGCTCGACTTTTTGCTACAGGAGGGTAAGTACAGAGTATCTCGGACGCCGTCTATCGCTTTTGTCTGTGGGTAATTAGGCTCGACGTGATTCTCGTCGGAACGAACAGTATTGAACATCTGAAAGAGAATGCTGATCCTCGGACAAATTAACGCTTTTCCAATGCAGAAGAAAAGGAAGACTTTTTGTAAATTTCGTCTCGAAGTGCCTTTACGATCATTTTCAGCAAGTCGTCCATCATATCGAAGACTGCAGTTTCTAATTTTTTGTAAGTCTTCTCATCCATTCCATTTTTATCTGCGCCATGAGCTACGTTATTTCGACGCTGGAGGAGCATATTAATCGTGTTTTCTTGATCTGCGAATGCGAGATGTGGAAACCCCAGCCTGAACAAAATTTTCCGCATTACGTACGATTTTAGGTTCCCCTCTGTATCTACAATCATATCCGCAGGGATGTTGACTTGACGCGATAAGATGTTATTCAACTCGGAAAGCAGATCGACCTGCCGCGCAAATCGGTGTAATTTCCCGTCTTCTGGCAACTCATTTTTAAAAAATTGACATTTCTTATCACGGTCATCATATGAGTCGAAGGCCGTTGCCAATGAGGCAACGGCAATCGCGTCTACAACGTCGGAGCAAAGCAGACCTTCCTGATTGATTGCTCCCACGTAGATCGTAAATGCAACCTTCGAAAATCCCTCGTAGTGCGAGTACAACATGACGATGAGGGATTTTCTATATCGATTTTTGTCCTCTTCCTTTGTCATGTATGCGATCTGGTTGGTAAGGAAACGCATTTCGTCTCGCCGCCACGTAAATTCTTCTTCCAACTGAGCCATAATGTCCGTGATATTCACACTACACCATCCAACGCGTTTTCAACGAATTCGATGCGTTCCTTTAAGGGCTTGGCATAGTTTTTGCCTCCCCCTGTTGTCATTTCCTTAAAGATGTTCGACATTTTCACTTTCATAATGGCGTCTTGTAATGCGTCGACATGGGAGGCATCATCTGGGTTGATCCTGTCGAGATAGCATTGAATTCCGATGGCGAAGGCTTCGTAGTGATACGACAGAAACTTTGAAACGAGGTTTCCCTTAGCATTCGTTCCGGAAAACGCATTTTCGGCCAACGCATTATTGAGGATGCGAAATGTTTTCTGAAAGACACGTTCTTCGGCACTATAGTCAAACAGTTTATCTGGCCGGTCAGGATCAGAGACGGCTTCCATATAGTCTGTCATAAAGTCCCCAACATCATGGACGTAGTTACCCCGATCATTCTTGAACGCAAAAAAACGCAAGACCAATTCCTGATCGAACTTTCGATCTTGCTGCTCAGGCGAGATATTACTGATACACGTTTTGAAGTTTTCATCGTCGCTTAACCGGATGATAAATTTCACGAAGGTATCGTTTAACAATCGTATTGTACAGTTGCGGATTTCCTGAGTACTGAGGCTCTCGCCCCCAGTGTTGAGGCGCTTAAACATGTAATATCGAATCTTGGGATCGCTTTCTCTGCGAAGTACTTCGACACGTACAAAGTTGCGCTTCAATCTAATTTCCAGGGCTTTTGGTAGATGATTATATGTCGTACCATCTAGTTCTGGAACGATATCGCAGTGTGTGAGAATCAGAGATTGGAATGTTCCGTCGTCATTTAGCCGGTCTGGGTGTTGACCTCGAAAGTGGAAGTAAGAAGAAATCCTCTGAAGTCCATCAATTAACTCGTAGATCCCGTCGGAAATTTCCATGACGAAGATCGGAGGGATCGGCAACTCAAGAATCAACGACTCAATAAATCTCGATTGTTTCTCTTCGCTCCATCTGAATAACCGCTGGTATTCAGGGTCAATGACGAGTTCCTCGTCCCGATACATGTCCATGAGCTCGTTAAAGGAAACGTCCAGGCTTCTGGTACGCACCTTATCCATCTTCTGCTCGACAGCGATGATAAGGTCACTCCCTCTATCTCCTGTAGACACCATTTGTAGAATCTCCTTAATTTGGTTTTTGGTTCGTATAGCAATGCTGACTATGTTTGATACCGACCATCTGGCTTCGCGTTCAGGGCATACTTCCTAAAAACGTGACGACATGCCCCTGAAGAGCGGCCACAAATCTTTGGATGGTTAGATCCGTGGCGGGATGGGAGAAAGTGGTTGGCTTTGCGTTCGCGGAAAGTGTCAGGCAGGCGGAGGTATAGAGACGCTCCCTGATGAGGCGACGGCATAGGATTTCGTAGCGGGTGCAGTAGGAGACGCCTTCCGGCTTTCCGCTCGCATTGGGAGAACTCGTGAAGATCGGGTCTACTTGAAAATAGGGTTCTTTGTTCTTCACGGGTCTGTGAACTGCGGGGCAGTCTTCCAGAAGAAAGAAGTATCCCAGGAAAGGCGGAGGCGCGGTTCCGAAGCGGCCCTCGCGAAAGGCTACCCAGAGGTCGCTTGCGCTGCCGATAGCTTCTTCCGAGCGATTATTGAAGTTGTTGCCGAAAGAGGGGCCGACCTGTGATTTGAATTCGATGACGGTTACCAGTTGACCGCGAGAAACTACCACCAGATCCCATTTCTTTTCGGGCCGATAGTAGCCGGGAAGTTCGAGGGAGGTTCGTGTCTTGATGTCGAGTTGGTCCAGACCGGCAGCAATCAGGATGTCTGCGACCAGTACTTCCAGCGCACCCATCTGTGTGCCGCCCGTCACTGCGCCTCGACTGCCTGCATCGATCTTGCCGCCCTCGACCTGTTTTTTTTGCTGCTTCTCCCGCGCATCCCAGAAGTGTTGAACGGCTTCTTGAAATCGTTGATCTATATCGATCATAGAGTCTTGGCTCCGCTTCTGATCGCCTCGACAGTTGCGGTTCCAAATAGGCTGGAGGTTTCACGACAGAATCGTTGGTGAGCCAGATCGAAATACGTCGGATCGACCTCGACGCCGATGCTATTTCTTCCCCATTTAGCAGCGGCGACGTTTGTCGTGCTGGTCCCCATGAAGGGATCGAGAACGGTATCGCCGACAAAACTGAACATCCGTATAAGCCGTTCCGCCAGTTCCAGAGGATAGGGCGCCGGGTGTGTTCTGGTCGAAGCGCCCTGAAGGCCCGTCCAGATCTGTTGAAACCACTTTTTATGGTTCTCCGCTGCGATTACACTCAGGACGCGCTCCGAGACGGTGGGAGTGCGGTAGCCGCCCGGCTTGCGCTGCATCAAAATAAATTCGATGTCGTTCTTAATGACCGAGTTCGGTTCAAAAGGCTTTCCTAAGAATCCCCCTCCGCCTCCCTCTACCTCGTAAACGGCGTTCGCGATCTTATGCCAGATAATAGGAGTCAGGTTATCGAATCCGACGTCTCGGCAGTGTTCTTGGATCGTGGCATGAAGGGGAACAACCGAGTGCCTGCCTCCGTTTTTTCTGCGTGACAGGCAGACATCGCCCACAACGCAGACCAGACGCCCGCCCAGCACAAGCGCCTCAAAACAGGAGGCCCACACTCGATCCAACTCTGCGATAAACTGTTTGTAGTCCTGAATATGCCCCATCTGACCTTCCGAATCCCGGTACTCTTTCAGCGTCCAGTAGGGGGGAGAGGTCAGGACAAGGTGGACGCTGGCAGGCTTCAGAAAATCTATCGAGCGGGCATCGTGCTGGAAAAGTCGGTGATGCGTAGGCACCCGCTGGATCGCCCAATCAATCTGATTGGTGAGTTTGATGTCTTTTGCGATCCGGGGAAGGTCGAGTTGAGGATTCTCCAGAGCGCCGACAGCATCCGGTACAAAGGAGGCGAGGTCTAACCGAGCGGACGGTACTGCTGCCGATTCATCGATTGTCTTTATGTAGAGGGTCATGCGTCCGTTATACCACGAAATCGGTGCTCAGAACAATCGGAGGTGGGCAGCAGATGCACTATCGCTCAAGACAGAATTGGAACCGGTGCTTGCTTAGAGATTCTCCTTGATAAAGGTAGTGATCAGACTGAAGACATGGAGCGAGACACCTTCGATGCCGTGGTGTTTGCCGGGGTAGAACATGGTCTGGAAAGGCTTGTTACGCTTCTGGAAGGCGGCGGCGAGGCGGGCGGCGTTCTGGAAGTGGACGTTGTCATCGGCGGTGCCGTGGACAAGCAGGAATTTGCCCATGAGTTTTTCTGTCAAGGTGAGAGGCGAGGTGGTGGCGTAGCCGTCCGGATTGTCGATCGGGCGGCGCATGTAGCGTTCGGTATAGATGCTGTCGTAGAGGGTCCAGTGGGTGACAGGGGCGACAGCGACGGCGGCGCGAAAGACGTCTGCGCCGCGCAGGATACAGAGGCTGGCCATATAGCCGCCGTAGCTCCAGCCCCAAATGCCGATGCGAGCGGCATCCACAAACGGCAGCCCTGCCAGCCATTTCGCGCCTTCGATCTGATCGTTGACCTCATAGTCGCCCAGTTTCAGATAGGTGATCTTCTTGAAATCGCGCCCGCGCATTCCCGAGCCGCGCCCATCCACCATCGCCAGCAGATAGCCTTGCTGCGCCAGCCACTGCTCCAGCCCTCCTCCGCTGCCATAGGTGTCGAGCACGACCTGCGACCCCGGCCCGCCGTAGGTGTACATCAGCACGGGATATTGGCGATTGGGGTCGAAGTCGGTCGGATAGAGGAGCGCGGCGTTGAGCGTGACGCCGTCGGAGGTCTCGAAGGAGGTAAATCTCCATTCTGCGGTGGGGCGGCCCTGAAGTTTCGGCATCGGGTTCGTCAGGACGGTCGCGACAGAATCGCCGTTCGCCCGGTGCAGCGTAGTCTCCGGAGGCATGCTGCGATGGGAGCAGGTATCGAGGTAGTGTGCGGCATTGGGGGCGAACAGCGGCGCATGGCAGCCCCGACCGGCCGAGACCTGTGTAATCTCGCCGCCATCCAGAGAGGCCCGATACACCTGTCGCTCCAAAGCCGAAGGACGCGCGGCCGTGAAATAGGCGAGGCGCTGCGCGGAGCCGATGGCCGCCAATCGCTCCACGTCCCACTCTCCGGCAGTGACCGCCCCATGCAGTTTCCCGGTCAGGTCGTAGAGGTAGAGATGCCGCCAGCCGGAGCGGTCGGAGAGCCAGAGGAACTGATCGGTTCCTTCGACGAAGGTGACCTCACCGGGCGTATCGACCCAGGCAGCGTCCTCTTCCGTCAACACCACGGTCGTCGCGCCGGTCTGAGGATCCGCGCGCAGGAGATCGAGGCGATTTTGCAGACGTGGGATGCGCTGTAGGAGCAGTTGACTGCTGTCCGGGGTCCATTGAGTGCGATAGACATAGATGTCGGTATCCGTGCCCAGATCGATCCAGCGCGTCTCAGGAATAGCAGTTTTGGCTTCCACGGAAGGCAGATCCAGCACGCCGATCTTGACCGTAGGATTGGAATCTCCTGCCTTCGGATAGCGGGTCTGACGGGGCGTCATGTGCAGGGAATCGTAGTTGGGCAGATCGACCTGCGGAACCTGTGTCTCGTCCTGCTGATAGTAGGCGATCTGACGGCCGTCCGGCGACCATGCCCAGCCGTCGGCGAGTTCGACTTCTTCCTCGTAGACCCAGCCGAGACGGCCATTGTAGACCTGCGCCTGCGCCGTATCCGTCAGACGCGTCTCGATACCTGTCGTTAGATCGAGCCGATAGAGATCGTCCTCCCGTACATACCCAAGAGACTGACTATCCGGCGACCATTTGACATTGCGATACTCGTGCCGTTCGGGAGTCACCCGTCGGAGCGTTTGCGCCACCACATCATAGACAAAGAGCGCGACATCCCCATGGGAAGCACGCCGTTGCGGCAAGTTGGCGATCAGAATCGACTTCTCATCCGGGGACCATTGATAGCCGAGAATAGGCAGAATGGATCGCTTGCGTGCCTGATCGGGAGTTTCCGGCTCTGCCTCTTGCTCAATTTCGCCTGGCAGAGAAAATGGCTTGATGCCATCCTCCGGAGCCAACTGCAAAGTCGTCTCCGGGATTACAACGGTGCGTGTTCCTGTCGCGACCTCATAGAGCCAAAGGGTATTTGTCTCGCTGTCCGGGAGGCGATCCACATAACTGAAACGCAGACTATCCTGCATCCAGTGTGGCTGTTGCAGGCGGGCCGCCTCGAAAATCTTGTTCGTGTAGATGTCTTCGAGTGTCAGGGGCAGCGGAACCGTCGGGGCCATCGCATCAGGCGGAGGTGTTGTGTTTTCCATGCGTCCCGATTCGCGTTCTCCTGCCCGACTTCCTGCTCCCTTCCATCCGGCGTCATAAAGAATTTCTTTTTGGAGGAGGTGCAGATCACTGCAACATCTGGAGGATCTCGGGGTTACCTCCGACTTGCGCACACCCCAGTACGCTCAGCATCTGACCACCACGGTTCCATTGGGACTGTTTGTTCGCGCCTGCCGCAAGAAGCAGGCGTACGATCTCCACGTGTCCTGCTTTTGCCGCGAACATCAGCGGCGTATGGTCAAGATAGAATCGATTTACGTGCGTCCCAAAGGCGAGGAGAAGCTTGACAGTTTCCACCTTCCCGTTTCTTGCTGCCAGACCTAACCCTTGCGGCAATTTCCATTTGACAAGGCACTCCGCATCGGCGCGTTCGAGCAGCAAAGAGATCGTCTCCGTATGACTGTGTTCGGCACACGCGTATCGAAA
>JAYUMV010000301.1:0-10094 GCA_043762265.1 Chthonomonadaceae bacterium | reverse complement strand
CAATATCAGAAAGGAAACAGAGAACTCTCCTGCGGAGGGCAAGGATACCATTCCTCCCCCGCCTAAAGACAGGGGGTCTCCTGGTATGAATTTATGAGCCCGCGAAGGCGGGCCTTCGGTGCTTCGCACCCCTAGCGAAGGGCTTTAGCGCGGCGCCACAGCTATTTACCGATAAGTTCGCGGACTTTGGGGGCGATATCGGCCTCGCGCATCAGGGATTCGCCGACGAGAATAGCATGGACTCCGGCAGCTTCCAGGGTCGCGACATCCGCGCGAGTGAAAATGCCGCTTTCGCTGACGATCAGGCGGTTGGGATTGGGCGGCAGAGTCGGCAGCAGGTCGAGCGTCACGCTCAGGCTTGTGCGGAAGGTGTGCAGATTGCGGTTGTTGATCCCGATCAGTTCAGCCCCAGCGTCCAGCGCCTCGTGCATCTCGTCCGCGTCGTGTACCTCGACCAGTGCCGCCAGATCGTACTCCGCCGCCATCTTTATCAGGCCGCGCAGGTCTTGCGGGCAGAGCGCCGCCACGATCAGCAGAATGGCGTCCGCGCCTGCCAGGCGACTCTGCGGGATCTGCCAGGGATCCACGATAAAGTCTTTGCGCAGCAGCGGCAGAGAGACCACCTCGCGAATCTGATGCAGATACTCCAGTTTGCCCTGGAAATACTTCTCATCCGTCAGCACCGAGAGGCAGGTCGCGCCGCTCTCCGCATAGACCTTTGCGATTTCAACAGCATCGAAATCGGCGCGAATCACCCCTTTAGAGGGCGAAGCTTTCTTTACCTCGGCGATCAGGGCGGTGCCCTGCGCCGTGGCCAGCGCGGCGCGGAAATCACGGGGCGGCGGCGCGGATTGCAGTTGTGCTTGTAAGGCATGCAAAGGGGTACGTTCTTTGTGAAAGGCGACTTCGGTGCGTTTGGTCGCCAGGATTTCAGATAGGATGCTCATGCTGTATTACTCTATTCCTCAATGAGTCTCTTCTCAATTCAGACGGCGGGTGAAGGAGATCAACTCCTCCAGTTTTGCGAAAGCTGCCCCGGAAGCAAGCAGGACGCGGACCTGGTGGAGGGCATCCGGCCAGGAGGTGGCGAGGTCGCAGACCCGGAGCGCCGCTGCCGCATTGACCGCGACCAGGTCACGGCGTGACCGCGCGCCTTCGTCCTGCGCGACGCCGCTCAGAACCTCTCGTACCATGTCGGCATTGGCGGCGGCTTCAGGAGCGGGCGCCAGATGGCCGCGCAACGGCAGCAGCCCCGTCAACTCCAGATCTTCTCGCGTCAGGGTGTAGTTGACGATCTCGCCAGCACGCAGTTCGCTGACGGAGGTCGGGCCAAGAGTGGAGATCTCATCCAGTCCGACTTCGCCATGCAGAACCATCGCGCTCTCGCTCCCGAGCTCCCGCAGGGCGCCTGCGACCAGGGGGCCGAACGCGGCGTCGTAGACGCCGATAACCTGATGGGTCGCACCAGCGGGATTGGTGAGGGGACCGAGAAGGTTGAAGATACTACGCACGCCGATTTCGCGGCGAGGCCCGTTGACCTCCCGCATGGCCGGATGGTGCGCCTGCGCGAACAGGAAGCCGATGCCGACGGTCTCGATACAGGCCGCGCACTGCTCGGCCGTGAGATCGACGCGCACTCCCAGCGCTTCCAGCACGTCAGCGCTTCCGCAAACGCCTGTCACGGCTCGATTGCCGTGTTTCGCAACGGCGATGCCCGCCGCCGCCGCCACGAAGGCCGCCGCGGTCGAGACGTTGAAGGTGCGGAAAGTGCTGCCGCCGGTGCCGCAGGTGTCGAGGAGGGGGCGACGGCCGACGTGTACGGGAACGACCCGTGCCCGCATCCCTTCGGCGAAGCCCGTCACCTCTTCCACGGTCTCGCCCTTCATACGGAGCGCGACCAGGACCGCGGCGATCTGTGCTGCCGTCGCTTTCCCGTCCATGAGAAGATCGAGGGCTTCCCTCGCTTCGGACCGCGTGAGATGCTGCCCGCAGACCAGTTTCTGAATGACTTCAATCGCCATTTAGCGTGAACCCTTGCCGGGCGTGGGAGTATTTTCCGTCGACTCGCTCAAGCCGCCGAACGCGCTAAAATCGACCGGTGTGGCCTTGCGATAGGCTTCTGGCGGAGTGGAAGAGGAGGTGACCGCGTGTCCTCCTCCTTTGGCGAAGACGCTGTTGGGGTCCATGCCGCCAGTCTGAACGGCTCCCCCAGCGCCCTGCTGGTAGATCGTGACCAGGCCGCCGGTGGTGGCGCTGCTGATATGAAACAACTGGTTGGTCAACGCGTGCGTTTGGTTGACGGCGTTGCGGCCGGAAGAGATGATCTGCTGGATCAGGCCGGGCTCGTCGGCGCGAATGGCGACCAGACGATTCCGGGTAGGCAAGGAGAAGACGATGTCGCCCTGGAGCCGTTGAATGACGTAGTCCCGGAAGCGCTCCATGATAATCCAGGTCGCCGTCAGGTGGTCGCCTTCAAAGACCAGACCCACCTCTTCACCCTGATCTTTTTTGCGTCCCCCGCCTCCGGCGGTAAGCGCATTGGCCACCGGCGGCAGGGGCGACATATTCATGTTGTTCATGGCCTGCTTCAGCGCTTCCGCGTAGCCGATGCCCCAGCTCTCCAGCGTGCTCTGCGTGACACCGACGACGGTTCCCGGCAGTTCGCGCATGATGATGACCGAGAGCTCTCCGGCAAAGGGGGCGTAGGGCAGACTGTCGGGAGGCGTGTTGCGCTGCATGGCTCGGTGGGCGCTGGCCAGATACTCGGCGGGCTTGAGAGTGGGGCGCAAGGTCATCATCGCGTCGTTCCAACTGTGTTCAGGCACCTCCATCGTCAGAGACGCAACCCAACGCGTGATCAGGACATCCTGGTCTCCAGGTTTGCGGGTGTAGTCCAGATAGAGGCTCCGCAGGTTACACGCGGTCGGGGCTTTGTTGGCCTGTGTGATATTGAAGCCGGCTTCGGTCGACTCGATTTTGGCCCCCGGCAAACTGCGCCGTACCGCGAGCCGAACCATATCCCGAAACTCCGGGAAGGGAACGACCTTTGCCTGGCCGAGAGAGATACCGAAAAGTTTCATCGTTGTCCTCGCTGGATGGCACCTGGCCGTGCCGGCCTCATATCGAAAATTAGGGGAGGGGAACTAACCAGACCTTTCCGATTATACTACCTCATAGAACGAAGGGAACGCAAATATCGGTCTGCTCGCCTGCGATGTGGGGCTGTCCCGTCCCCAGGATAAGCGGGTTGAGGGAGGAAAAAGAAGGGCTGAGACATTTTGCGAGAGGATGCAATGTAAATCGCCACAGAAAGGGTGTTTTTCAGGCGAAAGGCAACTATTTTCCGGATCTTCCCACCCAAGGGAACTCTTTGGCACGATAATTGCTATAGGAAAATGATGAGGAGAGCGTAAAAACTCACAACCCGAAGAGAGCCTTGTGCTGTTGAACCGGGTCTGACAGGAATGGAGGTTCCGGACTCCCTTCCGTACGGTTCCGCCTATCGAGGTTTTCTGAACAGAGCGGTTTCGTCGGCTAGTTCGGCGGAGCCGCTCTTTGTTTCGAGGTTACTTCGTTTCGAATTTTGCCCCAGAGAAAGATCCTATGCGCGCTGCACGAACTGCCTCTTCTCGTCCTGCCGCCCCTCGTAAACCGACTCTCAGTCCCACACGGATACGCACGTTTTTGGAGTGCGCACTCAAATATCGCTTCGTCTATATCGACAAATTGGGTAAGTTTTTCCTGCGTTCACGGGCCGGGTTCAGCTTCGGCAGTACGCTGCATCATGTGCTGCAAGAGTTTCACGAGGAGGGCGCAACCCACACGCCGGAAGAGATGGTGACGCGCCTGGAGACCCACTGGATCGGCGCCGGCTATGAATCGGCGGAGCAGGAGCAGAAGCATCGCGACACCGGAGAGCAGATCGTTCAGGCGTACCATGCCGCGCACCAGGAACGGGCCGAGCGGAAGGTCGAAACCTGGGCAACCGAGAAGACGATCACCTGCGACATGGGCCGATTCAAGTTGTCGGGGCGCGTAGATCGCATCGACCGCCATGCCGATGGCCGCCTGGAGATCATCGACTATAAGAGCGGGCGGCAGGAGACCACCTCGGAAGAGGTCGCCAGCAGCCTGGCGATGAACATCTATCAAATGATTCTGCGTCATCTCTATCCCGACACGCCGATTTTTGCGACGATCTACTGTCTGCGCTCCGGGGTACAGGCATCTTATGCGCTGGAAGGGGAGACGTTGTCAGCCTTCGAGCGCGATCTGCTCGCACTTGGCCACACGATTCTGGACACCGACTACTCCCCCCTAACACCGGTACGGGTCGCCGCCTGCGATGATTGCGATTTCTACTCTCGGTGCGCACGCTTCTGGCGGCAGCAAGCGCAGGAAAGCGACCTCGACACCCCCCATTATGATGAGTAGCACGCCTGCTTTGCCGTAAAATGCGCGTTTGCCGGTGCCTGGAAATTCCCCCTCAAAACGAGAATTTTCCGCTCGCACGGTGATTTTCGGCGCTCCGCTGTTGACGGGCGGGGGAATATTTGAGTAGAATGATGTTGAGGGAAAACAGAGATGGATGCAGTTCCGGAAGAGCAGAGTAAGGGGGCGCAGCGCCCGAAGGCCGACCGTCGTGTAACGGTGCCGGAGTTTCGTGCGCGCAAAGACCGTGGCGAAAAGATCGTCATGGTGACGGCGTACGACTATCCCTCTGCGGTGCTGGCGGACCGGGCGGGCGTAGACTGCCTGCTGGTCGGCGATTCCGTCGCCTCGGTTGTGCAGGGGCACTCGACGACTCTCCCGGTTACCCTGGATGAGATGATCTACCATGTGCGTATGGTGCGTCGTGGCACCAAGCGTGCTTTGTTGGTGGCGGATCTTCCTTTTGGCAGCTATCAGGTCGGAGCCGACGAGGCGATGCGGAGTGCGGTGCGACTGTTGAAAGAGGGTGGGGCGGATGCGGTTAAACTGGAGGGCGGCGCGGCGATGGCGCCGACCGTGCAGCGAATGAGTGAGGCTGGGATCCCGGTGATGGGGCATCTGGGCCTGACGCCACAGTCCATCCACCTTTTTGGCGGACACAAAGTCCAGGGCCGAGAGGCGGCAGCGGCAGACCGGATGGTTGCCGATGCGCAGGCACTCGAGGTCGCTGGCGCCTTTGGATTGGTATTGGAGACGATCCCGGCCGCCCTGGCCGCGAGGATCACGGCCGAGATCGCGATTCCTACTATAGGAATCGGGGCGGGACCGGAATGTGATGGACAGGTGCAGGTCTGGCACGACCTGCTTGGCCTTTTCCCCGGCAAGAAGTTCCACCATGCGAAATGCTATGTGGAACTTGGGGCGATGGCCGAAGCCGCGCTCCGTGCCTACACCGATGAAGTACGCCAGGGGGCATTCCCCACGAAGGAGCAGAGCCTCTAGCTATGCGAACGTTTCAGCAATTGAGCCCCCTCCGCACCTATTTGCGCGGCATTCGGGAAGAGGGCAAAATGATCGGTTTTGTGCCTACGATGGGCGCCTTGCATGAAGGGCATCTCAGTCTGGTACGCCGCGCGAAAGCCGACTGCGATGTCGTGGTCGTCTCCGTATTCGTCAACCCCAAGCAGTTCGGCCCTGGCGAGGACTACGACGTCTATCCTCGGCCTCTGGCGCGGGATCAGCAGTTGGCTTCCGAGGCCCAGGCGGACGCGATGTTCTCCCCCTCCGTAGAAGAGATGTATCCTGCCGGATTTCAGACCGTGGTCGATGTGCCGGAAATCGGGTCTTTGCTGGAAGGAGCGCATCGTCCGCTCCATTTTGCGGGGGTCGCTACGGTCGTCACCAAACTGCTCAATATGGTGCAGCCGAACCGGGCCTATTTCGGGCAGAAAGACTATCAGCAGTTGCTGCTGATCGAGCGTGTCGCCCGCGATCTCAACCAGACTGCCGACATCGTAATGGTTCCGACCCTGCGGGAGGCCGATGGACTGGCGATGTCTTCGCGTAACGTCTATCTGACCCCCGCCGAACGCCAGGCCGCGCCCGTGCTTTCGCGCACCCTGAAATATGCACAGGAGCAGATTCATTCCGGCGCTTCCGACCCCAAGGCTTTGCTGGCGGAACTCACCAGGTTGATTGCGGAAGAGCCTTTGGCAAACCCGGCCTACATCGCTCTGGTTGATCCGGAGACGCTGCAGCCTGTGGCGAGCCTGACCGAAACTCCGGTGCTCGTTGCGCTCGCCGTCCGTTTCGGCTCCACACGACTGATCGACAATGCCCTGATTGCTCCGCCTGGCGTCACCCTCCCCCGCACCCGAGGCGTCAAGACCTGACCCCGTGCCAACCACGGCAAAAGAAGCGCTGTAAGGAAATGTGGGGGTAATGTTTGCCTTCTTAAGCCGTTTTCTTCGTCTGTTGATTGTCCTCAAATGCCGCCGAACAGCGTCAGCATTCAGAAGCCCCTTCTGCTTGCCCGCCTGTGCTGGCGGCGACTTCAACAACGGGAGGATTTGCAGCAACAGCGGTGGCTTCAACAAAGCCCTGGGCCTGCGCCTCTACCTTCTTCATAGTGGCGAGTTCGTTCTTGGTGTAATCGGTGAGATTGTTCGCTCCGTCAGCGAGGGTAGTTGCGTGTGCGAACGCTTCTAGCGCCTCGTGGTAGCGCTTTAGGCTTACGAGTGCTTGGCCCTTGAAACTATAAGCCGTAAACTTTGAATTGAGAAGCCGAAGCTCAACTGAACCCGCGTACTTTTGCAACCAAGCATCGCTGGCATCAACCGCATCCTGAAATAGAAGTAAGTTCCTGAGTGACAGGATCTTGTTCGTCGTTACACACCCTAAACTTTCTAACACCAAGGGGTCTGTCGCATCCTCAAAGCGGGTGAGCGCCTGATTGTATACCTCGATGGCCTCCTGATATCTCCTGAGAGCGAAATGGAGATTTCCTCTAATGTTAAGCGCGCCCACGACCGTCGCCTGGATTGAGTCCGCCTGAGTAAGCCTCTTCTTCCGGGTCAGAACGTCGTAGCAGGAAACAACCAAGTCACACGCGTTCGGCTTGAGCGGGGCGTTGTCTGGCATAGCACGGCTTGAAGTATCCATAGCCTTCAACAGTTCGCGCAATTGTTCCTCATCCAGGCTGGCTAGCTCTATCTCTTGCGCATGTTTCACCGCTTCGTCGTATTGTGCGCGTCCCAGTGCATCGCGCATGTTATCCATCCGCTCCTCATTCTCCTTAGCCGTTTTCGCGTCTTCGGCCTCTTTGCGCATCGCTCGCTCTACACGGGCGACCAAGTTGCGGAGGGAATAGACGTCGCCCTCTGCCACATCTTCCTGTGGCAGAGCGTCACGAAGTTGGGAGGCATAGAAGGCAAGCGGGTTTTTGGCGAAAAGTGGAGTGTCTGCCTTTAGTTCTCTAACCAAAGCGTCAAGGACTACGGTAGCATCGAGAGTTGGTTCCGAACGAGTGTTGCCCGTGGGAGCAGTATCAGCCTCTACGACCTGATCATGTTTGGCTCCGTCTACCTCTTCACGGGAGGCGACAATCGTTTCTTCAATTTCCTCTGGTGGAACGACGAAATATACGTCAGCGTGATTCTGCAACCACAGCGGCAAATTCGCCACGTTGCTGCGGCGGAAACAAAACCAGTACAAGTTGAAGGGCAATGGAGACAGTAACCTGCGCTTCAAAGCCATCATGAATACATGGTTATTCCACCCGCTGTAGCCAATTACCCAAGCCGCTCTGAAAGCTAGAATCCTGTCCAGGAGTGCGGCCATCGTCAGAGTCGTATCCTCCAGAGGTTTAGCACGGTCTTTGATCTCGTTGGCAGCCCTGCCCCTGACTAGACACATGGAGTCCCTGTGCGGTATACTACGTGAAACAGTTTTAAAGTAGACATTTGAATACTATTTCAGAAAAGAGGTACAGCCCATGCAACAACCATTACTCGATGTCGGCCTCTATTCGCTATCTGAAACCGCTCGGTTGCTTCGCGTCAATTCAAAGACGCTGAGACGTTGGGCTGAAGGCTACCCCTTTGTAGTTAAGGGCGAAACACACAACTCTCCTCCTATATTGAACCGTGACCTGCCTCCCTTGGACGGGGAAGCCGTTCTTACGTTCAATGATTTACTCGAACTCCACATGGTCAAAATCTTCCGTGACGCTGGCGTGTCCTTGCAGACGATCCGAGCGGCGGTAGAGAAAGCGGCGGGAATGTACCACACGAACCATCCCTTCGCTATCAAACAGTTCGAGACGGACGGCAAAAGCATTTTTGCCACACTCCAAGTTCAGGGCGTCGAAGGCGTCCCGCGTCTTACATTGCTCCAAGACCTGAACCGTAGTCAAATGGTCATGGACAGTCTCGCGCGCCCGTTTTTCAAAAAGGTTGAGTATGAGGATTTCGAGCCGCGCCGTTATTGGCCCAACGGCAAAGACGGGCATGTCGTCCTTGACCCGCGACGCTCGTTCGGAAAACCCATTGACGCCAAGTCGGGCGTCTCAACTGCCGTTCTGTATGCGATGGCTCGGGGAGGTGAGACGGTTCAGAACATTGCGGGTTGGTATAGCGTGGATGTCGCATCCGTCGAAGAGGCGGTCGAGTTCGAGCACTCCCTCAAAATAACGTGACGTACTTTTTCGACAACAACATCTCCGACAAGCTTGTTATACTGCTGAAAGCCTTGGATGTCGATGCACGGCATCTCAAAGAGGACTTTCCTGTTGACACTGCGGACGTAGATTGGCCTCCGTACGTCGGCCAGAAAGGCTGGACGGTCGTCACTGCCGACAGAGCGATCCGACGCCCTCCCGCAGAACTTGCTGCCCTGAAAGATGCCCATGTGACCGCGCTTTTTATGAAGGATAACTTCCTGCACCGTAATAAGTGGGAGCAGGCCGCTTGGCTTGTGCGGTTGTGGCGTGAAATCGACAGGCAGGCCACACGGTTGGCTCAGGGAACAATTGTTTCGGTGAGTGACAAAGGAAAGTTAGAAGTGCTTAGGTAGCCCCTGTCTGATCATGATGGTGACGCTGTGGAGCGTCCTGATTGTGGGGAAATGTGTGGATGGGGCGCAAAGGACGATTTGGAGCCTTGACAGGTCGGCGCGTTTTGAGTATAATTGATCTTGTCGAGGGGGCTTCTGGTCCCTTCGTTTTATGAATGATCCCCGTTAGCTCAGCAGAATTTTAGGGCCGTTTCGTGTACCTTTGTGTACCGAAACGGCCTTTCCTATTGACTGTTCACTCTCAACTGTACCTCTGTGTACCAGCCCGTCACAGGCAATATGTGGGGAAAATGTGGGGGTGAAGCAGTTGCTATGCACCGCCTATGCGGATCGCGATGAGGCGTTGCGCTGGCCTATGGATCTGTGAGATAGACTCCTTTTTCCGTCGCTGAATGGATGTACTGATGTCGAACCTTATATTGAAAGACCCTCGAAGCACCGTGATCACTGGAAGGTGGGGCGGAGCGCGATGGAACTTGCCTGCGCTTGGTTCATCGGCGCGACACCCCAGTGCCCGCCCGAGATGCAATATCTGCTCGCAACAGAACCCGTGCTCGCGGAGATCGTGTTCCGCGAAGGGTATCCCGAGTTCGTGACTTCACTGCCCGTGCGGGGGGAGGGCTGCAACCACGACTTGCTGCTGAGGGGGTCAGCGGACGGCAGGGAGGTTCTCATCTGCGTGGAGGCCAAGGCGGACGAGGAATTTGGAGAGATTGTCGGGGACTACTGGACGCAGATGAAAAATAGCTCTAAGCGGACGCGTGTTCCCGAGCGAATCGAAAAGTTACTGAGGACCGTGTTCGGCCCGAATGCAAGGCCCGATGTTGGTCCCTGGTGCGATCTGAGCTACCAACTTCTGACGGGAGTGTCAGGGACTGTCATTCAAGCAGAGAAGGACGAAATAGCCACCGCCGTCTTCATTGTCCATGAGTTCCACACGCCCTCCGTCCAGGTCAAGAAACTTACCGTGAACGCCGCCGCCTACGCGCGGTTTGTCGCTTGCCTGTTCTCGATTCCCGCAGAGGATGTGATGAGCGGGGTTATGTATCCAACGCGGGCTACGGGCGAAGCTATCGAGTTGCGGGGAGTGA
>JAYUMV010000300.1:0-25211 GCA_043762265.1 Chthonomonadaceae bacterium | reverse complement strand
ATTGATCGATTCCGGGCACAGACGCAGGACGCGGTAGTAGTCGCGCTTGGCCGCTTCAAACTCGCGTGCCGCCGTATGGCGGTTGCCCTCTTCGAATGTCGTGATGGCCACGTAGGCCACCACGCCATATCCAAAACTGCTCAAGGTCACCACTGCCAACACTAATGCGACCAAGTAGGTGATAAGGCGATTCGAACTGGCGCTATCTCGCGCCAGTTTCAATCCTCGTCGCTTCCCTGGAGCCGCTACCGCGACGATATCCGCTTTCGCCAATTCCATCTCTTCTGCATAGGCTTCCGCATCATAGAAAGATCTGCGACCGCGTTGATTGCGGATGCGCATCGCCAATAGAATCAGCAGGCAGACGCTGCAGAGCCCCCAACTATAGTAGACCAGGCCCCAGCGTGGCTCCGGTATCAGATTCACCTTTTACTCCTCCTCGTCCACTCGGACGGCAGCCTTCGCGGATCGAAGGCGCCTATTCACCGCACTCTCAGGGATGGCCGGAAACCTCGGCTTCCCTCGGTGACAGCCACCTTCGCCTCTCATGCAGGCATTGTCTCAGGGTTTGGCATGCAATCGTCGCAGGGCTTCGGTGGCACGCATCGCTTCCTGGCGATACTGTGTCAAAGAGGTGGCCCTTTTGACGCAGTTTCGATAGGCAGTAATGGCCTCTTTCCGGTTCCCGTCTCTTTCCAGAGCGTCGCCAAGAGCAGAATAAGCAGGAATATAGTCTTGGTTCAAAGAGATGACCCGCTGATAGGCCACGACAGCGTTCAAGAAATCTCCCTGTTCGGCGAGAGTTTTCCCAAGTTGAAACTGTGTGTTCATATCGTGGGGATCAAGTTCGGTTGCCATCACAAATTGCCGTAAAGCTTCGTTGCTTCGGCCCTGGTCACGCAACGCGATGCCATAGTTGAGACGGGCAACGGCGTTGCCAGGGCGCTGCTTTAAAAGAAGCAGGAACTCTTTTTCCGATTCAGGATACCGATGCATATGAGCCAGGACATTCGCCAGATTCAGGCGGGCAGTGGCATCGTTAGGAATATCCTCGACGATCTGGCGGTACAACGGCATGGCTTCTTCTAATTTGCCTAGCGCTTGAAGGGCGATAGCAATGTCGGCAGCCGCGATCTGATCATGGGAAGCAAGCCGCTGGGCAGCCCTATAAGACAGCAGCGCATCCTTATAACGCCCTTCCTGAAAGAGAGCGTTGCCGTAGTCGATGTGTGCTTTTTCTAGTTTTGGGTTGCGTTTAATGGCCTTTTGGAAAGCGTCCAGTGCCAGCTCGGACTGTCTGTTGGCCAGGAGCGCCACCCCGAGGTAGTAGTACACATTCGCAGAATGATCGTCGGCCGCAAGCGCCATGTTGTAGGAGAGGATGGCTTCCGGATAGTGGCGCTGCTGAAACCGCAGCAGACCGTCCTCAAAATTCGTCACCGTCTTGTAGGCAAGGATCGTCTCGATACCCGTCAAACAGATAATTCCTACGAGGACCCATTGAAACGCAAACCTTCCAAACAGCCGCATCCGGTACGCCCGCCGCGATACGACCCGGCGGGGCACCATGGCGTTATCGGGTTTCTCCTGACGCAGCATCTCCGCAATGAAATCGCTGGAAGCCGCGCGTTTGATACGATCCCCGCGTTGCCCCACCAGATTCAACACCAATAGGATCAGCAAACAGATCCCACCGATGCTGGCGGAAAGCGCAAAGCGGGTCCAACTAGGCTCGTGAAGCAGGGTCTGCATAGGTCCTCATACGACAAAACCGGAGTTTCGACCGGTTTCTACATTGACGAATAGACGCGTTTAGGTTATACTTGGGGAGACGATATGGAGAGGTGGCCGAGTGGTCTATGGCACCTGTCTTGAAAACAGGCCGCTCGCAAGGGCGCGCAGGTTCGAATCCTGTCCTCTCCGCTCTTACCCAACAAAGTCTCAATGGGGCTGGCTCAAGGTCGTGTCCTGCAGATAGTCGGTACGATATTTCAGTGCGGCGACTATCTCTTTCTCGTACGCAGCCGCATCCTTCAACTGCGTCAGGTTGTGCGCCGTCATCACTTTCGTCAGCACCTCCTCAAACGGTTTAATGCTGCCCCGATTCACTTTACGGTCGAAAAGCGTGGCGATTCCCGCTTCCGAGGTAATGACGTCGGAGACCTTACCGGTCAACATCTGGCCGTTGACCAGGATCGTGAAGGGATCGTCCGTAGGCCAGTAGTGGGCCTTGGCGACCTCGATCTGCGCCGCACGAAACGTCCTGCTGTGCCTTCCTGCCCGCTGAAAGACTGCGACCAGCCGCTTATCTTCCACCGTCTTGCGCACCGCCTCCGCGCCGGTCAGTTCCGCTCCCGTCGCCGGGTCCACCACCGTAAAAACTCCGTCCGGGGTCACATCCAGGCCGAAAGCATGAAAATCTTGGGCAAAGTCGTCCGGATGCTCCCCTTTTTCCCGCAACAAGACTTCTGCCAGCGAGTGTTTGCCATCCTCATGGGTAATGAACTGAATAAAGCCGACCGAGACATAGCCGGTATCGTAGGTATTGACGCTCTCGAATCCCCCCTCGAGTTTTGAGACCGCAAGAGCGATCCTCTGCTCGGACGGCGTCATGCCTGCGACCTTGAAGAGCGCGTCCACTTCCGCAGGCGGCAGATCCGTCAGTCGAGGCCCATAGGCGACCGTCCCCTGGGGAAATCGATAGTAGGCGAAGGCCTTCGGCAGAGCGATGTGACTCGGATAGTTCAAGGTTTCGCCGTCCTCGAACGTCACCGTTGTCAAAAGAGGAGCGACAGCGGCGGCAAAGGCGGGAGGATTGCCTGCGGCGGCGAGCAGATCGGCGGGTATCGGGCCTGGCGAAGGCGGAGCAGCGACAGCAGCAACCGTTCCGTCCGCTTTCGCTACGTCGGTGGGTTTGGCCGGATCGACCGGGTCTACCGGCGGTTTGAGCGCCGCATTGGCCGCATCGGCGGCCTGCTGCGCCTGCCAGCGGTCATAATCGATCTTCGTCTTCACCCAGCTTTTCCAGACGTCGGTCGGCGCAGGCGTCGCCGTCGCCTCTTGCGTCGGAGGAGCCGCAGCAGAGCCGGCAGCGATCTGATATTTCAGCAGCCATGTCGAACCGTCCGGCGTCAGCCGAACCTGCCAGGGTCCACGCAAGGCAGCGTCCGGCAGCGGCCCGACGCGCCATCGCCCTGGCGCATTCCAGAACGTCACCAGACGCGCCCGCTCCTCCGCCGTAAACAGACCCTCTGCCCGGATGGACACCGTGCTGGCCAGTAATAACAGAACGACTGCTGTTCGCATACTGCTCCTCCTCACTCTTTTCAGGCTATTTGCCCTCGATGGAGTCCGCAGCATCGCCAGCGGCCTCTTTCACGTCCTTGTTGGCGCTGGTCTGCACAAGTTTGCGCAGCGCAGGCACCGCCTCTTTGTCCTTGCGGTCTCGGAAGGCGCGTGCCACAGAGATCTGCAGCGCGGGCGTATTCTCTTCCATCAGTTTGAGCAGCGTGGTATGGATGGTCGGATCGTTGAGAGCCGTTTCCGCCAGAGCATCGACCGCTTTGGTGCGGACGCGGATCTGGTGGGTCGGCAGAGTCGCGGCCAGATAGACAGGCGCAGCCGCATCGGTTTTGTTCCGGCTCAGCGCCGACACGGCGTTGCTCGCCAGCCGGTCGTTAAGCGAAGCCATTCCGACCTGGTGTTTAAAGGCGTCGATGCTGTTGCCTGCATCCAGTTTGCTCAGCCCGTTCAGCGCCGCCTCGACCACCGGATACGTCTCTGTGTCACTCATGGCAACGGTATGCAGAGACGCGATGTCTTCCTTGGTAGCCGGGAGTTGAACCAGAGCGTTCATGGCAGCGATCCGACGGCTAGACGATTTGGATTTGGATTCGGCACGGAAGAGAGGACGCAGATCCTCCTGCTTCAAGTTGCCAAGCATCGTCAGGATGCCGCTGGAGACAATATCGCCGGGCTCTGTCCGAAGCGTGTCCGTCAGCAGTTTCACGGTCGCGGCGTCGGGCGTAGATCCGGCGGGAGCCAGTACAGAGAGCGCGGTACGCCGATCCAGATGGCAGGGCGCATAGCGCAAAATGGTCGGCGCTTCCGCCCTATCGAAGGTCTTCCTGGTCAGATCTTTCAACAGCTCGTGGTCCGGGTCTATCAGCGCCGCATTGGGCTTTGTAGCTGCGGGGAAACGGAACTCCTGATCGACCTGCGTGAGCGTCGTTTTGATGCGCTCGACGTTCCCGGTGGAGCCCTCCCGCAGCAGTGCAAAGCTCAACGGCATGTTGTAGACCGGAATCCCGTCGGAGGTATCCTGTGTCTGCTTTACATGCGCTACCACCTCTTTCGTCGCCTCATCGTAGGTCCAGGAGTAGTCCAGCACGGGCATACCGGGCTTGAAGATCCACTGCGCGAAGAAGGGTTCGACATTGACTCCGGTCTCTTCCGCAAAGGCCTGGATCAGATCGGCGGCATCGACCGGTTTATAGGCGTTGGTCTTCAGATAGTGACCGAGCCCTCGGAAGAAGTCGGCATCGCCCATCTGTTTGCGCAGCATGTGGAGGATCACGCCGCCTTTGTCATAGGTAGTGCCCTGGTCGAACATTGCGTCGTTGCTGGGATAGAGCGTGGTGGAAAGAGGATGCAGGGTGCGCTGCGCCGAGCGCTTGTAGCCAGCGGTGTTGCTCTCCACTTCACCGTCGTAGGTCTCTTTACCGCGCAGGTGCTCCTCATAAAGCATCTCGAAGAAGGTTGCGAAACTTTCATTGAGCCAGACGTCGCCCCAGTCCTTGCAGGTCACCAGGTCGCCGAACCATTGATGGGCGAGTTCGTGCGACGTCAGACTGGAGGAGGGCCAGAGGCCGGTGCGGGCATCGGTGATGGCATAGACGCCCAGAGTGGTCGCGCTGACGTTCTCCATACCGCCCGGAAAGTCGAACACGGCGCACTGCGCATACTTGGGCCAGGCGTATGGAACACCGAGCGTCTTGGAGAAGAAGGAGAGCATGTCGGGCGTGTTGCCGAACGTGGCCTTGGCGAAAATGCCCTTTCCCTTCGGCACGACATAGTAGAGCGGCTTGCCTTCCCAGGTGTCCTTGACCACCTCCAACTCTCCGGCGACCAGCGAGAGCAGGTAGGTGGAGTGCGGCTGCGTCATTTTCCAGCGGAATGTCTTGGTATGCTTCGCCAGGTCGTGGGTGGTCGGGAACTGCGTACCGTTGCCGACGACTTCCCAGTTGTCGGGAACAGTCGTAATGGTTTCGGACGTGCATTTATCGTTGGGAGAATCGTAGCACGGCACCCAGTGGTGGTTCCCATCCGTCTCACCCTGTGTCCAGAACTCCGGAGAGCGGTCGGGGGCATTGGATCGCGGGTCGATCCACGTCACTCCCCCTGCGCCGTTGGCGCCTCCGAATCTGCCGCTCCGGGGCATATCGTATGTCACCTCGACGGTTACCGCTTTGCCGCGCACCAGAGGGACGTTCGGCTGAATCGTCAATAGTTCGGTGGCATGGCTGAATTTTGCGGTCGCTCCATCCAGTTTACAGCCCAAAATCTTCAGGTTTTCACCGGCATCCAGAACAATGCCTGTCAATCCATCCCGCAACGGCGCGAGGGTGTGCGTCACGACACCGTGTGCAGAGTGATCTTTCGCATCGATATTGAAAATCAGTTTGAGGTTGCTGACATGATAGTCCCGAGTGCGGGCATAGTGAGGGGTGGCTCGGGGTGGCTTGAACGGGTTGGCGGTCTGAGCATGCGCGGTGACAGGCAGGACGCTCGTACCGACAAACAAGAGCAACGCGGTCAGGCTGGTCGCGCCATACAGAGTTCTGGAACGATTCAAAGAGGTCTCCTTTTGGGACATGACAAACACGCTTGTGGCTTTTTCTCTCCGCTATTTTACCCTTTTACAGCAGTTTCCTGCGTCCGGGAGCGGAATGGGGGGAGATACAGAAGAGGGGCAGCGCGTCCTGAAAGGAGCGCGCTGCCCGGCACCGGTTTTGCGAAGAGGGAATGCGAGATCAGTTTGCGGAAGCGCCGCCCGCAGCGCTAGTGCCCCCGCCCTTGCCGCCACTGCGACCGCCGCCGCTACTGCTGCCGCCGCTGCCGCCACCGCCACTGCCTTCTTCATTGATGGCAAGCATCCGAAGTTTGGGCAGTTCGAACAGGCTGACCGCGAGGCCGACGACTTTGCCTTTCAGGACGGCAACGAGCAGATGGTGTTTCTGGCTATAGTTCAGGACGATGCCCGGCCCCTGCTCTTCCACATTATCGGGCCAGCCATACTGATCATAGACAGACTTCAGGGAAGATCCCAGGTTGATCCCGTTGGAGGTCCCACCGCCGCCGAAGCGTCCGCGCTCGAAAGTAACGAGCAGTCGCCCCTGCGCATTGAAGATAAACAGGTACAGTTTCTCCGTAAAAGGGTAGTAGTAGGCCCAGATATAGCCGCCTGCCTGCCCGAACGTCGTATTGCTGTCCTCTCCGCTGCCGAGACCGCCTCCAGGACCGCCGCTCGGCATTCCGGGACCATCGCCGCCTTTACCACCGGGCGCCGACATGGCACGTGGGCCACCGCCACCGCCGCCACTGCCGGGGCCGCTGCTGCTGGGGCCGCCGCCCGGCATTCCGCCAGGTCCGGCGTCTCCCAGGCTGCGAATGCCGCCGGTCAGATCACCATCCGGACCGAGAGACTCCACGACCAGGACTTTTTCGGTGATCCGATAGACGCGCGTAGGCGCTCCGTAAAGTTTCAGCACTTCGCGGTAGGTCTGCAAAATGCGGACGCCGAGCAGGCTTTTCTCAACCCCGGCCGCTCTGGACGGTTGTGGCGTAAGCATCAGCAGACCGCACAAGGCAGCCGCGCCGACAAGCAATTCCATTCCTCTTCGCATAACAATCTCCTCAGTATCTCGAGTCGGCAGAACGCCGAACTGCCGACCGATCTTCTTAGTGTCCTACTGCAACGGTGATTCCCAGGACGCGGTTTCTCACCATCTGGAATGCTACCTTGTCGGCTCCGCCATAGCGCATGATGACATTCTCACCGCTATGGGCGCCATCGTTGCTCCAACCGTAGCGAGAGAGCACTTGCGTCATGTTCGAGCCAAGCGTGATACCCTGGCGGGTTCGGCTGTTATGCAGGGAAGCCATCCCGTATTCCTGTATCTGAATGACCCGTCCGTCTTTATTAAAGAGGAAAGACATATGATAGCCTTTTTGAAGGTTGTGATACCACCACGTCGATTCGGTAGCTGGCAGATCTCCCGCCTGATCGTTTCCGCCGCTCTCGCCGGTGCCAGGCATCCCCGGTCCGCCGCTCCCTGGACCACCGCCATCACCGCCACCCGGAAAACCGGGCAAGCCTTTGCCACCGGAGCCGGGACCACCCGCACCAGGATAGCCGCCGGAGCCGGGACCACCCGCACCAGGATAGCCGCCGGAGCCGGGGCCGCCTTGGCCGGGATAGCCGCCTGCACCAGGCATCCCCTGACCAGGATAGCCGCCCGCGCCGGGAACTCCCTGCCCGGGATAGCCCGGAGAACCTCCCGCGCCGCGTCCACCGGAACCGGGTCCGCCACCGGGCGCACCGCCCGCATTGCCATCGTTCTCGCCTGGGAACCCGTTTTTACTGGTCGCGCGTTTGCCGCTGCCTGCACCGCCACCGCCGCCCATACCGCCACCGGAACCGGGTCCGCCACCGGAGCCTGGCAGGCCAGGCATGGTAGGCGTACCACCGCGCGCCCCACGACCAGATGGCACATCGCCCCCGCTCGTCGCAACCGTTTTGGGCGGAAGAGGCAGGAACGGTCCGCCTCCCTGGACCTCGTCGGGTTGACCGTATTTCTTCAGGACATCACGGAAAGTAGAGGAACGGAGAGAGATACCAAGCAGTTGACTCTCGGTTCTTCCTCCCATTTGACCGGCTTGCACCGAACTGAAAGCGAGTGTCGTCAGTGTACCCAGCACGGCAAACGTCCTGAGGCGACCATTGCGAATATACATTGTCAGGCTCCCTTCTGGAGAGTTGAGTCTCATGGCTGTGAGTTGATAGAGATTATATCAGGTACGAGCGTATCTGTCTATGCACCGGACGAGAAATTTCTCCCGGATCCCCTATTTCGTACGAATCTGCACCTAACGCGGCTCTTATTCGCCGCGATGAGGCAGTTGGCCCGGTGCGGAGCCAGCCTGCTGGGCGGCGGAGCGGCGGCGGGCCAGCGCATCCACTGTGGCGAAGGCGTAACCGCGAGCCTTCAATTCACGCAAAATCGTTGGAAGCGCCTGCAAGGTGCTCTCTTTGCCGTTGTGCATCAGGATGATGGAACCGGGCTGCACTTCCCGCAAGACGGCATTGGCGACCTGCTGGGCGCCCAGCACTTCGGAACCGTAGACATCGACGGTCCACATACACGGCGTCAGCCCCCACTCCCGCACGACCTGGGCCACGGCCGGGTTCCAGTTGCCGCCGGGAGGGCGCATGAAGCGTGGCATCTTCCCGGTGACGCTCATGATGGCCGCCTGCGTCTCCAGCATCTCCTGCGTCACCTGTTCTGCGGTGAGTGTCGTCAGATTGCGATGCGTATAGCTGTGATTGGCGATCTCCATCCCGGCGTCCACAATGCGGCGCGTCAGTTCCGGATACTCCATCACATGCTTCCCAATCACGAAAAATGTCGCGGGCACATGGGCGTTTGTCAGCATCTCCAGCAGAGGCTCGGTGAGGCCGGGTTTCGGACCATCATCGAAGGTGAGAGCGATGACACGCTCGCTGGTCAGGCCACCGAAAACCGCCGCTTTCGCCTGCCCCATGCCGCCGCAGGCCGTCAGTTGCGCACGTACATCGTGGTAGGTAGCGTTCAGCGCTGCCACGCGCGCAAACCAGTCTCGGGCCGCCAGTGTGTTCCCCGCCTCCCGGTAGAGTGTCGCCAGCGTATAGCCGCACTGGCACCGAGCGGGCCGCAGCGTCAACTCCTGCCACAGCGCCGTCCGCACCCGTTCCTCCTGCTCCTTATCGGCATCGGCGCTGCTGCCCACATTGAAGAGGCGCAGTTTACGGGCCGTATGGCTCATTTCGCGGGCGTCACGATCAAAAAAGGTAATGGTCAGTTCGTGCCAACCGTTCGAGGCACGACGGGAGTCCCAGGTATAACCGAAGGGCGCAGTGCTGACTACTCCGAGCGCCTGTCCATCCAACGCATACGAGACATAGACCGTAGAAACCGGGACTTCGTTCGGCGTCAGCGTCACGTTGCCGGTCATCTCCGGCTCCTTTGCAGGCGTGGGTTTGGCCTCCGCAGGCAATGAGGCGGCGCCGCTGGTCAGCGGATGCGCGGCCTCGAAACTCATCAACAGCCCTTCGTTCTGCACGATCGGGTCGCCGGGCAGCGCCTCCAGACCAGCCTGCATCTGCACGATCGCCTGCTTATGGTCCCCCTGCTGCAGCGCGGTCATCGCCTGTAAGGCGCGTTGAGCGGGCACCAGATCCGGAGACAGTTCCGTCCCGCCGACCGAGACCAGCGCTCCCCGAATCCACTGGGCATACCGCCGCGCAATCAGCAGACGAGCGCGGTCGCCCCCATTACGTTCGGACCGATCAAAAAGCTCCAGAGCGCCAGCATTGTCGCCTCGCGCCAGATGCGCCAGTCCCAGTGCATAGCTCGTCAGGCTGTCGTCCGGGGCGGAAGCGGTCGCCGTTTTCAAAAAAGTAAGCGCCGTACTCGAATCGCCGGTATGCAGCAGGATCGCGGCGCTGAGCACATTGAGGGTCGGATCGTCCGGCGTCTGTTTGATCGCCAGCTTCGTCAGTCGCATGGCTTCGCGCCAGTCGTCGGCCTGCATTTTCGACAGCGCAGTCTCCGCACGGGTCAACGCCGAAACGACCGTCTCTTCTGCCCGCCCTGCGGTTCCCAGGAGGCTATAGCCCGCCAGCAGAACCCACACCCCTGTTTGCTGCCGCCATTTTGCCGAAATCACGTGCTGCCACTCTCTCTTCTACTTATTTTGTCGGGAAATCGTCGGGAAGGGTTCACATCTATCGTTTCAGGGAAGCGCATCGCGCAAAGCCGCGTAGGCGTTCTGAATATGCCAGAGGGTCTGTGTGAAGGTTTGGGCGGTTTCGGAAGGCGCCTTCGGGTTTGCCTCTTCGCGCGCCCAAGCGAGCCGCGCTTTCGCCACCTCCGCAGGCACATTCCGGAGATTCAGGCTGATCTGCTGCCAGAGCGCGCGATTCGTCGCGGAGCTTGCCTGTAAAGAGGGAACTTTCCGCAGAACAGCGGTACGTGCGGCGGCCTGATCCAACAGCGCCAGATAAGCAGCGACTCTGACGTGCCGAGCAGTAAGTTTTTCACCGGGCTGCAGGGCGAGCAGGCGGCCGAAGTAGACCGGCAAAGGCTCTTCAGGTCGGCGTATCCCCGGATCCTCGACCAGCGCCGAATGGATCTGAAACAGCCCTGCCGCGATCGTATTGATACGGCGTTGAGTCAGCGCCTGCGCAGGAGTTGCCAATCCCAGTCCTATCAGCAGTGCTCCGAGCAGTAAAATCTTTTTCCGCATCCGCCCGCCTCTCCACCTCTCCGACGCTCTCAGAAAGGTATCCTTCGAAACCACCCCTGAAGAGCATTATACCCGAGGGGTGCACTGCTTGCAATCGCCATTGCAAACCGTGCGCAAACGTGCTAGAATGTAAAGGCTGTTTTGCAGTCACATCACCTAAACTTTATCAGAATTGGAGTAGAGGAATATGACCACGCAAGCGGGGGGGTTGCGAGGCGTCGTCATCGGCGAGTCCGAAGTTTGCGATGTCCAAGCCGAAGGCCACCTGTACTATCGGGGCTACAACATTCACGATCTTGCCGACCACGCCACTTTCGAGGAGGTGGTCTATTTATTGTGGAACGGCAACCTGCCCACCGCATCGGAGTTGACCGCATTTCGATCCGAACTGGCCGCGCACGCAACGCTGTCGCCCGAGGTCCTGAACCTGCTGCGTGGTTTTCCAACCACGGCGAACTCGATGGATGCACTCCGCACTGCGGTTTCGGCTCTGGGGATGTATGATCCTGATCACGGCGACAACTCGGTAACGGCCAATAAGCGCAAAGCGTTGCGAGTGCAGGCCGCCATTGGAACCGCCGTCGCAGCCATCGAACGCTTGAGCCAGGGGATGGAACCGATCGCGCCTCGCGCCGACCTGGGGATCGCGGCCAACTTCCTCTATATGCTTACCGGAAAAGAGGCCGATCCGCTTTCCGTCCGCACGATGGATATCGATTTCATTCTGCACGCCGACCATGAGGCAAACGCCTCTACCTTCTCGACCCGCGTAACCGTCGCGACCGGCGCCGATCTCTACTCCGGAATCGTCTCAGGGATCGGCACGCTCTCCGGTCCGCGCCACGGAGGCGCTGCCGAAGAGACCATGCAGATGCTGCTGGAAATCGGCTCTCTGGAGAAGGTCGATGCCTTTGTACGCCCGATGCTGACCGGCGAAAAACGCACTCCAGTTCCGGGATTCGGCCACGCAGTCTACCGTGCTCCCGATCCTCGCGCCACGCACCTGCGCGAAATGAGCCGTCAACTCGGAGAGTTGCACCACGATACCAAGTGGTTTCAAATGACATCCACCATCGAAGCGATTGTAGATGAATTGAGCAATACTCCAGAGCGTCTGGCGGCAGGAAAACAGGGTATCTATGCCAATGTAGACTGCTTCTCCGCCTCTTGCTACTATGAGATGGGCCTGCCGATGCGCCTCTATACCCCCATCTTCGCTATCAGCCGCACCTCCGGTTGGTGCGCCCATATGTTCGAGCAGTACAAACCAGGCCAGAAGATCATCCGGCCCCGTCTCGAATACGTCGGCCCCAACAACCTTCCCTGGATCCCTATCGAACAGCGGTAAGTCGGGCAAATACCGAATTCTGCTCTCCTGCCCGCATCGGGCAGGAGATTCAGCTCCAGCACGCGAATAGAGAGAGACAGGAGAGAGATCTCCCCGAAGAAACCTATGGCGAAAATCAAATGTCCGCACTGCGGTGCGAACAATCAGGATGTAACGGAAAAAGAGAAGTGCTGGCAATGTGACGTTGTTTTAGGTGCCCCGGTGTCTGCCGTAGCCGCCGAACCGATCACGCCCGCCGTTCCGGTAGCGACACCCGTGCAGAAGCAGAGGGAGCCTGTCCCCTTGGCCCCACGCCCGACCGAGTCTTCACCCCAAAGGCGTGTCCCGGCAGCGCCCATCGCGATCACCATTGTGTTGTTGTTGATCGTGATCGCGATCATAGTCTTTGCGCTCAAAAAATAAATTCCAAGGCCGTGGCGCAATCCTCCCGGCAATCGATGTAACCCTGCAACGGCGTGTGTAACGGCAGTAAATATTCATCTGGTGACGAGGTAAAAGCAAAATGGCATTGAGACGCACAAAAAAAAATAACCCTGACGATGATCTGCTGGACGAGGAAGAGGTCGAAGAGGACGATGCCGAGGAAGAAGACGAGGCTGAGCGCGAATTTCCTCGCTGGATCAAGCCTCTCATCGCACTCGTCTGTCTCGGAATCGTCGGAGGAATAGGCGCCTTCGGGGGATATGTCTGGGAGAAGAATCACGTCAAGTTGAACGACGTCGTCGCGACGATCAACGCCGAACCGATCGATATTCAGTATCTTCAACATCGCATGGAAATGGCGACCGGCAATGTCACGGCGCATACGGTCGCCCAGGAGACTCTGCTTCTTCAGTTCGCGAAAAAAGAAGGAGCGCTGCCTCCCGAACAGGATGTCGAAGCCAAATACAAAGAGCTCAGCAAAGACACGAAGTTCTCTATAGATCTGTTCCGCAGCCATCAGGGCCCGGAGGACGTCAAACGCTCCATCCGTCTCAACATGGCTCGCACGGCCCTGCTCACCAAAAATGTGTCTGTCACCGAATTGGAGGCGCAAAAGTACTACGAGGCGAACATCAATCCGGCTAATCCCAATGCGCAGTTCTTCCGCCCGGAATCCGTCCTCATCTCCGTCGTCGTTTGCCGCACTCAGGCGATGATTGCGAAAGCGGCCACCGCGCTGAAAGAGGGACAGCCTTTTGCGACGGTCGCCTCGACTTACAGTGAGGACAATAGTAAGGCGAACGGCGGACAGTTGCCCGCCATCAAGCGAGGACAGCCCGGCCTGGAGAAGTCTCCCGAACTGGCCAAAATCATCTTCGGTATGAAGCCGCAAGAACAGTTAGGCCCCACCAAGATTGCCAATGCCTACTGGATCATCCGCTGTATCGACAAGCAGGCCTCCGCCACTATTCCCTTCGACCGCGCACGCGATGCCGCCTTCAAGGGCATGCTAATGTACAAAGGCCAGATGGTCAACGGCAAGAAGACGCAGGAGGGGCTGGATGCGTTCCAGGCCGGATCGCAAATCAATGTCCGCTGGGTCAACTTCGCCGATGCCATTACGGCGAAATCGGCCGCCACCCCCTAACCCGCGGTTCTACCCAAAATGAGTTTGCACCATCCTATTCGTAGGGTGGTGCAAATTCATTTCATATCAGCCGAAGAAGACTTCGTACCCGTGTACCGAGTCGCCTGTCCAGGCGCCGGTCAGCCCCCAGAGAATCCCCGCAATGGCGAAGTGACCCAGCGCCAGTCCCAGAAAAAATGGCACCGTCGTCTTATAGAAACGCATGCCACCGTAGCGCAGGGCCAGCGACTTCAGGATCCAGACGATCAGAAAAGAGGACCAGACCAGACTGCCATAGCTGCACGCCATGACATACCCCATCGGGTGCAGCAGAAATCCGGTAAATCGCAGCCGCAATGTCCAGAGCGTGAAGACGACAGCAGCGCCTACGAAGGTCGCCCAGATACGGGGTATCTCCGGCGGTTTCCCATTCTTGGCATAGGTCGCAACGTGTTCGTACTCCGGCTGCGAGATCCAGGTTCCCCACATCCCGCCCCGCAAGTTCTGCGCTCCAAACCGATAGTACGGCACAAGGTGGTTGTACCAGCCCACCATCAAACCCAGCCCGACTGCCAGGCAGATCGCTACTACCAACCGCCGCGGATTGATTCCCGCACGCCGCCCCAACTCCATACTCTCCAACTGATAGCCTGTCATCGCCGGGAAATAGCCTCGAGCGAGAAACGTAAACAGCGCCCAGACCGGCAGGGTAGACGCGCCGCTGGCCTGAAACGGGGCAGTGCCGAAGGTATAGAGCAGCATATTCTTCTGCATATAGTAGGGAAAAAGCCAGACGAGGGGCACTCCTGCCTCCGCGCGCAGGCGCCCATAAACCAGCGCTACAGCGAGCACCATCACGAGATAGACCAGCGCCACCCAGGCCGCCATTCCCGCCAGAGTCATAAAGGCCCAGACGGTGATAAACCCGACAATCAGCCCGGTGAATGCCCAGCGATAACGAATGCCTTCCCGCCCAGCCGTCTCCTTATCGCTCCAGGCCTGCTTCCAGATCCGCTTCAGATAGGCGCGGGAGAGCCAGAGCAGCATGAGAAACAGAGTCAGATACGCCCCGATCCCCTGCTCCTGCGCCATGGGCAGGGTCCCAGGAGTAGCCCCCGAGGCGACGCCTACGACCGCCGCCAGCTTCATCAACCAGAAGGACAGCCAGACGGTCAGACTGACCTCCGTCGAGACCAGGTAGCCCAGTCCCACCAGTTCCGGCCGAAAATGGAAATGCAGCGGCGCGATCTCGCTCCAGGGGGAGTTGGGAAACAGCAGTGTCAGATCGATCTCTTTGCCGAAGGCCGGGAAGGAGGGATTGAGCGCGTGCGCGATATTGACCAGGTTGTAGACTGCCGCAAGGCTGAACCCGGCCCACATCAGTTTGTTGCGGAAGAAGGGCGTGCGCCCGCTCTCGCCGCCCGTCATCTCCAGCGGTATAAGCACCTGAGGAAAGGTAAGACGCTCCTCTTCGGCCCAGGCGCGATAGAAGAGCGACATCATGCAGTAGAGCGTGATCCAGAGGGCCATAAAGAACAGCAGCCACATCCCTGCCGGAAGCAGCCAGAGATGCCAGGGCACCGTGCCAGCCGGATTGCGCTCGTAGAGTTGGCGCATCGCCTCGGGATCGTGCGGAGCCAACCAGGTGGGCAGATAAGGCTTCGAATAGGGAATACCGTCGTTCTTAAAATAGAAGGCGGTGCCCATCAATGCGAACAGAAACTGCGTGATACCGACGCCCATCATGGTGCTGCTGATCGTCACAAACAGAAAAATGACCAGAATCTCGGCGCGCGACAGAGGCCGCACTCCGGGAATGCGTTTGAGCAGAGCGTTCAGCGGCAGCAACAGCACCAGCGCGGCCAAGCCCGGAATCGCAGGCACGCTCTCCGAAACCTGCGTCACCAGCGCCACGATCTCCGACTGCCGTATCCACACCCCCGCCAGTAGCGTCAATATCACGGCGATCAACAGCGAACGCCCGGTCAAGCCTGGATCCAACGGAGGTTTTGCCTCGTCCCCCTGTCTCGGTTCTGAACTCCCCGTCCTCTCCTCGATCTCCGGTCTAGCCAACGCTCCTGTTATCTCCCTCCTCGCTCATCTCTCCCACAGTATGACCATTCGACCCTTCGCCTGTCAACCGCCCCAAGACTCGCTGTCGGATGAACTCCTTGTACTTCGCTTTTGAAGGCCGGAATTCTTACCTGTTCAATTGAACAATTCATTGCAATCCCCTATCTCACCGAACGAATCGTGTTATAATCAAGCAACAGAGACGAATCAGGAGGTGAAATATGGCGATTGTACATTACACAGCAGAGGTGAAACCGGGTCTACTCCTTGCCTTACCGGAAGAGGCCCAACAACTTCATTTGCGACCCGGCGATAAAATCAATGTGCAGTTCGATCTGCCTGTTATGCTGGCTCCTGAAGTCGAGGAAGACCCTACCATTGCTCTGTTAGAACAATGGATTGCCGAAGCGCCGACCGACCCAGAAGCTATCCGCGAAGCAGAGGAAGACCTGCGAGAGTTCAAGAAGAACATGAACCAGCCGCGCAAGGAAGCGGGGGAAAGACTCCATTTCCCGGAGGTAGAAGAAGCGTGACCGTTTTTCTGGATACTGGCCCGCTTGGGCTGTTGACCAATCCAAAGCGGCCCCCGGAAACGGTAAGAGCGCTTACCTGGGCAATCGCGATGAGACGGGCAGGACATCGTTTTCTTGTACCGGCAATCGCCGATTACGAACTCAGACGCGAATTAGAACGAGCAGGGAAAGCACAGGGCATTGTTGCACTCGACCTCTGGAATAACGCTGTTCCTGATCGTTATATTCCACTTTCAGATTCGGCGCTACGATTAGGATCGAAGCTTTGGGCGCGAGCACGTCAAACAGGCACCCCGACCGCTGACCCAAAAGAACTCGATGGCGATGTACTTATTGCGGCTCAAGCGCTTGATTTAGGCTTACCTACTTCTGACTTCATTATTGCCACAGTAAACGTCGGGCATTTGTCATTATTTGCTCCCGCCGACCTTTGGACGAATATAATCCCCTGATTGTGCCTTGTGAGGACTGGAATCTGAAGTCAGACGCAGCCGCGAGCAATGCGGGGTTTACGGAACTGCTTTGGCCCTTGTCAGAGGGGCGTTGCGGGGGCGTCGTCGCCTTTTAGGATCTCCGCAGACTCGCCTTCGTCCGCACGCAGACCTTGCGCGCGTAAAAATGCGGCAGGCGTCGGGGTCGTCAGTTTCGGGAACAGTCGGAACAGAATCGCCTGAATACTGGCTGCGATCGGAACCGACAACAACAGTCCCCACAAACCGAACAGCGTTCCTCCCAGCGTCAAAGCGAAGATAGACATGACGGGATTGAGGCCAACGCCGCCGCCGAGAATGCGCGGCGCGATCACATTGTCGAAAATCTGATTGAGGATCAGCGTAACCAGGATCCCGACGCCGCCGAATCCAACTCCCCCCGCAGCAAAGCATACCAGGAAGGTGATGACACCCGTCAGCAGCGGCCCGATATAGGGGATGGTGTAGAGCAAACCGCCGACGAAGCCCACGATGAGGGCGTAACTTGTCACTTCCCGGTGCACGAGGCCAAGTCCCAGTAACAGCACGAACGTCGCCACCCCATACATGACGGAGACGATGAGCAGGCCGCGCAGGTAGTTGGAAACGACGCTGCCGATGTCCTTACCGATGCTGCCCATCAGCCCGCGCCAGCGCTCCGGAGCCAGATAGAACAACCGGGCGCGCAACCGATCTATATCCAGCAGCAGATAAAAGGTGACGATCAGGGTGATCACGGCCTGCAGAAGGGCTTCGATGGAGGTGAGAAGGTAGCCGGTCACTTTTCCGGCAGAGGCGCTGAACAACTGCGATGCGCGGGCCGAAACCGGCTGAAATAGCGCGTCGAAATTTTGGGGCAGTTTGACGCCCAGAATACGCGGATGCGCGTGTAGGAAATCGTTCGTCGTCGTGCGCAGACGCTGGATATAGAGAGGACCATTGCGCATCAGATCCTGCGACTGAGTAATGAGGGCAGGCACCGCCAAATAAAGCAGTCCCGCGATGCCCCCGACGAACACCAGAAAAACCACCAAGACCGCAAATCCACGCCGCATCCCGGTAAGTTCCAGACGATCCACAATGGGATCGAGCAGCAGCGCAAGGGAGAGGGCGAGCACAAAGGGCGCGGCGATCTGAAGCGATGCCTCCCACAGGTGATTGGTCGCCAGTGCTAAAACGGCAAACAGAGCGGCGCCCAGCGTAATGAAAAAGCCGACGCGTATCCAGTCTTTATAGGTGTAAGCGCGTCCCCCGGTTGCAATCACAGATAATTCCTTCGTATCAGGCATAACTCTCCTAATTTGTCTCTCTACCCGCTCAACTTATCATCAGTATGACGATTCAATCTATCGCCTGTCAACCGCCCCAAAACTTGCTTTCGCGTATGGTGTAAAATTTGCATCCATCATTGAGTCCTGTTCACGCTGGCCATATCCTGGTCTTCTCTTTCGGCGATTCTAGTCAGCAGTGGGAGATCGTGCATCCGAATGGTGCGCCCATTCAGGTCGATCGCGCCGCGCTCCTTGAGACTGTGCAGCGTACGCGACACGACTTCGCGCACGGTCCCGATCCGACTGCCGATCGCTTCGTTGGTCTCATCCAGAACAAACGAGGTTCTGCCTGCCGCTATCCTCAGCAGATAGTCCGCGAGGCGTGCCTGGACCGTATGTAGTGTCTGCGCTTCGAGCATCTTCATCAGCCGCCGCATCCGGATCGCCAGCGCCCGCAGTCCCTGCGCAGCGATCTCCGGATGCTCCGCCATGATCTTGACCCCGCTAGCGGAAACAGAGTATCATCATTTTAACATTTCGCGAAATGAGAAAGAGAATACGATGAGCAAAGAACTGAATGAGCGACTAGACGTAGTTGCGATGTTCAAGGCGCTTGGCGATCCCACGCGCTTACATATTTTCGAGTTTCTGCGTTCCTGCTGCTGCCCGGTCGCAGTGGAAGAGAGCGGCGAAGTGCGTCCGGTTGTGGGTCCAACGGTTGGTGAAGTCTGCTGCCATGTAACCGGAGCAGAACAGATCAACTCGAAGATCTCTCATCATTTAAAAGAGCTTCGCCTTGCCGGTCTCATTGCCGTAGAGCGCCGGGGGAAAAATATGATCTGCGGCGTAAACCGTGAGGCGGTGGCGGCGCTCGCGAACTACCTGGGCGGCGAAGCCTCAGACAACAACGATAGCAGCGGCTGCTGCTAAGAGGAAATAGAGCGATGTCAGAATCGATAAAATTCATGGAAAGCGCCGATGTGCGCGAGATCGTACGGGAAAAATACGGCGCTGCAACCCTCACCGTTCTGAATGGTCAGGACGCTGCCTGCTGCGGCCCGGACTGCTGCACACCGGAGGCGACGGCCACAACCGCCAGAGCGGTACCGATGCAAACGATTGCTCTTACCTCTCGATACGCCGAGAGCGAATCGACTGGCACGATGAAACTGAGCGCTTTTAAGGCGCTGCTGGAAGCGCACCGCGAAAAGCAGTTCCGGCTGGTTCTGCCGAATGCAAGCGCGGTTCCCGTCTGCTTCCACATTACGGAAGTCGCCCATGTGCAGAAGCGGTTCATCGACTGCGGCGGCAGGCTGCACACAACCCATACCTGCCAGTTGCAGGCTTGGGTATGGATCGACACCGAACACCGGTTGATGGCCGGGAAGATGGCCGATGTGCTCAACATCGCGAAGAAGGTGTTGCCGGAAGGTCAGGACTTGGATATCGAGATCGAATATGAGGATGTTACCCTTTCGCAATATCCCGTCATAGGTTACACGGTCGCGAAGGACGCAGTGACGCTCACCCTGGGATACAAGCATACGGACTGCCTGGCAAAAGATGTGTGCCTGCCGACGCTGCAAACGGCGGATGGAAGCGCGGGCGGGAACTGCTGCGGGCCGTCCTGCACTTGCTAACCACAGAAAGGGTTCTTCCTACGATGAAAACTGTTCTTTTCGTCTGTGTCCATAACGCCGGACGGTCGCAGAGGGCGGAAGCCTTCACCAACGCGCTTGCGAACGAGCGTGCGCTGCCCGTGTGCGCGCGCTCAGCCGGAACCGTTGCAGGCGAGACGATCAATTCGGCAGGTGTCGGGTCTGGCGGTGCTCGGCATGATCTACGCGCTCGGCCACATCTCCGCTGCCCACTTCAATCCGGCGGTGACGCTCGGCTTCGCCGTTGCCGGGCGCTTTCCCTGGAAGTACGTTCTGCCCTACTGGATCGCGGAGTTTCTGGGCGGTATAACAGCAGCGGGCCTGGCCGCGCTCTTCTTCGGTGGCGGGCATGGGGTGCATATCCCGGCTCCCGGCCCGCTCTGGCGCGCAGTCGGCGTGGAGGCGGTGCTGACCTTCTTCCTGATGCTGGTCATTATCGCGGTCGCAACCGACAAGCGCGCAAACGGCGCGGTGCCTGGCCTGGCGATTGGCCTCACGGTCGTCTTTGACGTGCTGATCGGGGGAGCGATCACAGGCGGTTCCATGAACCCTGCCCGTTCGCTTGGTCCGGCGCTCTTCGGGGGTGCGTTACCCCTCTCGGTCTACTGGATCTATGTGGTCGGCCCTGCAGTTGGCGCAGTGGCCGCCTCTCTGCTCTATGAGGCGCTCCGGGGTGGTGAACACCATGCGCTGGGTGCGCCGAATGACATCGCCGAAGCACTCGATGCAATCGAGGCAAAGGCGCACGCCACACGATAAGAGGAGAACGTTATGCACACGGGCCTCACGCAGCCGACATGCGAATCTCCAGGCTTGAGTCAGCAGAAATACACACTGTGGAAGCGAAACGCAGCGCTGTAAGGTCTCCTTCCGCTTCCAGGGTACTCGAGAAGATCGCGCCCTCAATGCGCGCCTCCGCGTTGGCGCCGAGACCAGTAATGCAAAGGGTGTTCATCCGCAGTTCCCCCCAGACGGTATGCAGGCGGAGGGTTCTTTCGCCTGCTGTCTCAGTGATCTCTGCGGTTCCCCAGGCAGTCGCGGTCAGGAAGAAAGCACGGAAGCTCTCCTCGGATTTGATGCGAGGTGCGATGGTCAGAGAGGCGGTGGAAGCGTCGTAGTGGTAGCCACAAGCGGCGTCCAGGAGCGCCCAACTGGAGAGCGCGCGGGCATAGTGGTCGCCGCACTCCACATCGTTCCAGGGACTGCGCCGCTCCCCGTTGTAGCGGTGCCGCACCGCCCTGAGAATCGCCAGCGCCTCCTCCGTCAATCCTTCGTACAGACACAGTGCGGCGACTTCGTATTCGATTCCTGTCCAGATTTCGTCGGAATAGAGCGTGGGCACCGCCGGTCGGCCGCCGTGGGGCCAGGAACAGATCAGTAGCCCGGCCTCATCGTCGGAGGCATAGATGCGCGGCATCTGTTTGTGACCGTAGAAGTTCTCCCGGAAGTTATATTTGAGGATGCTCTGCACTGCCTGTCGCAGGCGCTCAGGCGAGAGCACGGGTCCTAAATCGAGCACATGCGCCCACCACTGTCCGAGGAGATGGTCGGAATGGCAGCCCTTGCCGTAATTCTGTTCGGGGTTCCTTTCCGGATCGTAGATCTGAATCCAGAACTCGCCGTTCCAGAGCATGTGGTCGTATCCACCCTTGCCCTTCTCGAATCGCTCCCGATACTGCGCGGCAAGATCAGGGTCGTTCTGAAGCAGAGCCATCTCTTCGGAGGCGCGGAGCGCGGCCAGATAGAGCGTGCCGATGAAGGTATTGGGGCCGTAGATGCTGATGTCGTAGGTGTTGGGCTGCTCGCCTTTGATCACCCCATCGCCGTCGGTGTCGTGCACAGTCATGGCATGGTGCATCGCCGTTTGGACCTGCGGCCAGGCGCGCTCCAGCCATGCGGGATCGGCGCAGCGTTTGTGTTCGCGGTAGGTTTTCAGCACCATGCCGAACAGCCCATCGAGCGCGGGCTGGTGTGGCCCTCCGATGCCCCGCTCCCAGGGGCGCGGCAGATAGAGCGGCAGCGTCACACGGTGCGGCAGGTAGCCGGTCGGATGCAGTTGGTGGAAGAGTTCGGTCTCGCGCATGGTGCGTTCCAGATCGGGAAACAGCGCCGCCAGCGCCATCTCGTAGTTCCACACATGCGTACAGTTGAGCGGACAGCAGCCACCCGAGGAGAGCCAGTCCCCGGTGCTGGCCCCACCGCAGCCTTCGAAGGCGTGGAAGCGCCCGTCTTCCGTCCAGAGGCAAGTCGGCGTGCGCAGGATGGAGAGTTGCGCAGAGACCGTGTCCAAAAGTTCGTAGGGCAGCGTGCTGTCGAAAAAGGTGTCGTGGAAGCGATGCGTGATCTGGTCCAGGTGGTCGAAGTGGTCGCGCACATACTCTGCCACGCCGGTCACATCGGCGAAACGCGTATTGTAGGCGTTGCCCTGCCAAAATAGGCTCTTTTTGTCCTCAATACCGCTGAAACCCTGCCCCCAACTGACATACCGATTGGGGAAATGCCATGCCAGAATAAAAGTGATCGACTTCTCTTCCCCCGGCTCCAGCCGCAGGGGAACAGACAGTGCGCCATTGATGGTGCGCCCCTCCGGCGTCGGCGCGGAGGGGGTATCACCGGCTAGCGCAGGCCCGTTGCGCGTGAAATCGGTCCAGAAGGTCGTGAGGTCGGTCCAGGCCGGGCAGACATTGGCGTTCTCGTTCAGCGTCGCCAGGCAGAGCGAGCCGTTGCTGGGATGGTTAGACGGCAGTTTGACGTTGTCCATCGTCACCGCTGTCAGGCCCCGGAGGCGCAGTTTGCGGTTCTGGTTGCCCCCATACTGCGGACACTCGACGCCCACGATGTTCTGAATACCGTCCCATCCGATGAAGTTTTGCAGGGTGGCCGCGATGTGCAGGGAAGCGCCGTGCTCCGAGGGATTGCGGACGGTAAACCGAAAGACGACAGCGGGCAGCCCCGAAGTCTGCGCGTCCAGCGGGCAGAACGGCGAGTAGGCGGTCAGAGAGACATCGACCGGCAGGGCCTCATCGAGATATTGGATCTCCGCAATCGGATACTCGCCGACAAACTCCGTGCCCTGGACGCCGGGCAGGGTGTCGAGCAGCCGTTTGCACTCGGCCGGAATCACATAGTCGTTGACGGAGGGTATGGGGGCGAAATCTTCTTTGTAGAGCGCGCCGCACTGCAAGACGCGCGCGACCGCCGGCTGCCTGTCGCGCTGGGCGCGTATGGCGAAAAAGCTGTTCGGCACAAACGCGAGGTGATTGACGTTGTTGTTTAGCTGCCACTGGCGCAGACTGCCGTCCCCGCACAACGCCACACTGCCCGTCCCGATCCCTCCCAGGGGCATCGCCACCGCCCGCAGGCTCGTCCCTGTATACCGTTTCGCCTGCTCCCGCTTCTTAGAATCCCCCGCCATCTCCGCGTCCCTCCTGTGCAGCCTTTGCATTGCGTAGAACTGTTCAAGCGTTTCGACACCATGCGCCGGTTCTCCTCCGAGAGCATGCTCGTTCACGGAGAGCAACGATTGAGCAAGGATTGCTATTGCGTTTTTGGCGTTCGTGAGTGTAGAATAGGGCCACGACGAAAGGACGCTTGCTGAATGCGAAGACGCGCCGTTTTCTATCTTTTTCTCGGCTTCACGACCGCACTGCTGATGGTGGCGCTGGCGACCGGATTTCAGACCGGCGGCAGCACCGATCCTAACGCCTGGATGTGGGCGCAGCGCCACGTCCCCCTCCTGCAGATACTGGATCTGGCGTCCTTTTTTGTTTTTGTGGTCATCGGCCTCTTCGGGTTGACCGTGGGACGCTTGCAGGTAGAGTTGCAGCATCAGGCCGAAGATTTCGGTGATCAGATGCAGACTCTCCTGCATCGCAACGACGAGTTGGCGAAGGTCAATGAGGAGTATGCCGAACAGATCGCCGCTCTGGAATCGCAGCAGGAGGAGCCTCCCGCTCTCGCGATGGGAGACAGTAATCAGAGGGTGATCTCCGCCCTGCACTGGCAGGTCGATGCCCAGGCGCGGCAACTGGAAGCCGTCCATCGCACCCTGGAGCATCAACAAGACACGCTTCAGGAGCTTCAACAGCACGTACACGCCCTGGCCGCCACTTCCCAGCCACCCGCTCTCTCCGAACACGCCGCCTCCCCGCAGGCCGTAGATACCTCATCGCAGACGTCACATGCCTCCCCTCTCCCATCGATGCCGGAAAAGACCGTCGTGGAGGCGAAAGCGACCGAGACCGCAGCAGCCGAAGAGGATACGAAAGACAGATCCGACAATCCTGGCGCGATTGCGGACTGGACCGCTAACGATGGCTCCACGGTGATCGGGGAGATTCTGGAGTTCGATGTCAGCGCTTTCGCCTCTCCGGAGCCCTCCCCGCCCCCCAGTCCGCCGCCGATCACGTTGGCGGAAATCCGGACCTATCCGGTCGACAACTCTTTTCTGGCGGTCGCGGCAGGCCATCTCTCCAGCATGCCAGAATCGAACCCTGCCCCCACCCCTGCGCCGGAACCGACGCGGGTGGAGATCTCGGTCGGGAAAGGGGCGGCCTCGTCGAAGCCCCCGGAAATATCCGTAGAATCGCCGGACCTCCCGCCTCCTCGAACGGAGGGCGCTCTGGCTCTCGACATGGCGGAATCGGCCCTTTCCTCCTTGCATTCGGAGACCCAGGAGGCGCTCTCTTCCCTGCGTGCCCACGTAGAAGCCACGATCTCCCTGGAACCCACGCTCGCTGCCCCCGTCGCTGAGCCCGAAAAAGCCAATCCTGCCGGACGCCGTAAACCCTGGCGCATGCGCTTCTGAGGCCTACCAGCCTGAACATCGAGCTTAATCCGTTGACCATGTCTCCCGATAATCCCAGCCCTCTGGAAACCTCTCTGCACGAACTGCTGGACGCCATGCGCCCGCCAGACGGCCCCTCAAACACCGTCGAAGCCCCTCTGGCCTGTCCGATCTGCGTGCTGACTTTGCGCAGCGTCGAGCGGCAGGTACGCTCCTTCTTCACGGAGTTTGTCAACGATCCCGCCGCCCGGCTCCGGCTCCGACAGTCGCGCGGATTCTGCCCGCACCATACTCCTCTGCTCGCAGCGCTCGGCGATGCTCTGGCCGTCGCTATCCTCTATGCCGATCTAGCCGCACGCACGCAAGACGGTTGGCAGGCCCCCCCCGCCCGCCGCCTTCCCTTTGCCAAAAAGACGGCCTCTCTTGCCCCTTGCCCTGCCTGCGTCGCCGAACTCGACGCAGAGCGCCGCTACACGCAGGCGCTCGCCGCAGGATTGGAACGAGAAGAGGTATGGTCCCGTTTGGAAGCCAGTAATGGCCTGTGTGTGGCGCATATCGAGATGATCCTGAGCGCCGCCAGCCCTGCTGCCGCAACACGCCTGCGAGAGTTAGAAAGCCGCCGTCTGGCGCAGTTGCAGGCAGAACTGGAAGAGATCGTTCGCAAAAACGACTACCGGTTTCGAGGCGAAACCTGGGGCACAGAACGCGACGCCTGGCAGCGCGCCCTCCTCAAGCTACGCAGACCTCGCACCTGATCCGCCTGATAGAACTGATATTGTCTCCTAAGAAACGGTCGGGATAAAAAGCCCTCTCGCCGCGATAATCCCGGTCTTTATGCTTGCAGAAACGTTGCGTTGTCGGGTATACCGTAGAGATACGTCGGGTATTATGACACGCAAGGTACCAGAGAGGAGCCCTTTCTGTATCCCTGCATTGCGGGTTTTTCGGTAAGGAGAA